>PLDN01000135.1 GCA_003136185.1 Acidimicrobiaceae bacterium | reverse complement strand
TACGGTCACGTCGTCGTCGACGAGGCACAGGACCTGAGCCCCATGCAGCTGCGGATGCTCGCCCGGCGGGCCCCCCGCGGCTCGCTCACCGTGCTCGGCGACATCGCCCAGGCGACGGGCACGTGGAACTACCAGTCGTGGGACGAGATCGCTCCCCACCTCCCGGGCGCTGCCGACTCACGAAGAGAAGAGCTCACCCTCGGTTACCGCGCCCCAGGCCAGGTGCTCGACCTCGCCTCCCGCCTGCTCGTTGTATCCGCGCCCACCGTTCAGCCGACAAGGTCCGTGCGCCAGGGCCGCCGCGAGCCGAGGATCATCGCCGTCACAGCCGACGACCTCGTCTCGGAGTCTCTCGCCGAGGCGCGCCGCCTTGCCGCCGAAGGCTTCCTCGTCGGCCTGATCGTCCCGCCCGGAGCAGTTGACACCGAGATGCAACACGCCACTGCCGGTGCTGGCGATATCGCCCGGTTGGATGAGCTCGGCATCACACGGTCGATCACTCTCCTGCCGGCGCCAGCCGCGAAAGGTCTGGAATTCGACGCTGTCGTCGTCGTCGAGCCGATGCTCATCGCCGGCGACGAGGTGCGCGGCCTCAGGCTGCTCTACGTCGCGCTGACGCGACCCATCCAGCACTTGAGTATCCTGCACGCCCGACCGCTTCCGGCGCTGCTCGAGCGGTAGGTGTCGCGTAGCTGTGCCGCTGAACTGGCGGGCCTAGCTGTCCAGCGCCGCCAGGTCGGCTTGGAGTTGTGCCACGTTCAGCCCATTCGGGCCGGTGCCCTTTTCGATCGCCTGGGCGCTCACCGGAGCCCACGCTTCGTCCATGTACTTCTGGAGGAACTCCCAGGTGATGGCAATGAGCTCTCCCCAGGTCTCGCCCCAGACGGTCGTCGCGTTGTAGCCCGACAAGGTGATGCAGTGCCCGCCCAAGTTGGGGGAACCGGCTACGTAGGTCCACTCGTTCGGGAACTGCTGCTCGGCGGACTGGGGAAGCTGGATCCCGATGATCAGGCCACCACAGAGATACAGGCCGTTGCGGACGTCGTCGAGATCGGTGTAATCGACCGGAGCATAGGCACCGAGCTTCACACCGAACAGGCCGGTCGTGCGCCAGGTCTGTAGCGCAGAGGAGATGTCGAGGCCAGTGTCGTACTTCGCCGGGTCGGCGAAGAGCTCCGCGGTCGTGCAGCCGGCCAGCTGGCAGTAGGTCTCGACAGCCGCGTTCGCGGTCGGCACAGCATCGGCGTCGCCTCCCTCGTCGAAATTGCTCATCGTGAGGTAGTGGGCCGAACCCGCGACAACACAGTCCCCGCAGCCGCCCCACCCTGCTGGGGCAATGGTGACTGCAGGATCGGGTCCGTTCCCGTCCATCTGCCAGGGCACCTTCACCTCGGCGCCGTAGTGGGCCTGCTCGGGAGGCGGTCCGAGCGCGGTGGCGAAGTACGTCTTGAAGTCATTCAGCCCCGCCGGCCGGCGGGCCTCCAACTTCCCTGTCTGAAAGCCACGGAGGGGCGTAGCAAAGGACATCGGAGATCCCTTTCAGTTTATGACACGAACCAGGCACGCTGCAGGCATCGAGGAAGACACCGCCACCTACCAACACACCGGGACAACCCGCTAAGTTGCACGCGCGTGCCACAAGTCACGCAGTCGTAACAAATCGCGGGAATCCGGACGCACATCGTCCGCCGGCGCGCACTTTGCCAACAGGCAGGCTCCAATGCCGTCCCGTCGATACGGGAGGGTCTCGCTAAATCGCTGGAGCGGGCATGGCCGGATCGTAGGGAAGGCCTAGGACGCGCTCGGCAATGAGGTTGCGTTGCACCTCGGCGGTTCCCGCGCCGATCGTCGAGCCGCGAGTCCGCAGGAAACCCCACGCCCACCGCCCCTTTTCGACAGCAAGCCGGTCACTACCGGAGATGAGCCCATTCGCGCCGATGATCTCGATCGCCAGCTCGTGCAGTCGCTTTTCGAACAAGCTGTGCATGAGGCGGGTGACCGATGACTCCGCGCCCGGATCGTCTCCGCGAAGCAGGCGGAAAGCACCCGGAGGTTGTTCAGGTGCAGCAGCCGGAGGGAGGTCTCAAGGCGCGCGAGCTCCAGGCGGATGATCGGGTCGCCGATCCGGCCGGAGCCGAGATCCGTGTGATCGACCAGCGCGTGGCGAAGCTCGCCAAGATGGGGGCCGACGTCCTCGATTCGGCGATCTCTTCGGCCAGTGGCAGGAGGACAGGCGGCAGAAGCGGTCGCGCGGCGTCTTGGTCGCTTCGCGTGTCCTCGGGCTCGACGTTCGACATCACCGGCGCAGCTTGTCACGCGGTAGAGGCGCGGCGGTCTTCACCAGACGATTAAAGCAACTGATGCCACAGACCCTGACGACTGTCCGGCGAGAACTCTTAGTATGGCCGCCGGGTCACGGACGCCTCGAGGGCTCGACTGGCGGATTTCGGTCGACGACTGCGATGCACGCGTGACATCAATCGCTGCGATTAGGAGGCATGAAGGACTGTGACGACGGCGCCGGAAGACTGGACAACGCCTGGGATATTCGAGGTCGCTGCTGGCGTGTACCGCATCCCGCTCCCACTTCCGAACGATGGGCTGAGAGCTGTCAACGTCTACGTCATCGTCGGCGACGACGAGCTCGTCTGCGTCGACTCGGGCTGGGCGCTCCCTCACTCCCGCAAGCTGTTCGTCGAAGCACTGGCGACGCTCGGATGCGGGCCGGCGGACATCGATCGCTTCCTCGTCACCCACGTGCACCGTGATCACTACACACAGGCGATCGCCCTCCGTCGGGACTTCTCAACACCCGTGAGCTTGGGTGAGGGCGAGCGCCTTGCCCTCGAAACCATCCTCGATCCCAACCGCGTACCGATGGCGTCACAGCTCCGCCAGCTTCGTCTCTATGGCGCGAAAGGCCTTGCGGACCAGATCGCGGCTGACGTGCGGGAGCGCGATGAGCCTGACGGCTTCGAATGGGAGCTCCCGAACGACTGGCTCGAAGACGGCGAGCTGGTCCTCCGATCGGGGCGCAGACTGCAGATCGTGGAGACGCCCGGCCATACACGCGGTCACGTGGTCTTCCACGATCAGGCGGCAGAGCTCCTCTTCGCGGGCGATCATGTCCTGCCGACAATCACTCCCTCGATCGGCTTCGAGCCAGTGCCGTCACCGAATCCGCTCGGTGACTTCCTCGGATCGCTGGAGCGGGTGCGGCGCCTTCCCGACGCGATGCTCCTGCCGGCGCACGGAGCCGTCACCGCGAGCGTGCATGCTCGCATCGACGAATTGGTCGACCACCACGGAAGAAGGCTCGACCAGGCTATGGCGGCTCTGCATGCCGGGGCCGTGACCGCGTTCGAGGTCGCCTGCCAGCTCCCATGGACGCGACGCGAGCGGAGGTTCGACGAGCTCGACATGTTCAACCAGAGGCTGGCGGTCTCCGAGACGGGTGCTCACTTGGAGTTGCTCGTCACACAGGGCCGGGCAACAAAGACCTTGGACGAGAACGTCTACAACTACGCCGCCTGACTGGTTCGGTCGAGGCTCGTTGCAGTAAACCAACGGCCATGACCACGCATGAGCGCCCCTTCGGGCGCGCCCTCGAGGACTTCGTAGCGGGCGACGTCTACCGCCACTGGCCGGGCAAGACGATCACCGAGTACGACGACCACCTCTTCTGCCTCATCACGATGAACCACCATCCGCTCCACCTCGATGCGTTCTACGCCGAGAACGACACGGTGCACGGTCGCAACCTCGTCGTCGGCAACCTCGTCTACTCCCTCGTTCTCGGAATGAGCGTGCCGGACGTCTCGGGCTCGTGCATCGCCAACCTCGAGGTCGAGTCGCTCATGCACAAAAAGCCGACTTTCCACGGCGACACGATCTATGCCGAGACAAAGGTCCTCGATGTCACCGAGTCGCGTTCGAAGCCTGATCGCGGTGTCGTGACGGTCGAGACGAAGGGCTACAACCAGCACGGGGACGAGGTTTGTTACTTCCGCAGGAAGCTCCTCGTCTGGAAACGTGACGCCCTGCCGGAGCGCCACCGGCCATACGAGTCCTCCTTCGACTGAGCGAGGCTACGCACAGGGCGCTGCGGAATGGCCGCGACCCATGAGTCGCTCTGACGCCGATGTTTCATGCCTGTCTTGGTGTCAGCTCTTTCCCACACCACTCCGCGGGCGCTTCTTAGGGCCATCGTCCTTCAGCACTTCGCGGATCCGCTCAATTCGGGTATCCACGTCGGCGAGAAACGTCTCGAGCGCCACCCGCTTTCCTTCGACCGTGGCCCTCAAGTCCTCCTGCAATATCAAGCACTCGTGTGCGAGCCTCTGACGCTCTGCGGCCCCGGTTCGCGCGTCACGGTAGACCTGGCGGATCTCCGCCATGCGGTCGTCACTGCGCAAGACCACGGCGATCTCGTCCAGGTTGAGCCCGAGGAGGTTCTGCAGCTCCCTGATGCGCACCACCCGCTCGAGGTCCTTCTCGGAATAGCGCCGCATCCCACCCGGCGTGCGACCAGAGGGCGTGATCAGCCCGAGCTGCTGGTAGTAGCGAAGAGCCCGCTCCGAGACGCCCGCGCGGGCGGCTGCCGCTCCGATCGCCAGGAGCTGGCGCTCGATGTCGGGCTGCGCGCCGACAGGTGCCGCCGCCGCCGGATCCGACGCAGTCCTCTTACTCACGACAAGCGGCTCTCTCGTTCATCTCGTCGAAGCCCTCGTTTCCTCAGTTCAGCTGTCCACGGGCGATGACAGCATGGCATCTGCGCCTATCTCGACAGGGCTTCCGCCGCCAAAGGGGGCCGCCGATGCGGCGCCGGCTGCGCCCTCGGCAAGCTCCTCGACTATCGAGTGCTTCGAGTGCAAGTAGTGCCCGCCGCGCAACGCCGACGCCACGACGGCGACGAGCGTGGCTAGGGCCGCGAAGTCGAAGGCTAGGTGAAGCCCGTTGGCGAAGGGCTGCTCGATCAGCTTCGGAAAGAAGGACCGTCCGGTGATGTACGCCGCCTGGTGGGCGGAGAGGTGCGAGAGAGCGCCGGTCGGAGCGAGAAGCTCCTTCACCGGGTTGTACCCGAGGAAGGCCGAGAACAGGCTGCCGATAGGTGGTTCGTTCGCCACCTGGCGGGCGGCGCCCGACGGGACGCCCGCCGCGACGAGGCCGTGAAAGAGGTGACTCGGCAGGTCAGAGGCGAGGCCGAGCGTGACGATCGTGAAGAAGAGACCCATCGACAGCACGGTCGCCGAGTTCTGGAAGGTGTTGAGCATCCCGGCGCCAACCCCACGTTGGTCGGGAGGGAGGCTGTTCATCACGGCGGCCTGGTTGGGGGAGAAGAAGAGTCCCATGCCGACGGCGAACAAGAAGACGAGCAGCGCGAACCAGACGAACTGGAAGTTCATCGGCAAAAGCTCCAACAACAAGAAGCTCACGCCGGAGATGGCGAGGCCTCCCGTCGCGAACGGCCGTGCCCCGTAACGGTCCGACAGGATCCCCGAGATCGGGCCCACGATGAGGAACCCGACCGTGAGCGGGATCATGTAGATGCCGGCCCACAAGGGGGTACGGGCAAAGCTGTAACCGTGCTGGGGCAGCCAGATCCCCTGTAGCCAGATGATCAACATGAACTGGAGCCCGCCTCGGCCGAGGGCAGCCAGCAAGGCCGCGACATTGCCGTAGGTGAAAGCACGGATCTTGAACAAGCCCATGCGGAACATCGGCTCGGCCACACGGTTCTCGATGAAGACGAACAAGCCGAGCACGGCTAGGCCCCCGAAGATGGCGCCGAGAACCCAAGGGTTCGTCCAGCCGGTGGGATGCCCGCCGTAGGGAAGGAGGGAGTACACCATCCCCGTCAGGACCGCGATCAGCCCGATGGCAAACGCTGCGTTGCCGAGCCAGTCGATCTTGGCCTTGATCCGGATCCCGTTGTCCTCAAGCTTCAGGTACGCCCAAACAGTGCCGAACAGCCCGAAGGGCACCGATACGAGAAAGACGAGACGCCACTCGATCGGAGCGAGCACGCCGCCGAGGATCAGCCCCATGAACGAGCCGCTCACCGCAGCCACGCCGTTGATGCCCATGGCCTTGCCCCGCTCGTTCTCGGGGAAGGCATCCGTGAGGATCGCACTCGAGTTGGCGAAGAGGAAGGCACCCCCGACTCCTTGGAACACTCGCATGATGATGATCCAGAGTGCTCCGGCCGCCCCCACGAGCCAGGTGACGGACAAGAGCATCGAGAACAGAGTGAAGATCGCGAAGCCGAGGTTGTACATACGGACGCGACCGTAGATATCGCCGACCCGCCCGAGGCTCACGACGAGCACCGCTGTGACGAGCAGGAACCCCATGAAGACCCAGAGGAAGTACGAGGTATTCGAGGGCGTGAGCGGGTTGAGCTTGATTCCCCGGAAGATGTCAGGCAGCGAGATCAACAGGATCGACTGGTTGATCGTGACCATCAATATGCCGAGGGTGGTATTCGACAGAGCGATCCACTTGTATGAGATGCCCCGCGCAGCGGGGGATGTCTCTGCTACCTGGGTAACGGTCGCCAATTTCTCTCCTCGTTGCCGCGCTGGTTCCGGGCAGCGGAGCCTAGCCAACCCTGACGTCAAGGTAAGACTTGAAGAGTCATTTCACAACCCCGCGCCTCATAGTTGCATGAACTGCAATGTTATACTCACCGCAAATGGCGACATCCTCGAAGCAGCTTTCCGACGCGGGGCAGTGCTCGCTCGGTCTCGACGCTCACCCGGAGGTGCCGGGACGGGCCGGGCGACGCGACCGGAAGAAGCTGGCCACTCGCCAGTCCCTCCGCAACGCCGCTCTCGCGCTCGTAGCAGAGCGGGGCTACGCACACGTCACTGTCGAAGACATCGCCGAGGCGGCGGACGTCTCAACGAGAACCTTCTTCAACTATTTCCATTCGAAGGAGTCGGCCGTGATCGGTGCCGACCCTGAACGCATCGAGGAGCTGCGCGCAAGCCTTTTGGCGCGGCCGCTCACCGAGTCGCCACTCGAGGCGCTTCGTTGGGTCACCGTCGAGTACGCCGCCGTGATCGAGAAGGAGTTTGACGATCTCGGCGAGGGCCGAGAGGCCTGGTTCCGCCGCTTCTGCATCGTTCGGGAGGACCCGGACCTCTTGAGTGCCTACGGCGGGCACATCACCGAGTTAGAGCTCAGCCTTGTCGACGCCCTCACAGAGCGTCTCGGGATCGACCCAGCTCACGACCCCTATCCCGCGCTCGTGACGGCGACGGTGTTCGCCGCCTCTCGCGTGGCTGCCCTCTACTGGAGCGCGAACGGCGGCGTGGACTCGCTCGCACGGCTAACTGGCGCCGCTATCGACTGCCTTGCCAACGGGCTGGTCGACCAAAAGGCGATCTTCGTTGCTCCGGTCTCGGCAACCAAGGGCGCTCGCCACAGACCGGCGTCGAGAGCCAAACATGCGCCCGGAATCGGAACGCCGCGATGACTGATACTCCGACTGGACTGACCGACGGAGCGCCGATCCCCGATCTCAGCCACCGGCGCGTGCTCGTCATCATCGGCGCGTTGATGCTCGGGATGTTCCTCGCAGCTCTTGACCAGACGATCGTCTCGACAGCGCTGCCGACGATCGTCGCGGACTTGAACGGCGCTTCGCACCTCGCCTGGATCGTCGTCGCCTACCTGCTGGCGGCGACTGTCTCGACGCCGCTATGGGGCAAGCTCGGCGATCAGTACGGCCGCAAGATCTTCTTCCAGGCAGCGATCGTCATCTTCTTGTGCGGCTCGGTCTTCTCAGGTCTGAGCCACACGATGGTCCAGCTCATCGCGTTCCGAGCCGTCCAGGGCCTCGGCGGTGGTGGGCTGATGGTCGGCACGCAGGCGATCGTCGGCGATGTCGTCTCTCCTCGTGAACGGGGCCGCTACCAAGGCCTCTTCGGCGCGGTCTTCGGCATCGCGAGCATCATCGGTCCGCTCCTCGGGGGCGTCTTTGTTGAACAGCTGTCGTGGCGCTGGATCTTCTACATAAACGTGCCGGTCGGCGCTATCGCGCTCGTCGTCGTCGCCATCCAGGTACCCGGCAATCTTCGCCGTGTCCACCACGTCATCGACTATCTCGGGACGGCCGTCCTCGTGGCTGCGGCCAGCTGCCTCGTGTTGTTCACGAGCCTCGGTGGAACGACGTATCGCTGGGCATCGGTACCGGTCATCGCCCTCGGTGTCGCCGGTGCAGTGCTCGTCGGGGTCTTCGCCCTCGTGGAGAGGCACGCGACCGAGCCGGTGCTGCCGCTGCACCTCTTCTCCATCCGGGCGTTCTCGGTCACGAGCGTCGTTGGGTTCATCGTCGGTTTTGCGATGTTCGGCGCGGTCACCTACCTGCCGTTGTTCTTCCAGATCGTGCACGGCGAGTCACCGACGATCTCTGGCCTCCAGCTGTTGCCTTTGTTGGCCGGGATGGTGGTCTTCTCGACGGGATCCGGCCTGATCATCAGCAAGACCGGCCGTTACCGGGTCTTCCCGATCGTAGGCACGGCGCTCATCACCGCCGGCCTCTTGCTCTTGTCTTTCATCGGTACGGGGACCAGCTCTCTCGTCGTGGGACTGTTCATGCTCGTGCTCGGCATGGGACTCGGTTGCGTGATGCAGGTGCTCGTGCTCATCGTGCAGAACGCCGTGCCCTACTCCGAGCTCGGGGTCGCGACCTCGGGGGCGACGTTCTTCCGATCGATCGGCGGATCATTCGGCACCGCCATCTTCGGCGCCATCTTCTCGAACGTGCTCGTTGGCAACCTCGTGAAGCACCTCCACGGCGCCAAACTGCCGCGCGGGCTGCAGAGCTCGGGTGTCACCCCGGCCATCTTGGACCAGCTGCCCGCGATGATCCGTCACGGTCTTGCCGCCGGTTACGCGGAGTCGATCCAGACGGTGTTCATCATCGCGGCGCCGATCGGCCTCATCGCGTTCGGAGCGTCTTGGCTGATACCTCATATGGAACTTAGGCGAGGCGTCGGCGCCGCTCGCGGCACGTCGACCGCCGCCCCGGTAACCACCGCAGAGCAGGTTCCCCTGGTGCCGGCGACGACGAGTCGAGCGACACCGACCGAACTCCCCTGAGCAACCTCTCTCTCGCTTTCACTTCGCCCGCATCTGTGGGTAAATCCGTCCCAAGGAGTGTTTGATAGTGCGTCAACTGGCTAGATGGTGTGTCCGGCGTCGCCGGTTGGTGGTGTTGTTCTGGATCGCGGCGGTGATCGTGGTCTCGGTGCTCTCCGCGTCCACGGGCAGCGCCTACTCGAACAGCTTCTCGCTGCCGAAGACGCAGTCGACTGAGGCGATCCAGCTCCTACAGGCGGTATCTCCGAAAGTGTCCGGCGACGTAGAGCAGATCGTCTTCGGCACGTCGCAGGGGACAAAGGTCACCGACGCGGCGACGCGCGCAAGCATCGACGCGATGTTGGCCAAGGTGGCCAAGGTGCCGCACGTCTCGAATATCGTGTCGCCCTTTTCCGCCGGCGGGGCGACCCATATCAGCAAGGACCGGACCGTTGCCTTTGCGACCGTCACATTCGATCGCCCGGCTCAGGACGTCTCGGACGCCGTCGCCAACCAGCTCGTCCACACGGCCGAGTCCGCCGACGGCCACGGTCTACAGGTAGCCGTCGGAGGCCAGCTGGCGGAGATGACCAACAAGGTGTCGCTCGGAGGCACCGGTGTAGGGGTGATCCTCGCCGGGCTCGTGCTTCTGCTCGTCTTCGGGTCGCTCTTCGCGATGGCGCTCCCCCTGTTATCGGCAGGGGCATCGCTCGGTATCGCGACCGGGCTCATCGCGCTGCTGAGCCATGTCATGAAGATGCCGATGTTCGCGCCCGAGCTCACCCTCCTCATCGGCCTCGGCGTCGGAGTCGACTACGCCCTTTTCATCGTGACGAGACACCGACAGGGACTCATCGCCGGCCAGGACATCGAATCGTCGATCGTGAACGCGGTGAACACCTCGGGCCGCGCCGTCCTTTTCGCCGGCACGATTGTCTGCATCGCGCTGCTCGGCATGTTCGCCCTCGGCGTGAGCTTCCTCTACGGGCTGGCGGTCTCCGCCGCGCTCGGGGTGGCACTCACGATGTTCGCGGCGATCACGCTGCTCCCGGCTCTTCTCGGATTCATAGGCCCGCGGGTGCTCTCGCGGCGCCAGAAGACGAGCCTCGCCGTCAGTGGGCCGCGGATTGTCGGGGCAGGGACGAAGGGTTTCTGGCCGAGGTGGGCTGGACTGGTGCGGGATCGCCCAGCAACGCCTGCGATCGCCGCCCTCGTCGTCATCGTCTTCATCGCCCTGCCGTTCTTCTCGTTGCAGCTCGGCTCCTCCGACCAGGGCAACGACCCGGTTGGCACTACCACCCGGCAGGCCTACGACTTGCTGAGCAAGGGCTTCGGCCCTGGATTCAACGGCCCTCTCGAACTCGTGGCGGAGCTCCGCGGGTCAGGAGAGAGAGCTGCGCTGCAGCGCGTCGTGACCGATGTCGCCGCACAGCCCGGCGTCGCGCGAGTTGCTCCCCCGGTGCTGATCCCTGCCAAGAATGGGAGTGACGTAGCCCTCGTCGAGGTATACCCGACGACCTCTCCTCAGGCGAGCGCCACGACGACTCTCGTCGACCACGTCCGGCAGACTGTCGTGCCGGCTGCAGTCGCCGGGTCGGCTCTAACGGTCTACGTCGGGGGCTCGACGGCGCTCTACGTCGACTTCGCAAACGTGCTGACCGCCAAGCTGCCGTTGTTCATTGGTCTCGTCGTCCTGTTGTCGTTCCTGCTCCTCGCCATCGTCTTCCGCAGTCTCGTCATTCCGCTCATCTCGGCGATCTTGAACATCTTCTCGATCGGTGCGGCGTTCGGGATCCTCGTCGCCGTCTTCCAGTGGGGTTGGCTCGGGACGGTGATCGGCGTGAACAAGTCCGGACCGATCGAATCGTTCCTACCGGTGATGCTCTTCGCCATCGTCTTCGGGCTCTCGATGGACTACCAGGTGTTCCTCGTTTCGCGCATGCACGAGGAGTGGGTGAAGACGGGCGACAACGAGCTCGCAGTGCGCAACGGGCTCGCTGCCACAGGCAAGACGATCACGGCGGCCGCCCTCATCATGATCCTCGTGTTCGGGTCGTTCATCCTCGGCGGTGAGCGGGTCATCAAGGAGTTCGGCCTCGGTCTCGCGGGCGGCGTCCTCGTCGATGCGATCGTCATCAGAATGGCCATCGTGCCGTCCGTCATGACCCTGCTCGGCAAAGCGAACTGGTGGTTCCCGGGATGGCTCGATCGCTTGCTTCCCAATATCGGGTTGGATCCCGGGAGCGACCTCGAGGCGAGCGTCGACATCGAGGAGCAAGTGCTCCCGCGTGTGCCGGTCCCGGTGCCGTAGGCGAGAGAGCGTCAGCGGTGCTCGGCGCTGTCCGGAAGCTCTGTCGCCCCTAAGTTAGTCCCAACATACGGAAGGACACCCTCATGCTCGACTCCACACTCCTCGGGCTACGCCTGACTCTCGGCGGCTACCTCGCAGCGCACGGAGCCCAGAAACTCTTCGGGAGCCTCGACGGACCCGGCCTCGAAAAGGCGGCCGCAGGCTTCGAACGCATGGGGCTCGAGCCCGGCAAGGCCTTCGCAGCTCTCGCTGGCGGTTCCGAGTTCGCAGGCGGCATTCTGACCGCGGCCGGGGCGGCCTATCCCGTCGGCCCGCTGGCGCTCGCCGGGGCCATGTCGGTCGCCTCTCTCACCCACGCCGACAAGGGCCCGCTGATGCAGAAGGGCGGATACGAGCTGCCGGCCACCAACCTCGCCGCCGCCCTCGTGCTCCTCGGTGCCGGGCGGGACCGGTACAGCTTCGACCGGCTGACCGGCTTTCGCCTGTCGAAGGGTCTCGTCCTCCTGACCGTCCTTGGCGCCGTCACAATGACGGCGTACAGCGCTTCGCAGGTATTGAAGACGAAACGCGACGCCGCCCTCGCACCGCCGGTTCCCGAGACCCACGCGGCGGAAAGCGCCGACTCGCCCGCCGGGGACGCAGCCGAGGACGCCGCCGCCGAGGCTTCCGCCTGAGCCAGACGCCGGGAGTGATCATAAGTCTGGACTGATCAGTCTAGGCTGCGGGTCGTGCCAGTGACTTCCGCCGACGTCGACCGGGCGGCCGCGGAGCTGCGCGCGTGTCTCGGGCCATTGGTGCGCCGCCTGCGGACTGTCCACAAGGACGAGCTGACTCTTTCGCAGATAACGGTCCTCGTCCGGCTCGAACGTGAAGGCCCGTCGACCTCGGGCGCCCTCGCGCTCGCCGAGGAGATACGCCCGCAGTCGATGGGCGCAATCGTCTCCGGCCTCGAGGCAGGCGGCTTGGTCTTGCGCACGCCCGACCCGTGCGACGGTCGCCGGGTCGCAGTCGCTATCTCCGCCAAAGGCCGCCGCAGCCTGCAAGGAGTACGACAGGAAAAGGCCCGGCGACTCGCTCGAGCCATCGGCGAGGGCCTCTCCCCGGCCGAGCAGGAGCAGCTGATCGCCGCCATCCCATTGCTCGAGAGGCTCGGTCGCCTTGTCTGACGTCGTCGCCGCCGAGATGCCCGAGGCCGGCGCGAAAGCCGCCGTGGACCGGGGGGACCGTTACAAATGGGTCGCCCTGTCGAACACGACGCTCGGCATGTTCATGGCGCTGCTCGACAGCTCGATCGTGATCATCTCCCTGCCGGCGATCTTCAGGGGGATCGGCCTCGATCCGCTCGGCAAGGGCAATATCAGCTACCTCTTGTGGATGATCATGGGCTACCTGCTCGTGACAGCGGTGCTCGTCGTCTCGCTCGGCCGCCTCGGCGACATCGTCGGGCGAGTCCGCATCTACAACCTCGGCTTTGTCGTGTTCACCGTCTCGTCGGTCGTCTTGTCCGTCGATCCCCTGCACGGAGCGGGCGGAGCGCTCTGGCTGATCGGCGGTCGGGTCGTGCAGGCGGTCGGCGGCTCGATGCTGATGGCGAACGCAGCCGCCATCCTCACCGATGCGTTCCCCGCCGAGCAGCGCGGGATGGCCCTCGGCGTCAATCAGATCGCGGCTCTCTCGGGCCAATTCATCGGGCTCGTGGCAGGCGGGCTGCTTGCTGCATGGGACTGGAGGGCCGTCTTCTGGGTCAACGTCCCCTTCGGCATCTTCGGGACTGTCTGGGCGTATCGCAAGCTGCGCGAGACCTCGGGTCGTCAGCCGGCCCGCATCGACTGGTGGGGCAACGTCACTTTCGCGCTCGGCCTCGGGCTGATCCTCGTCGCGATCACTTACGGCATTCAGCCCTATGGCGGCCAGACGATGGGTTGGACGAGCCCGCGGGTGGTCTTCGGACTGAGCGCTGGCATCGCACTCCTCATTGTCTTCGGTCTCATCGAGACGAAAGTGGCCGAGCCGATGTTCCGTCTCGGCCTGTTCAAGATACGGGCCTTCGCCGCTGGGACCATGACCGCGCTGCTCGCCTCGGTCGCACGGGGCGGGATGCAGTTCATGCTGATCATCTGGTTGCAGGGCATCTGGCTGCCCCTGCACGGCTACAGCTTCATCGACACCCCTCTGTGGGCGGGCATCTTTTTGTTGCCGCTCACGGGAGGTTTCTTGATCTCTGGTCCCCTCAGCGGCTTCCTGTCCGACAAATACGGTGCGAGGCCATTTGCCACTGCCGGCATGAGCCTGTTCGCCCTCAGCTTCGTCGGCCTTTTGCTGCTACCCATCGACTTCTCCTACTGGCAATTCGCCTTGATGGTGGCGCTCAACGGGGTCGGAGGAGGAATGTTCGCCGCCCCCAACACCTCCGCCATCATGAGCAGCGTCCCGGCCTCCCAGCGCGGCTCTGCCTCTGGGATGCGAGCGACCTTCCAGAACTCGGGGACCTCGCTTTCCATCGGGATCTTCTTCTCACTGCTCATCACGGGTCTTCACAGCGAGCTTCCTCGCGCGCTTGCACGAGGGCTCCGTAGCGAGGGAGTCCCTGCGGGCATCGCGGCACACGCCGCCTCGCTGCCTCCTGTCTCGACGGTGTTCGCGGCCTTCCTCGGAGTGAACCCGATCGCGCACCTCCTCGGCCCGAGCGGCATCTTGTCGAGGCTGCCCGCCCATAACGTCAGCGTGCTGACGGGGAAGGACTTCTTCCCGCGGCTGATCTCGGCTCCGTTCCACCACGGGCTGACCGTCGTGTTCGGCGCGGCTGCCGCGATGGGCGTGCTTGCGGCGCTCGTGTCGCTATCGAGGGGAAGGCAGTACTACTACGACAAATCACAAGAGAGCGGCTCTGTCGATGAACCCCGGCTCGACGCGGGCCGGCTCNNCGGGCCGGCTCGACGCGGGCCGACTCGATGAGGCCAGGCAGCCGGTTATGAAGGCTGCCGATCCGGACTACCCGGCGGAAGGTCGAGAAGACCAAGGCCTGCCTCGGCCGGCCTAAGGAGGCCGTCGCGAGAGGTGTCGCTGAGACCTCCTTCGAGGCCACGCTCGTGCCGCGGGCGTTGACCGCCGTCACGACGAAGAAATATTTCGTGCCGGCCTTCAGCTTGGTCACGGTCAAGCTCTTCGTCGAGGGAGAGAGCGGCTTTGCATTCACGGGCTTGGCGCTCTCGCCGCGGGATTTCGTCCCCTCGTAGACGTCGTAGCCGGTAACGGCACTCCCGCCGTTGGACTTCGGGACCGCCCAGGCGACCTTGACGTCGTCCTTGCCGGCCGTGGCCTTGACGCTGCCAGGCGCCTCCGGCACCGTCGCCGGGGTGGCCGATACCTCGCTCGAGGCGTTGCTCAGGCCGATCCCGTTGATCGCCTTCACAGTGAAGTAGTACCTAGTGCCGTTCTTGAGCTTGGTCACCTTGTACGTCCTCGTGGCCGGTGCAATCGGCAACGAGTTCACGGGCGCCGAGCCCTCGTGGCCCGACTTCGTCGAGTCGTAGACGTCGTAGCCGGTAACGGCGCTCCCCCCGTCCGACGTCGGGGCAGCCCAAGTGACGGTCGCGAAGCCGTTGCCAGCCGTCGCCTTCGGGCTGCCGACCGGCTCCGGCACGCTCGCCGGCGTCGCCGAGACCTCGCTCGAGTACGAGCTGTAGCCGTCGGAGTTGGTCGCCGTCATGCGGAAGTAGTACGTCGTCCCATCTGTGAGCCCCGTCACCGGGTAGCTCGTCGCCGTGGGAGCGATCGCCGCCGAGTTGACCGGCTCGCCGTTCTCGCCGCCGGGCGTCGTGCCCTCGTATACGTAGTAACCGGTCAGCGCGTTCCCGCCGTCAGGCGGCGCAGTCCAGTCCAAGGTCACAGACGTGTCGGCCGGCACGGCTTCGGTGATGGACGGGGCATCGGGCTCGGTGTACGGGGTGGCCGAGATCTCGTTCGAAGCCACGCTCTCACCAATGGCGTTGATCGCCTCCACCGTGAAGTAGTAGGTCGTCCCGTTCGAAAGGCCGGGAGCTTCGTATTGCGTCGTCCCGGGCGGGAGGGGGGAGGAGTTGACCGGCGTCTCGGATTCGCCACCGGCCGTCGTCGCGTCGTAGACGTCGTAGCCGGTGATCGCGCTACCACCGTCGACAGTCGGGTCGGTCCAGCCGAGTTGCACTGTCTGGTTCTGACCGGAGAAGGCCCCGAGCCCACTGGGCGCCCCCGGCGGTGCCACCGGAATGACGGGCGCCTCGTTCGACAAGGCGCTCTTGCCGACAGCATTTAGCGCCCGCACCTTGAAGAAGTACGGAGTGCCGTTCGTGAGACCGGTCGCCGTGTAGCTCGTCGCTCCAGCCGCCACCGGCGAGGCGTTGACCGGTGTCGCACTCTCGCTACCGGGAGTGCTTGCCTCATAGACGTCGTAGCCGGTGATTGGCGTTCCGCCGTCGGCGCTGGGAGCGATCCAGGTGATCGTGGCCGACCCTGGCCCTGGCGTTGCTTCGGTGACCTCCGGCGCCGCTGGCGCAGCCGCTAGGAGGCCGTAGTCCCAGGTGTCCCCTAGGTCGCCGCTCGTCGTGTTCTCGCCGCCGAAGATTATGAGCTGGCCGTCGGCGGAGTCGTAGGCTATGGCCGCGTAGTCGCGGGCCGACGGGTTCGCGGCCGGCGACAGGTCCGTCCAGTTGTATGTGTCGCCACTCGGCACCCACGCCAACGTGTCGCTGAGCTCCCCAGAGGATCCCTTCCCGCCGAAGACCACGAGCTCACCAAGGGCGGGGTCGTAGACCATCGATGGGAACTCGCGGCCTAGCGGGATTGTCGCCGGGCTCTGCGACACCCAGTTCGAACCGGTCCACGTCCAGGTGTCGCTGAGGTCGCCAGCAGCGCCGTAGCCGCCGAAGAGCACCAGTTGGCCGGTTCCGGCGTCGTAGGCCATCGTCGGGAAGGCTCGGGCGGGCGGACTCGTCGCAGGGGTCTGCGCCACCCAGTTCGAGCCGTTCCAGGTCCAGGTGTCGTTGAGGTTGGTCGACGACCCCGTGCCGCCGTAGCCGCCGAAGAGCACGAGTTGGCCTGTGGCGGCGTCGAAGGCCATGGCGGCGCCGTATCGCTTGGGCGGGCTCGTGGCCGGCGTCAACGCCTGCCAGGTCGAGCCCGTCCAGGTCCAGGTGTCGCTCGCGGCTCCTGCGTTGGTCGCGCCACCGAAGAGCAACAACTGGCCAGTGGCGGGGTCGTAGGCCATCGACGCTCCTGCCCTGCCCGGTGGGCTCGTCGCCGGCGACTGCTCGGTCCAAGCGCCTCCTTGATAGGTCCAAGTGTCGGCCTGGTTCAGGTCCGAGGCCTCGTTGCCGCCGAACAGGACCGTCTGGCCCGTCGCGGCGTCGAAGGCCATGACGGCATAGGACCGCCCCGGCGGGCTGGTCGCAGGTGAGAGCTGTGTCCAGCTCGCGCTGAGCCCGCTTGGGTATCCCCAGTACCAGGTGTAGGAGTAAGGGGCGCCGAAGAGCACGAGCTGACCCGTCGCCGGGTCATAGGCCATCATTCCGGACACCGTTCCCTGCGGGCTTGCTGTCGGCGACTGCTCGGTCCAGGTCGTGGAGCTCAACGTCCAGGTGTCGCTCATCTCGCCGCTGCCGCCATCACCACCGAACAGGATCAGCTGTCCGGTGCCGGGGTCGTAGGCCATCGACGCGCCGGACCGACCTGACGGGCTCGTCGTCGGCGACTGCTCGGTCCAGTTGGTGCCGGTCCACGCCCAGGTGTCGCCGAAAGTCGCGCTGTATACATGGCCGCCGAAGAGAACGAGCTGGCCGATCGCGGGGTCGTAGGCCATGGCGGCGTCCGACCGGCCGACCGGGCTCGTAGTCGGCGCCTGCTCCGTCCAGGTCGTCCCGTTCCAGGTCCAGGTCTCGTTGCCCGGGCCGCCGGAATCGCCCTGGCCCCCGAAGAGAACGAGTTGGCCGGTTCCGGCGTCGTAGGCCATGGCGGCCCCGTCGAGCCCCGGCGGGCTGGTCGACGGGCTCGCTTCAGCCCAGTTCGTCCCGTTCCAGATCCAGGTGTCGTCGAGATCACCGCCGGAGTAGCCGCCGAAGAGCACCATCTGCCCGGTCGCCGGGTCGTAGGCCATGACGGCGCCGTCGCGGCCGGGAGGGCTCGTGGCGGGCGAGAGCTGCGTCCAGGTCATGCCGTTGAAGGTCCAGGTGTCGTTGCGGAGCCCCCCGGGAAAGGAGGTGCCGGCGCCGCCGAAGAGCACCAGCTGCCCGGTCCCAGAGTCGTAGGCCATCGTGCCGAGTTGGCGCGCCGCCGGGCTGGTCGCCGGCGAGAGCTCGGTCCAGGTGGGAACCGGCAGGATGCTGCTGGCAGCGCCCGCCGGGGGTGCGCCAAGGCCGACCGACACCACGAGCCCGCCCGCCATGAGCACGGCAGCCAAGATGGCGCCGATGGCGCCGTGCCTAGCTGGTTTGGCACAACGACCGCGCCGTGCCGCGCGACGACCTTGTGGCGGCAAGTCCGAGACACCGGTCATCGACGGCCTCCTAGTCCTCCGGCTGATCAACTCCGCCGGGCTGGGGCCGGGTCAGCAAGTCAGCGCACTGGGTGGTCATGGTTGCACACCAGCTCGATCCGGACAACAGGTCTGATTGCTGGTTCCGACGCGCGTGTCGAACGGTTGAAGTCGGCTGAGCCGATGGGCGGCCCCTCAACCGGCCCGCTGGCTCGCAGGTCCGCACGGGCGGCGGATATGACCACTCAGACAAATGGGCTGACGACCAACTCGTGAAGCTGGTCACGTGATCCCAACCCCAGTCGGTCACTTCCTCGCCGAAGGCCACCCTCCACCCGGACCGAGAGGTCAGGATCGCTCGATCAGAGGCTGTTCAACCGAGCCTGCGGAGTTCGAGAGCAGCCCAACCATAAAGCACTCCGAGCCCGAGCAAGCAGCGCCGATCAACTCCTGGTAGGTCCACCCCCGAGCGGTCTGGCTGGCCACGCTGCCGATGCTGTGGCCGTTCCAGGATTGGACAAGCGCCAGAATAGTCGTATCGCCGCCGGCCCGGGAGATGGCGATCCCGCTCACCGAGCACGCCGTCGGGGAAGAACAGGCGACGCCCTCGGGCACGTCGAAGCCCTTCGACAAGCTTGTGGCCCGTGTCGTCTCCTTCCAAGAGGACCCTTTGCCGGTCTCGACTAGCTCGTCGCCCGAAATCTGCGAACTCGAGCTCGAGATGGTCTCGTACCCGACAGCCACGCAGGATTGCGCCTTGACACAGCTGACGCCTGTGAGCAAGGCATCCTGTCCTGCGATCTTCACCTTCGTGTCGGTCTTCCACTTTGTCTGGGTGGTTGTCGTGACAAGCAACGTTGTGTCGATATCGTTGGTGAAGTCATAGCCGACGGCGACACATGAGGTGGCCGAGGAGCAGCTCACGCCTTCGAGGAGCGCTTCGGGGCCAACCCCGGTGACGACGGCCGCCTTCCAGCTCTTGCCGTCGAAGTGAGCGGCGAAGGCAGTCGAGACCGTGGAGTTGTACTCGTGGCCCACCGCAACACAGTCCTTGCTCGAGAGGCACGACACCGAGGTCAGTTCGAAGCTCATCCCATCGGGGTTCGGAAAGGCCATCGCCGACCAACCCCGTCCGTTCCACACGTCAGCATCGGCAAGGTCCCCGTTCAATGACGAGTCATAGCCGACCGCGACGCAGAAAGTCCGCGAGGAGCAGGACACGCCTAAGAGCCGGTTCTCGTTCAATCTGACAGGCGCGTCGAGGGCCCACCACTGTGATCCGTCCCAGTGGTCGATGAGAGGCAGCGCCGTCTCCGACAACTTGCCCAGGCCGGTGCCGCCTTCCCCGACTGCAAAGCAGTCATTGGTGGCAGGACACGAGATGCCTTGCAGAGCAGAGTACGTGGTGTCCGGAACGCCGGGGCTAGCGACGATTTTCCAGCCCGACGCAGCGCTCGACAGCTCCGTGCCGACGACCTGCGTGCCGAAGAACCCGCACAGCACGATAACGGGCGCGAGACCCCTGCGTAGGACGCGGAATGTCCTCATTAGGCTCCCTCTTTACAAGTGGTAATCCCTTGTGCCGTCAGGCTACCGCCGCTTAGCGAACGGGGAAAGGGCTCCTCGCCGAAGGCCGCCTCCGAGGCTGCTCGACGCCGTGCGCGCGGCGACCCGGACAGGCACCACCACCGTCGTTCGCGTCGAGCATCACATCGACCTCGTGACAGAGATCGCGGACCATCTCATCGTGGTGGACCGGGGCGCCTCCTGAGGTCCACGAGAAACGAAGCGCTCGAGACCGTCGAGCCGCTGATCGAGATCGTGCCGGTGATCTGACTCGTTCTGCCTACTGCTGTGTTGTTCTGCCCGGCGAGCACCTCCTGGACTCGATACCCAGCCTGTGAGCTGCTCCCGACGACCCATTTGCCGCTCGCGCCAGCCACGGTTGACGAGCTCGTTTTCGTCGTGGGCGGCAGGCCGGAGCCTGGGGTCGTTGTCGTTGTCTTGAGCGACGGCAGCGTGAAAGCCGCCGGTGCTGGGCCCTCGATGAAGTGGATGTAGACGAAGGGACCGCCGACGCCGATGACGACGAGTTCGGCGACTCCCGCCAAGAGCCCGCGGAGCCAACGCCGCCGGGCCTTAGTGGGAGACATTGGTCGAGATCGTGAGATACGAGAGGAGCGTCATGTTCATCAGGGCGACCGCCACCCCTGGGACGTTGCTGGGAAATTCTGCTGGGTTCCGAGGGAGATGCCTGCGAGACCGCCAGCGTGGACGCGCGTTGTCCTGCATATTTCGCCCAGCGCTCGCCGCTGGCAAGTCGCCACCAGCAGAACGGCAACGGCCTGGTCGCCGACGGCCGCGGGGTGCTCGAAAATTGCTATCGTTACATGTAACAGAGAGGTGAGGTCATGCCGAACACAGGGTCTCGAAAGCGGGTCCGCGAGCATCGTGCGCGACTGCGAGCGCAGGGCATGCGCCCGGTCCAGATATGGGTGCCGGATGTGCGCGCGCCCGGTTTTGCCGAGGAAGCACACCGCCAGTCCCGCGCCGTCGCCACCAGTGCCGCCGCAGCTGACGACCAAGCGTTCGTCGATTCGGTCTCTTCGTGGCCAGATGAATGAGGCGTGCTGAAATCTGGACTGTTGCCGGCGGTTCCGACTACGCGGGGAAGCCTCGGCCGGCAGTGATAGTCCAAGATGACCGATTCGATACTGATTCGGTCATCATCTGCCCCTGCACTACAGATCCGACCGCTGCCCCCCTGTTCCGCTTGGAGATTCAAGCGACCCCGTCTAACGGAGTGCGGGAATCGTGCCGGCTCATGGTCGACAAGATCACTACGGTGTCCCGCTCCAAGCTGGGAGCGCAGATCGGCGTCCTCGATGACGCCGATCTTGTGCGGCTCAACCGTGCGATCGTTGTGTTTCTGGGAATCGCTTCGGCATCCTGAAGAGCTGACGTTGCACAAGAGTGTTCCTAAGGCGTAGCAGAATTGCTACGATAGCGCGGTGGCCGACATTCCCGCTCGTGAGCTGCGAAACGACGTCAGTGCCGTGCTCCGCCGCGTCGAGTCCGGCGAGCACCTACGAGTCACCGTGAGCGGCCGGCTCGTCGCCGAGCTCGTGCCGTTGCCGTCGCGACCGCGTTCGATCTCCTGGGACGCTTTCATGAAGGGAAGCGACAGCTGGCGGGCTGACCCCGACCTCGCGACCGAGCTGGCAGAGCTGCTGCCGGGCACGACCGACGAACTGCCGATCGCGTGAGCACACCGAGCGACGACAGCACGGAGTTGGCGCTCGCCGACACATCCCTCTTCATCGCCCTCGAGCAGGAACGTCCGCTCGCGGCACGCCCGCCCGAGCGCGTCTCGGTGTCGGTTGTCACGATCGGCGAGCTGCGCCTCGGCGTCCTTGCGGCCGAGGACGGCCCGACACGGGCGCGCCGGCTGGAGACCTTGTCATTCGCAGAGGCACTCGATCCGCTGCCGGTCGATTCACAAGTGGCGCACGCTTGGGCCACCTTGCGTCTCGCCCTGCGTGACGCAGGAAAGCGGATGCCGATCAACGACTCCTGGATCGCCGCCACCGCCATCGCGAACGGGATGCCCGTCGCGTCTCAGGACGGTGACTACGCCGGCCTACCTGGCCTCGAGGTCATCAGGGTCTGAGCCTTTCGGCTGGCGCCCGGAAGTCGATGACGACAAGGGCGTCGATCGGCGTGCCGGCAGAGACCAAACCTCTCCGCAAACCGGTCGTCGTTAGCGTCCCAGCCATGAGACTCTCTGCGCGGAACCAGCTCGACGGCGTCGTAGTTCAGGTCGATCACGGGGCCGTCATGTCGACCGTGGTCGTCGAATTGGCCGGAGGTCAGCAGATCATCTCGGCGATCACGAAGGACTCCGCCGAGTCGTTGGAGTTGCACGAAGGCGACGCCGTGAAAGCAGTGATCAAGGCCACCGAGGTCATGATCGGCAAGGACTGAACCGTCAAGCCGGCTGCGTCGCTTCGGCGATGATCCCTGCAGGACTCCTATGGCGGCCTCGACTGACTCGTAGCGCCATCTGGCGAGTAGGCCGTCGGAACCAGTCGTCGTCTCGGCCCGACCCCGCAATCCACCAGCGATCGGCGCAAGCAGGTCGAGCTGCGCTCTTGCCAAAGGCTCCAGGTCCAGCCCGAGGCGGCTTCTCCGGCGCCCGGCGCACGACCCGACCGAGGCGATTCGTGCATGGGCCGATCGCCTCGTGTCGCTTCGGCCGACAGCGTCGGTCTGGATACGGGGGGACAGCCTCGCCCTCGCCAACTGGCTAGCCGACGCGGGAGTCCTCGCGGTGAGCATCCATGCCATCGGCGCACCTGTTCCTTGGCACGCCCTTCTTCTGGTGTACGGATCCGCAGCCATCGTGGGGAGCCGCGGCATCACACCCGGAGGAGTCGGGTTGGTCGAAGGCACGCTTTGCGTGGGCTTGGTGGGAGCGGGGCTTCACGTTGGTCAGGCCCTGGCCTCGATCCTGCTCTAAAGAATCGTCAGTTTCTGGCTGGTAGCGGCCGCCGGATGGATCGTCCTGCTCTGCCTGCGTCGTGACGATCGGAACGTCCCGAGCGTGATCTCGAAGACCTGGCGGATCGTCAACGGCTGACCGTCGCACCCGGCTCGGGCACGTCGACCAGGTGGAGAGACTCCAAAATCGGCGGGCACGACCGCCTCTTCAGGTCGGTGAACCGTCGGGAGCCTCGGCGAGACCCGGGATGTGCGATGGGTCGAACTGGATCATGGAGGCCGTCTGGCTTGCGGTCGCGAGCAAGTGGCCGTCCTCGCTCCAAACGTGCACGACGCCGTGGGCGTAGCCGCCGGCGGCGAGGTGCGGTCGGAGGTCGAGCAGGATCCACTCGGTGTCAACGAACGAGCCGATGCGGATCGTGTTGTCGAGACTCGTGCCACCCGCGACAACGCCTAAGGCGTACCCGACGCTCATGGGGACCATGTCCGCGAGATAGCCGGCGACGGCCGGTGTGACCGCGACGCAGTCAGCGCGGCGAACCCACAGGCAAATTCGTCCCGGCCCAGGCTCGGGGTGCAGCAGCACGGCGGGCTCGCGCATCTCGACTGCGAGAGTGAAGCCTGCCTTGCGCAGCGGCGCCCTGTGTTGGTCGAGGCCCGCCGCTTTCGCCACGCCGCTGAAGGGACTCAGCCACGGATCCGCGTCTGATGGCGGCGTCACTGTCGGGCACTTCTCGAAGACGCCCGTGAGACCGTCGGGTCGATGGCTGCCGGTGGCACCCAACGAGGCGAAGATCACCTCACCGGACTGGTTGCTCGCGGTGACCCGGACCTGGCACGTGCGGCGGCCCACAGCGAGCACCTCGGTGAGAACATCGACCTCTTCTCCGCTCTCGACCGTCGACACGAACTGTGTCGTGACCCACAGCGCGGGGCGCTCGGTCACCCGCTCGGCCTCCGCGATCGAGACAGCAATTGCTGCGCCGCCGTAGAGGCGGCCGTCGAGTCGCGCGAGGCGCTCGATCACGGTGAAGCGGGAACGGCCAGCGTCGGCGGCGGTAATCCCGAGGAAGTCGGCGTCGGTCTGCATCGTGGCAACCTATCGGTCAGCTAGACGGCGGCGAACTTGTTGACCTCATCCTCATGGCTAAGGCGCGCGCGCCCTTGTGCCTCGAGGAGGACCAAGTGGGCCGCCGTCTCCGAGACGGCAAGTGATTGATTGAACAGGTCCAGCTCGTCGAAGCTCAGCTCCCGCCTCGTCCACTTGAGCTGCAGAGCCACCTCATAGGCCGTGTCTGCCCCGGCGCGAAGCGCCGCGAGGCTGTTGTCCAAACGCCTGCCGTGGTGGTCCACGAGCTCGTCGATGCGAGCGTGAGCGCTCGGCACGACGGGGCCGTGCGCCGGCAGCAGCATCGCGTCTGGCAGTTGCCGCACACGAGCAAGCGACCTGAGGAAGTCCCCTAGAGGGTCCGGTGAGGGAACGACTTCGAACCCGATCGACGGGGTTATCGTCGGCAGAACGTGGTCGCCGGCGAACAGCAGGCATCGTTCCGCGTCGTGGAAGACCACGTGTCCCCGGGTGTGGCCTGGAGTCTCAATCACGGCCAGCGTCCTGTCCGCAGCTCGCACCACGTCACCCCCGGTCAGCCAGTCGTCAGGTAACTCCCAATCGGAGGCCGTTGGGCCCGGCTGACCGGCGCGCTCGCGGTAGAAGCGATCGGCGACCTCGTGGGCGCCGTTCCGCCTGAGTTCTTGCGTCCGGCGCTGGAGGCCGGAGTAGCCAGGGCGGCGAAGCTCTTCCAACGCGGGCCGCTCCCCTGCCCCGAGACTCACCTTCGTCCGGTGCTCCCGGCGGAGAGCGATGGCCTGGGTGTAGTGGTCCCGGTGCACGTGGGTCACGAGGAATCTCTCGATATCCTCGGGACCACACTCAAGAGAAGTAAGGCACCGCACGAGACGCTCTCGGGACTCTGGCAGCGACCAACCGGAATCAATGCATACGAGACCGCTCGCGCCCTTCAATAGGTACACGTTGACCGCGCGCAGAGCGTCGTTCGGCAGCGGCAAAGGTATCCGGAAGACGTCCTTCACGACTTCGAAGACGCCTGGCTCTAGCCATTCATCGGAGGGTCTGGGAGAGGTCACTGACGCTGCAGCCTACGCGCGACATGCGCGGACAAGTTACACAGAGCAAGGATACGGACGATGACAGCGGACTACGAGAAGCCGACAAGCGAGCCGCCACTGCCGCCGGTGGTATTGCCGTCCGCCGCGGAATTGACGCGCTCGAGGGCAAACGCTGCAGTGATTCGCGAACTCGTTCCGCTGGTGGCGCGCGCCGCACGGCGACAGTTCGACCGCTCGGCTGAGACCGAGGCACACCTGATCCTTTGGGCGAGTGAGGCCGGGTTGCTGCGCCGTTCAAGAGTAGGCCTCAAGGCCACACCGAAGGGCAAGCTGTTCGCCGCAGATCCAATCAGTGCCTTCGACGACGTCGTCGACGTCGTGCGTGACACTGGAGCTCTCACGTTGAGGGCTCTCACGATGGGTCGGCGACCGCATGAGGTGGAGCGCCTCATCGACCAGAACACCGTGGCGCTTCTCGCCGTGCTCTACACCGCTGGAGGTGCCGTTCCTGTTCAAGAGCTCGCACGGCTTGCCACCGATCCCGCGGATGCCGAGATCACTGTCGATTCGGCGCTCGAGTGGGACTTCCACCATGTCCTTCCGCATATCGGATCGATGATGGACGGCCTCGCGTTCGCTGGCCTCGTCGAGTGGAGAGAGCGGCGCACGACGCCGCAGGGAAGCAATCTCGCTGCCAGGGTCGACGGCACGGTCGCACTCACCGGAGCCGGCATCGATACGACGAGGCGCTGGCTCATCGAGGCCGGATACGACGCCCCGATCGCCGAGACCATGATCGGAGCGAGCGCAACTCAGCTCTTGGCGTCGCTGGAGCACGGTGCGAGGGTTGCCTTCGAACGTGACGCCCGCAGCTGGATCGCAGCGCGGTCAGAAGAACAGGCTGTCGAGGAGCTCGTCGAGGCGATCCGCGTCTGCGAGGACCCCGGCTTGCGGGCCGTGGCCGGGGCCATGCTTGCCGAGGCAGGCTTGGAAGTGGCCGAGCCGGCGGTTCGAGAGCTCGCGACCGAGCCCGGCACGAGGGCATTTGCCGCAACATGGCTCGTCGAGCACGATTTCGAGGACGCCCGCGGCCTCTACAGCGAAGAGAATCTCGACTTCTTCGTCGAGGTGCTCACGGTGCAGCTGGTGGGGAATCCGGACGACTCCTTCCTCGATACCCTTGCGCTCGCTGGCAACCACGCTCAGCAAATTGCTCTCGTCGGTCGTATCTCGGCGCACGACAGCAGGGACGATCTCCTCGTGCTCGGCGGCGTCGCCGAGCTCCATCCCTCACGAGCCGTCGCAAAAGCCGCGTTGCGGGCGCTGACGCAAAGGCGGGCGAGAGCCTGAGGACTGAGCCCCGGCGCTGAAACCTGCGGAGGGTGATGCGGCCTCACCCTCCGTTGACAGCGGTGTACGCGCCCGACATAATGACACCGGCCGAGCGACCGACCGACCGGTCGGTCTAGAGTTTCTTCGGCGAGTCCACTCAGCGAAAAGAGGAACCGGACCGAAAGTGACCGCAGCCGACATCGCGACACGAAGCGACGACGAGATCCGCGACGCCGTAACGGGCTGGCTCCGCGAGAACCTTCCGAAGACCTGGGTCACCGCCATCGACGAGGGCGACTCCGGAGCGCTCGCAGCGGCGCGCCAAGCCCTCGATGTCGACGACTGGTGGGAGCGCCTCGGAGAAGCAGGCTGGTACTTCTCCAACTGGCCGGTCGCCTACGGGGGTCTCGGTCTCGCTCCCGAGCAGACCGCGAACGTAAACAACGTGCTCCGGTCCTACAAGGTGCCCCGTTCTGATAACCCGCTCGGCCTGAACGTCGCCCACGCACTACTGCGGTGGGGGAACGAGGCGCAACGGGCCCGCTTCCTCCCGCCGATCAGCAATCAGAAGGAGATCTGGGTACAGCTCTTCAGTGAACCTGGCGCCGGCTCCGACCTCGCAGGCCTCTCGACGCGAGCCGTGAGGGACGGTGACCTCTGGGTCATCAACGGCCAGAAGATCTGGTCGAGTCACGCCCACCGCGCGCAGTTCGGCTTCCTGTTGTGCCGGACCGATCCCGACGTGCCGAAGCGTCAGGGATTGAGCGTCCTGCTGCTCGACATGTCGACGCCAGGAATCACGGTGCGACCGCTCAGACAGATGACGGGCGAGTCACGCTTCAACGAGGTCTTCTTCGACGACGTCGTCTGCTCGGACTCCATGCGGGTCGGCGAGCTTGGCGAGGGATGGCAGATCGCCAGCCAGCTGCTCACCTTCGAACGAGGCACCGGCGGGGGCGGCGGGACGGCTCCGCCTGGGATGGAGATGGGTCGCAGCGTCGACGCGCTCCGCCGTCACTACGGGAGAGTGGAGGATCCGATAACGCTCGAGCGGATGGCTCATGCGTACTCCTGCGAGCGTGTAGCAGCATGGACGCGCGAGCGAGTCGATGCTGCTCGAAAGCAGGGAAGGGCAACCGGCTTCGAGGCTTCGCTGTTGAAGCTCTTCAACAGCGACAACGCGCAGGCGCTTCAAACTCTTTCGCTCGACCTCGAAGGGCTGAACGGGATCGCCCACCGGCCGGACGACCGCTGGGCTGATGCGAGCGCGTACGCGTTCTTGCGGGTCCGCTCGCAAACCATTGCGGGCGGCTCGTCGGAGATGCAGCACAACATCCTCGGTGAGCGGGTGCTCGGCCTTCCGAGAGAACCATCCGCCGACGGCGGCATCCCATGGCGGGACATCCGTCGATCGTGAAGAACAGATCTAGTTGCCAACCCGCTGCACCCGGTGGCGGCCACTTTCAAGGGGGAATCCGTGCTCTGGTCTAGTGTCAGCCTGACGGTCTCGTGGGTGCGATCCGATCGCCGAGCGCGCATGCTGCGGGCCGCCGAGGTCACACACCTGCCACGTGAGAACTCGACTGCCTTGGTGTCCGCTGATCTGAGCCGGTCATATTCGCAAGGTTGGGACGCCGCGCAACTAGACGAAGCCGGCCATCGCGGGAGCAAGCTGGCACGGAACCTGACGTTGCCTGTCAGATTCTCGGAACTCTCCCGCTCAGGCCCGTCCGACCGCGCCTGATCCTCAGCCGTCGCGAGCTACCTCACGGCCTTGTTCCCTGCAGAGGAACTCGCGCGCCGCCCCGAGCCACAGCGGGCTGCGCATAGTGCCGAAGTGGTCGGCGCCCGGGATCTCGAGGATCGTCGGGTCCTTTAGCAAGTTGGTGAATCGCTCGACAGGTTGGACCGCGGCGTCGTCCCGGCCTACCACCGCAAGGATTGGGCATCCGATGCGAGAGAGCTCTTCGGTAGACAGGCGGCGCCGATTGGGCCGGCGCAGGAATGCCACGAGTGCCTTCTGGTGATGACCCGACCGCTCCCCCACCCTCACTAGGACCTCGGCAAGCGGGTTGCCGGCCGCGTCCTCGGGATCGCCACTCTCGAGCGCCCTCGCGAGCGCTCCGGCAGGCGGGTGGGCGAGCACGTTCGCGCCCACTCCCCCGACGGCCATCCGGGAGAAAGTTCCCGGATGGTCCGCTTCAATTCGGAGGATCATGAGCCCGCCTGCGCTGAAACCGGCTGCCAGGACCTCGTCGCGGTGTGCGACGAGGTCGTAGAGGTCGGTCTCCAGGGTGGAGTAGGCATCGGGATCCTCATATTTCGGAGCATCGCCGTGGCCGGGAAGGTCCGGCGCGACCACGTCGAATCCCAGCTGCACGAACGTCTCGACCCATCCATAGCGGTGCCATGACTTTCGCGCTGAAGAGGCAAAGCCGTGTACCAGCAACAGGCACGGTGGCTCTTGGCTCACTCGAACATCGCCACCCCGGCGCGTGCCAATTCGTCCAGGCGGTCTGCCGTCAGACCCCAGTCGAGTAACGCCGCCCGACCACCGCCTCCCGGGCCGAGCGGCGGCGCCGGCGTGGCCCCGTTGGTACGGCTGAAGCGCGGCGCCGGAGCGGGCTGAACCACGCCACCGACTTCCACGAAAGCATCCCTCGCGAGATTGTGCGGGTGCCGCGGCGCCTCGCCGAACGAGAGCACGGGAGTGATACAGGCATCTGTTCCCGCCGCGAGCGCGATCCACTCGTCTCGCGTCTTCGTGGAGAAGACCGAAGCGAAGCGCTCCTTCAGCTCGGGCCACGCCGACTGGTCCGAATTTGGCGGGAGCGCAGCCTCGTCGAGGCCCATCACGCCTAGGAGCTCTGCGTAGAACTGGGGCTCGATCGCTCCGACCGCGACAAATGCGCCGTCCGCGCACGCGTACACCTCGTAGAACGGAGCGCCGGAGTCGAGCATGTTGGTGCCTCTCTCATCGCTCCAGCGGCCATCGGCGGCCATCCCGTGAAAGAGCGTCGTGAGCAGTGCGGCACCATCCACCATGGCCGCGTCCACCACCTGGCCAGCGCCAGAGCCACGGCTCTCCCACAGGGCGGCGAGGATGCCGAACGCGAGAAGGAGGCCGCCTCCTCCGAAATCGCCGACAAGATTGAGCGGCGGCACTGGGTTCTCGCCTGACCGCCCGATCGCGTACAGGGCCCCGGACAGCGCCACATAGTTGATGTCGTGACCTGCTCGGTCAGCGAGCGGTCCACTCTGGCCCCAACCAGTCATCCGCCCGAAGACGAGACGTGGGTTGCGGGCAAGGCACTCCGCTGGCCCGACGCCGAGACGCTCCATCACTCCCGGCCTGAACCCCTCGATCACTGCGTCCGCCGTCACCACCAGTTCGAGTGCCAGCTCTACTCCCGCCGGTTGCCTGAGGTCGAGCACGAACGAGCGCTTGCCTCGCTGCATCACGTCGAATCGAGCCTTGCGGTGCGCCGGCGACGGCGGCTGTGGCCGCTCGAGGCGGACGACGTCCGCGCCGAGATCGGCGAGCAGCATCCCGGCAAATGGCCCGGGTCCGATCCCGGCAAACTCGAGGACGCGGATGCCCGCGAGCGGGCCGCTCACAGCGAGCCTCGCCTAGTCGCCCGCGACTGCACTCGAGTCAGTGCGAAAGGCGGCCCGTCCGCAATCGATCGCTCGTACGCAACGGGTTCCCCGGCGCTTCGTCGGCCAGCAGCCTTGTCGGTGTTGCTCATCGGCTCACACATCCCGTCGTCCTCTGGGCGTTCTCGAATCGAGAGTTGGCCCCAGCGCGCTTGTACGTATAAGTTATCGGAGCATAAGCACCAGCGAAGCTGGGCGCTCCGCACGCCGAGGAGGCGAGAATGGACGTGACTTTCGACGAGTCCGAGGTGATGCTCCGAGACACTGCCCGACGTCTCGCCGAGTCCCTCGCGTGCAGCTCCGTCGCCGACTTTGAGTCCTTTGACCGCGAGGCGGCTTGGAAGGCGCTCTACTCGGCCGGCTTTCTAGGCCTCCGGGTGCCAGAGGACTACGGCGGTGGTGGTGGGAGCACTGTCGATGCCTCGATCGTTGTCGAGGCGCTTGGCCGCTCCCTGCTGCCGGTGCCGTATCTCGGCACAGCCGCGCTCGCTGGCGAGCTCCTGATCGCGGCTGGCGCTTCGGCTGAAGTCCTGGAGCGGCTCGCGACAGGCGACCTCCGGCTGGCTGTTGGGCTCACCTCCGACCTCTCGTCACTTGCCGTGCTCGGCCAACCTGGCGACATCGTCTCGTTCGACGGAGCCGATGCCGATGGCGTGCTGGTGATCGGAGCGGGCAGGAGGCTGACCGCAGTGGCCCCCGGGCGGCGGGCCGTCGGGCTCGACATCACGCGCGAGTCGCTCAGGGGCTCGCCCAATCAGACCGTCGACGTCGGGCACCTCGGCGGCGAGCTGTCAGCCGAGGCCACGGCCCGCTTTTACGCCCGCGCTCTCTCGCTCGTGGCTGCGGACCTCGTCGGCGTCATGTCGGCGGCTCTCGACACCGCAGTCGCGTACGCCGCCGGCAGGGTTCAGTTCGGCGTCGCCATCGGGACGTTCCAGGCGGTCCAGCATCTTGCGGCTGACCAACTCGTCTCGCTCGAGGGTGCTCGATCCCTCGCCGAGTATGCGGCCTGGGCAGCCGACGAGCTCGAGACCGACGACGCTCTCGAGGCCGCCTACTGCGCCAAGGCCTACTGCACCAAGGCGGGGCGGACCCTGTGCGAGGCCGCGATTCAGATTCACGGCGGGATGGGCATCACGTGGGACTGCATGGCGCACGTCTACCTGAAGAGAGCCCTCGTGGACGGGCTGGCCTTTGGAGACCATGCCTACAACATCTCCCTTCTCGCAGAGCTGCGCGGACGGAGGGCGTCATGAACTTCAGGGATGGAAACGACGAGGCGAGCTTCCGATCGGGTCTGCGCTCATGGCTTGCAGACAACAAGCCGGAGCCGCCCTACCCATCGAACCACGGCAAGGAGGGAAACGTCTTCGCGAGGGCCTGGCATCGCAAGATGTACTCGGGTGGCTGGCTCGGGCTCAGCTGGCCCGTCGAGTACGGAGGCCGTGGGCTCAGTCCCCTGTACGACGCGATCGTCAACGACGAGGTGGGGGCCTCCGGTGCGCCACCCGTGCCGTCGGTGGGGTTCCTCGGCCGACCGATCTTGCGTTTCGGCACGCCCGAGCAATGCGGCGAGTACCTGCCACCGATGCTGCGAGGCGAGCTTCAGTGGTGCCAGGGCTTCTCCGAACCAGGAGCCGGATCGGACCTCGCCTCGCTCAGCACGCGGGCGGTGCTCGACGGCGACCGCTACATCGTGAACGGCCAGAAGGTCTGGACGAGCCGAGCACAATATTCGGACTGGTGCCTCTTGCTGTGCCGCACGCGGCCCGACCTCCCCAAGCACAAGGGGATCTCCTGTCTCGTCTTCAAGATGGACAGCCCGGGCATCACGGTCAGGCCGCTTCGCCAGGTGTGGGGCACGGCGGAGTTCAACGAGGTCTTCTTCGACGACCTCGAGGTCCCTGTCAGCCAAAGGATCGGAGAAGACGGGGACGGATGGATCCTGGCGACGACCGTGCTCGCGCACGAGCGGGGCCCGGCCGACATCGGCATGATCTCCAAGTTCGAGGTCATGCTCTCCCGTCTCGAAGCAATCCTCGCAAAGCTGCCCGAGCAGGAAAGGGCAGAGCTAGCCCCTCGGGTGGCAGAGGCCTACACCGCCGTGGCAGCCTGCCGGCGCCACGTCCTCAAGAGCCTCTCGCTGCGCGCACAAGGCTTGCCCCCCGGGCCCGAGACGTCGGTGGACAAGCTGCTCATGACGCGGGCGTCCCAATGCCTTGGGGCGCTCGTCTTCGAGACCTCGGCGTCCGAGCTCGTGCTCGGCGAGAACGACGACGCCTTGTTCGAGTACCTCCACTCCCGTGCGGCAAGCATCTACGGCGGCACAGAGCAGATCCAACGGACGATCGTCGCCCAGCGCGTACTCGGCATGCCGCGTGGCGGTTGAGGAGTCAGATGAACGACGTAAGCATCCGCCAGAACGCTGACGGCGACGTCGCCGAGGTCGTGCTCGAACGCGCTGGAAGTGGCAACTCGCTCACCCCCGAGGTGGCAAGAGCCCTCGCCGATGCGATCGAACAGGCCGGCACAGTCGCCGGCTGCGTCGTGCTCCGCAGTGAGGGTCTTGTGTTCTGCTCAGGTGGCGACCTGACGTTCCTCGAAGGTCTGGTCGGGGCTTCCCGCGACCAGATTGCGAGCGCGGTCTACGGGAATTTCCAGGCACTCATCCGGGCGATCACCGAATGCCCCGTGCCGGTGATCGCCCGCGTGCAAGGAGGTGCGGCCGGGGCGGGTTGTGACGTCGCGCTCGCCTGCGACCTCGTCGTCGCGAGCGAGCACGCATGGTTCGAGGAGTCATGGATACGCATCGGGGCAACCTCGGCTCTGGCCGGCGCCCTGAGCCTCTCGGGAAGCCTCGGTCGCCATCGCGCCCTCGAGCTGCTCATCACCGGGCGGCGGATAACGGCGGCCGAAGCCGCACAAGAGGGCCTCGTCAACTGGACGGTGCCGGCCGACGAGCTCGACGGGAAGGTCGAGGAGCTGGCTCGTGCCGTTGCGTCGGCCGACCGCGAGGCGGTCGCTGCGATGAAGAAGCTCGTTCGCATCGCCGAGCGTGGCTCGATCGACGAGGCGCTCTCGACGGGTCTCTCGTTGCAGGCCGACCTGCTCGCGAGACCGGAGTTCGCGTCCCATCTCGACTCGCTGCGCCAGCGGCTCGGGGCAGCGCGGCGGAGGGCTGAAGGTGCAAAGTAGAGATGCGCCGGACATCTCCGGCGGCGTGAGCACTGCACCGGATCCTCCCGGCTTCCTCGACGGCCTGAGGGTCCTCGAGCTCGGCGACGGCGTCGCTGGCGCCGCCGCCGGAGCGATCCTCGGGTCCTTCGGCGCCCGCGTCGCGACCGTCGTGGACGCGGGGGCCCCTTACCGTCACGGCCGCCCCGGCATCGGCGACCAGGCGGGCGCGAGCCTGCTCAGCCTTCTGCTGCAGCGGGGCAAGGAGGTGCTGGCAGTCGACGACGAGTCCGGACCCGGCGCGCTCGAGGCCCTGCTGCAACGCCGATCTCCCAGTGGCGCTGCCTCGTTCGACCTCGTCATCGCAGACCGCGTGCGCGGCATGCCCCGCGGCCTCGAGACGCTCCGGGGAGCTGACGACTACTGCGCGTTCGTGAGACGAGTCAACCCGGGTGCCTGGGTCACGATCTCAGCTTTCGGGCTGTCAGGACCACGCCGCGATGACGCTGCGACCGAGCTCACGATCGCAGCGGTCTCGGGCATCCTCGACTCGGTGCGCGACGCACGAACCGGTCATCCGCTCAAGCTGGCGGGCTACCAGTGCCTGTTGAGCAGCGGCCAGGCAGCTGCGCTCGCCTCCTGTCACGCGCTCGACCTCGCCTCGGGCGGCGGCCGCGTCCACCTCGACCTCTCCGCTCAAGAAGCGACCATCGCAACCGGTCCGATGCTGGCACTGGCCCAGCAGCTACTGAACGCGGGGGGACAGATGGGGGCGAAACGATACGGCGCGCCGTCCGGCTTCTATCCCTGCACCGACGGCGTCATCCGTGTCTCGGCGATGGAGGACCACCAATGGCGCGGGGTCGTGGCTGCGATGGGATCTCCTGCGTGGGCTGAGCAGTTCTCGACGACTGCGGCCCGCATCGAGGATCCCTCCGTGATCGATGCACGGATGGCGGAGTGGACCCTCCCTCTGACAAAGGCCGAGGCTGAGGCTCGCCTCCAAGGAGAAGGCGTGCCCGCAACTGCGTTGTACTCGCCGGCGGAGATCCTACGCTCCCCCCAGCTCGCCTACCGTCGTGCGATCGAGCGCTCTGAGCTCTCTCCGGGCTTGGCCGTCGAGTCGGTCGGCCGGCCCTTCCGTACGATCAGATCCGAACCTCGTAACGGAGCCAACCGGCGCACTCGCCACGGCCTCAAGGGGCTTCGCGTAGCCGAGGCGGGGCACGTCCTCGCCGTCCCGCTCGCCGGGGCGCTACTCGGGGCGATCGGCGCAGACGTGACCAAGGTCGAAGATGTCAACAGAATCGACATGTACCGGAGGCGGGCCCCGTTCATTGATGGCGAGGAGGGGACGAACCGGGCCGCCTACTTCGCCATGGCCAACCATTCGAAGCGCAGCATTACGGTCGATGTGGACGCGGATGCGGCGCCGCTCTGGGACCTCGTCGATCAGTGCGACGTCGTCATAGAGAACCTCGGGAGGCGCCGGTCTGAACGGCTCGGCATCTCGGCATCGGCGCTCGCGCGCTCAGGGCGGGATCTGCTCGGCCTCAGCTCCTCGGGGTTCGGGCACGACGGTCCGCAGGCGGAGTACAAGGCATATGCCTACAACCTCCAGACCTCGTTCGGCCTGTTCCACCTGACCCGGAACGAGGCGGGAGAGACAGCTGAGATGGATCTCGCGTGGGCAGACCTCGTCAGCGGATACACGATCGCGACGATCGTGGCTGCGTGGGCCGTCGGGCCTGAGGGGAACGCGCCCGCTGGGATCGACTTCGCGATGGCCGAAGCAGTGGCGGCCCGTTTCAACGAGTTCTTGGCGGCCGCCTCCCTCGACGCTGAGAGCGACGCGAAAGTAGACCGAGCGAACGAGGTCTCTCCCTCGGCACCAAACGGCATATACCGCGCGCGGGACGGCTGGGTAGCGCTGTCGATTGGCGATGACTCGGCATTCCGGAGGCTGCGAGCAGCTCTCGGCGGACCCGAGTCGCTCGATGACCCCCGTTTCTCGTCGGCTGAGGACCGCTTTTTGGCCCGGACCGACCTCGACGCCACCCTCGATCGCGCCGTCGGAGACCTCGGTGCTGCCGACCTCGTGGCGACCCTCCGCTCCGTAGGGCTGAACGCAGAAGCTCCAATTCCTCCCGCCAGGCTCGCAGATGACGAGCACCTCGTGGATCGAGGCTTTTTCACAAGAGTCGACCATCCCGAGTGGGGGAGCCGAAATCTCATCGGCATCCCCTGGCGGCCGGAAGGCGGCGGGGCTATACCCCTCGCCCCGCCGCCTTGTCTTCGGGTCCTCGACCCCCCCTCGACTGGTGGAGTACCCAGTCCCGCACGAAGGAGCACAGCATGAACGACAACGACGTGGTAGTGGTCGCAGCACTTCGGAGCCCTCTCGGAAAGCGAAATGGCGGCCTCTCGACGATCCATCCGGCCGACCTCCTCGGGACAATCCAGCGCGCCTGCATCGAGCAAGCCGGCATCGATCCGGGCGAGATAGAGCAGGTGCTCGCGGGCTGCGTGGGCCAAGTGGGCGAACAGAGCTCGAACATCGCGCGGACGGCCTGGCTCGCGGCCGGGCTGCCCGTCGCCACTCCGGGCTCGACTGTCGACGCCCAATGCGGGTCCAGTCAGCAGGCGTTCAACCTTGCTGCAGCGCTTGTCGGCTCGGGTGCCTGCGACGCGGTGATGGCCTGCGGCGTCGAGTCCATGAGCCGGGTCCCACTGGGCTCGAACGTGCGGAACGGGCCGGGAAGGGCGATCTCGGACAGTTACTTCTCCCGCTTTCAGTTCACGAACCAGTTCGAAGGCGCTGAACTGATCGCAAACAAGTGGGGAATCTCCCGCGACGATTGCGATCGCTTCGGGCTGCAGAGCCAGCAGCGGGCCGCGCTTGCCTGGGCAGAAGGGGCGTTCGATCGTGAGGTCGTCCCGCTCGATGCGCCCAACCTCGACGCTGAGGGCGCGCCCGACGGCACGACCCATACCGTCGCGCGCGACGAAGGGCTGAGGGAGACGAGCCTCGAAACACTCGCCACGCTCAAGCCCGTCGTGGCCAACGACGGTGTACACACTGCCGGGAGCAGCTCGCAGATCACCGACGGGGCGGCGGCGGTGATCCTCATGACGGCGCGACGGGCAGCCGAGCTCGGCGCCCCCCAAAGGGCGCGCGTGCGGGCGCAGTGCCTCGTCGGCACCGACCCGGTGCTGATGTTGACCGGGCCTATCGACGCAACGCAGGCGTGCCTGAAGCGCAGCGGCGCCACAATGGACGACATCGGCACCGTCGAGATCAATGAGGCCTTCGCCTCGGTCGTGCTCGCCTGGGAGAGGGAGACCGCTGGGGTGGACATGGAGCGGGTGAACCCCAACGGAGGTGCCATCGCGCTCGGCCACCCCCTCGGTGCGACGGGCGTGAGGCTCGTCACGACGGCGCTGCACAATCTCGAGCGCCTCGACGAGGATCTCGCACTCGTGACGATGTGCTGTGGAGGCGGTCTCGGCACCGGGACTGTCCTCGAGCGGATCGGCTGAGACCGTGGACTTCACCATCTCGGACGAGCATGCGCGGTTTGCCGACAACCTGCGGAGGTATTTCGCCGATCGTCACCCCGTGAGCGAGGCGCGCCGATTGTTCGATTCGCCAGAGGGCTACGAGCGGACAGCCTGGCGCAACCTTGCTGACGAGCTCGGCGCCCCGGGTCTGGCCGTACCTGAACGCCACGGTGGATCCGGGTTCGGCTACGAGGAGCTCGCGATGGTCTTCGAGGCCGCTGGTGAGTGCCTCGCCAGCCTTCCGCTGCTGTCCACATGCGGTCTCGCGACACCGGCGCTCGTCGAGTCTGGCGATGAGCCAGCGCAGCAGAAATACCTTCCGCGGATCGCAGCCGGCGAGCTCGTCGCGACGCTGGCGCTAACACAAGGTGCGTCCGGGCTCGACGAAGGAGCCACCGAGGTGACGGCGGAGCGGCACGGGGAGCGGTACGAGCTCAGCGGCGAGGCACGGTTCGTGATCGACGGAGCGACAGCTGATCTCGTCCTCGTCCCCGCGATGACCGACGCCGGCCTCTCGCTGTTCGCGGTCGATGCGCCGGACGAGACGCTCACGGCCACGCCACTCGTGACCCTCGACCTCACGCGCCGCCAAGCTGACCTGATCTTCGACCGCACCCCCGCCGCCCTGGTCGGTCCTGCGGGCGGGGCCGAGAAGTTCTTGCTCCATTGCCTCCGCCTTGCCGTCGTGCTGCTCGCGAGTGAGCAGATCGGCGGCGCTGGTCGAGTGCTCGAGATGAGCAGCGAGTATGCCAAGGTCCGCTACCAGTTCGGGCGCCCGATCGGCAGCTTCCAAGCGATCAAGCACAAGTGCGCCGACATGCTCGTACAGGTAGAGACCGCGCGCTCGGCCGCCTACTACGCGCGCAAGGCCGCTGCGGATCCAGAGGAGCTGCCGGTGGCTGCCAGCCTGGCGAAGGCGTATTGCTCGGACGCGTACTTCTTCTGCGCGGCGCAGAACATCCAGGTGCAAGGTGGCATCGGCTTCACCTGGGACCATGACGCCCACCTCTACTTCCGGCGAGCCAAGTCGGCGAGCATGCTGCTCGGCACGGCGTCGTATCACCGGCTATCGCTGGCCCGTCAGGTCGGGATGTGAACGCATGGGCTCATTCGATCTGGCCGTCATGGCCTCGTTGGGCAAGGGATCATGGTAGAGAACCCTGAGGCGGGCCTGTTCGAGCTCGACGACGAGCACGAGGCGTTCCGGGAGACCTGCCATGGTTTCGTGGAGCGTCTCGTCATGCCCGAGCGGGACAACGCAGAGCGCAACGGGTTCCCCTCCGCGTTGTGGCGCCAGCTCGGCGCCGCTGGGCTGCTCGGCATCGGGCATCCGGAGGAGGACGGCGGCACGGGCGGCGACTACCTCGCGATGGCAATCCTCGCCGAAGAGTTGGCCAAAGTGTCCGGCGGCATCGCCGTAACGATCCTCGTGAGCTCCTACATGGCGGCGCCGCACCTCGCGAGATTCGGCTCGCCGACGCTCAGGGAGCAATATCTGCGACCGGTCCTGCGGGGTGAGGCCGTCGCGGCGATCGCGGTCACCGAACCGTCGGCAGGCTCGGATGTCGCCGGGCTGGTGACGACAGGGACCGAGGTAGACGGCGGCTACCTGATTAACGGCCGGAAGATCTTCATCACCAACGCCGGCGTGGCTGACGTCGTGCTCGTGGCAGCACGCACCGGCCAGCCGGGCAGCGCTGGCATCACCATGTTCTGCGTGGAGAGCTCCGCTCCCGGCATCGAGCTGTCACTTCCGCTCGCCAAGCTCGGGTGGCACGCTTCTGACACCCGCGAGGTCTCCTTTCAGGATTGCTTCGTGCCAAGCGATCGCGTCGTCGGGGCGGTGGACTCCGGCTTTCGCCAGATCATGATGGCGTTTCAAGGTGAGCGCATCGCTCTGTCGGGGATGGGCGTGGGATTGGCGCAGGCTGCTCTCGACGAAGCCCGCGTCTGGGCGCGGGATCGGCGGGCCTTCGGAGTGCCCATCGGCTCCTTCCAGGCGATCGGCCATCGCTTGGGCGAGATGGAGACTGCCGTCACAGCGGCTCGCCTGATGACCTATCAGGCAGCTTCACGACTCGACCGGGACCACCCCGATGCAGCCAAGGCGGTCGCGATGGCCAAGCTCTACAGCGCCCGAGTTGCCAACGAGGTTGCAGACAGCGCCGTGCAGGTCTTCGGAGGGTACGGTTTCATGGCCGACAGCCCCGTCGCGCTTCACTACCGCGACGCCCGCATCCTCCGGATCGGGGGAGGCACCGACGAGATCCAATTGCAAATCCTCGCCAAGACGATGGGCCTATGACCGACGACATCGAGATGGCCATCAAGGAGGCCTTGGCCGGAGGCGACCGCTCTCGGCTCGGAACGAAGCTACCGGTGCGCGAGCGGCTGCAGCTCCTTCTCGACGAGGGCTCGTTCGTCGAGGACGGCCTGCTCGCCCGAGCGCTCGAGCCGGGACTGCCCGCAGATGGCGTTCTGACAGGTACCGGGCGGATCGATGGCCGGATAGTCGCGGTCATCGCGCACGATCCCACGGTGAAGGCGGGCTCGTGGGGAGGAGCGACCGTCGAGAAGCAGATCCGGATCCTCGAACGAGCCGATGCCGACCTTTTGCCCGTCATCTACCTGGTGGATTCGGCCGGTGGGAGGCTCACCGACCAACTGGAGTTCTTTCCCGGTCGCCGGGGAGCAGCGAGGATATTCGACCTCCAAGTGCGCCTCTCGGGCCGGGTGCCACAGCTGTGTTGCCTGTTCGGCCCGTCCGCCGCCGGTGGCGCATACATGCCCGCGTTCTGTGACTGGGTGGCGATGGTGGAAAAGAACGCGTCGATGTCGCTCGCGTCCTCGCGCATCGTCGAGGTTGTCACCGGTGAGCGGACGACCCTTGACGACATGGGCGGCGCCGAGATGCACACAACGGTGTCGGGGTCCGGAGACTTGCTCTGCCCTGACGACGCCTCCGCCATCGAGGCATTGCGCGACTGCTTCAGTTACCTCCCCTCGCACTTCCATTCACTTGCGCCCGAGGCAGCCTCCTTCGCACCGCCAACCGGTTCGCTCGACGGGGTCATCCCCGAGGACGATCATGTGAGTTACGACATCCGCTCCGTGGTCGAACGACTTGTCGATCACCGCTCATTCTTCGAGATCAAACGCACCTTCGCAGCCGAGATCGTGGTCGGCTTCGCCCGTCTCGCCGGGGCGGTGGTCGGGCTCGTCGCCAACCAACCCTGCGTGCGCGCGGGCGCAATCTTCGTCGATTCGGCGGACAAGGCGGCGAGGTTCATCACGTGGTGCGACGCGTTCAACATTCCTCTCGTCTTCCTTGTCGACGTCCCAGGATTCATGGTCGGAGCCGAGGTCGAGCGCCAGGGGATCATCCGACATGGCGCCAAGATGATCGCCGCCATGTCCTCGGCCGAAGTACCGAGGATCTGCGTCGTGCTGCGCAAGGCCTATGCGGCCGGGTACTACGCGATGTCGTCTCCTGGCTTCGGGCCGCGGGCCACGATCGCGCTCCCGAGCGCCCGGATTGCCGCCATGGGTGCGGACGCGGCGGTGCGAGCCGTCTACACCAACAGGATCGAGGCCATCGAGGACTTGAGCGAGCGGGAGCGCTTCGTCGAAGAGAAGCAGAACGAGTACGAGCAGACGCTCGGGCTACTGCGCCTCGGATCGGACCTCTACATCGACGCCGTGGTGGCACCCGACAGGCTCCGTGACGAGCTAATCGAGAGACTCGCGGCCGCTTCTTCGTGGCAACGCGAGTTCGGCCGGCGCTACCACGGTGTCTGGCCTGTCTGAGGAGGAGCAGCCATGGAACCCACCGAGGGCCAACCCGACCGGCGAGCGGCCGGAATGTGGTACGAAGACCTCGTCGAAGGTGCCACCGTGCAACATGCCGTGACGCGCACGGTCACCGAGTCCGACAACGTCTTGTTCTGCACGATGACGATGAACCCTCAGCCCCTTCACCTCGACAAGGAGTTCGCCGCCACGACCGAGTTCGGGCGCCCGCTCGTGAATAGCCTGTTGACCCTTGGACTGCTCGTGGGCCTGTCCGTCTGGGAGATCAGCCTTGGGACCACCGTTGCCAACCTCGGATTCGAGGAGATCGTCTTTCCGGCGCCGGTGTTCGTCGGCGACACGCTGACAGCGTCGACACGCATCCTGTCGACAAGACCCTCGCAGAGCAGGCCGGACGCAGGGATCGCCAGCTTCGAGCACAGCGCCTTCAACCAGCACGGCGCGCTCGTGGCTCGATGCACGCGCACTGCCATGATGCGTCGCCGCCCACTCGGCACGGAATGATCGTGCGACCGGATCGCCCCCGCATCCGCAGCCGTTTGTACGTGCCCGGCACGAAGACGGAGTGGATCGACAAGGCGATCGCCGCCGGGACCGACGCGGTCATCTTCGACCTCGAGGACGCCGTTGCCGACGTCGACAAGGAACGTGCCCGCGCCTTCGTCGCTGCAGCCGTCGCGCGCGGACGCGAACACCCGCTGATCTTCGTGCGCGTGAACGAGACGTCTTCGCCGCTCGCACTCGACGATCTGGAGGCCGTCGTTCGCCCCGGCCTCTTCGGCGTCGTCGTCCCAAAGGTGACCACTGCGTCGGAGATCTCGGCGCTCGACCTCGTATTGACCTGGCTCGAGGCGCGTTCGGGGATGGAGCCGGGCAGTGTCGTTGTGTCGCCGATCCTCGAGACGGCGGCGGCCATCTACCACGCCTACGATCTCGCGGTCGCCTCGCCTCGCGTCGAGTACACGGGAGGCATCGCCACGCGCGGCGGCGACGTCGAGCGTGCAATCGGGTATAGGTGGAGCCCATCGGGCTCGGAGTCCGAGGCGATGCGGGCAACCACCTTGGTGGCCCTACGGGCGGCAGGCGTCTGCAATCCGATGACCGGCATATGGACCGAGCTCGATGACGAAGACGGCCTCGCCGGATTCGCCCGCCAGGGTCGTGACCTCGGCTATGTCGGGATGGACATTATTCATCCGTCCCACGTCGGGACGGTCAACTCGACCTTCGCTCCTGACGAGCAGGCGCTGCGCGAAGCACGGGCCATCGTGGCCGCCGCGAGCGACGGTTCGGCCAGCCGTCAGGGCGGGCGCATGGTCGACCGTGCGATGCTGCGGACCGCCGAGGCCCTCCTCCGCCAGGCGCCTGAAGCGTTGTGAGCAACGGTGGCCGCCATCGCCATCGGTTGATCCCGCGCGAGAGAGTTAGCCGGTGACGCCGCCTCCGAGCTGGGGCGGTGGCGCGAGCGAGAAGGGCTCGCGGCCGACGAAACGCCACGGGACACCGATGAGCCGGCGCCGTCCCCACAAGGGGTGCTCGATCTCGGGGAAGAACCCGCGCGCGGCCAAGTGCTCGTCGGCGACGAGATCGGCGGCAGTAAGGACGACCGACGCCGGAACGCCTGCGCCCTGCAACGCACGCGCGAGGCTCGGCGCGGACCTGCCCTCGACGATGCGCTCGATCTCACGATCGATCGCATCGGCATCGTCCAGTCGCCCGCGGGCAGTCGAGTATCGAGTCCCACGAAGCGAGTCGGGGTCGCCCAGCACCGCGCAAAAGGCAATCCACTCGTCGTCGGTCCGCACCGAGACAGCGAGCCAGGGGCCGTCGGGGCTGGTTCGGTAGGCGCGTTGCGGCGCATAAGGCGCCTGGCGTTGAAGACCGAGCCCGCGATCGCCCCCATCATCTTCGAGATACAGCGCGGCAGCGGCGAGGAACTCGTTGAAGCGGCCGACTGCAAGCTCTGCCATCGAGAAGTCGACCGCGGCGCCGTTCGCGCTGGTCGGACCCACTGCCCAGGCAGCCACCACGGTCGCGAGGGCGATGCCGCTGATGAGGTCCGCCCAAGCCACGTCGATCTGAGCCGGCTCACCCTCGATGCACGTGAGATGTGCAAGGCCCGTCGAGGTGTGAAGGTTGTATGCGTACGCGCGGTAGCCCGACCAGGGTCCCTCGTGCCCGAAGCCTGACGAGCTCACGGCGAGCGAGGTCGGTCGGGCGTCCGACACGCTCCGGCAATCGAGGCCGAGGTGCCTCGCCCGGCGGGGCCCGAGGTTCTCGATGACGACGTCGGCGTCATCCAACACAGCGTTGCGGGCAGAGGCATCCTCGAGGTCGACCACTGCGCTTGTCTTCGAGTGGTTCATCACTGCGAAGTACGCCGAGCGGTCGGGCCCGGGCTCCCCGTCGATGTACGGGCCATTGCGACGGTACATGTCCAGCCGGGCAGGATCCTCGATCTTCGTCACGACGGCCCCCATGGCGCCGAGGAGGGCTGCGCAGAGTGGCACCGCGAGCACATGGCCTACCTCAGCGACTCGCAGGCCTCCAATTCCACGGGGACCACCCGTGGCGTCGCCGTCGTGCGGCACCACGACGAAAGGTGACCGGATGGCGCGTGTCTCGCTCGCGCCGGCGTGCAGGGAGGCGATCGATCCGCGGGCGGCGTACTGCTCTACATCGATCAACTCGGCCGGGCTGTACATTGCCGTGGCAGGAACGCCGCCTCGTTGCAGGCGCTGCTCCGCCTCGACCTTGGTGAAGGAGGACAGCGTCGCCTCGAGATGGGCGTTGATAGCTGCCGGTTCATCGATCCGCCTCGACGGATCCATGTACTCCATCGCCCAGTCCGGCTCTCCGAGCTCCTTCACGAGGGCCCGCCACTGGTGATCCTCCATGGCCATGATGTGCACGAACCCGTCCTTGCAGCGGTACAGCCCGGCGGGCGCGCCAAAACGGCCGGAGCCACCGAGGCTCACACAGCCGAGGAGCTCCTGCGAAAGGCGAAGAACCGGCCCTGTCGCGGCAACCGCCTCCTGGGCGGACACGTCGACGTGGACGCTTCGTCCGGTCCGGCGCCACTCGTCGATGCCGTGGCAGGCAGCCAGGGCGGCCACGTGCCCGACCGAGAGCAATGCCTGGCAACCCGCCATGCGCACCGGTGTTCCCGTGCGCTTGTCCGACACCGAGCCGAGGAGGCCGCCCGCCGCCGCAACGGTGAAGTCGGTCGCCCGCCACTCCCGTTGCGGCCCCGACAGCCCGAACGGGCTCACTGTCACCCACACGCTGCGGTTGTCGTTGGCGACCGAGTCGAGATACGCGTCGACACCGACCACCGGCAAGTCGCAGCGATCGACGATGACGACATCGAAGTCCGCCACCCGCACGTCCTCCGGGCTCGTAGCCACCGCCTTGCCTGCTCTCAAGACGACCGACAGGAGAGAGTCCGAGACGTCCTCTCCGCCCGGGAGCTCCGGTCTCATCTCGTGAGCCACGGCCCCGGCAACTCCGACGGTTGTCACCTCGGCCCCGAGCGACGCGAGCACTGCCCCTGCGGCCGCTCCGGCAACACCGTCTCCGAGCTCGAGCACCGAGATGCTCTTCAGGAACTCGATCGGCGGCGGGCTGTCCCAATCGACAGCCATCAGATCTCTGGGCGCGTGGTCCTTCATCGCCAACTCACCTCCTGTCTGCCCGATGGCTGACACTAGACACGTCAACTTATGCGCACTGCTTGGTCGGTCCGAGCATACTTGTCCAGTCAGGTTTGCACCGAACTAGAATCGCCACCGATGAGGCGCCGGCTGGTGGAAGAGCGCGGACGCGAGAGCTGTTCGCAACGGACCCCGGGCTGACATGGGGACGCGGCAGGATGCTGGCGGCTCTCCCGCCGAGCCCGAGGTGACCGTCGACTCCGAGGGGCCCGTCCTGATCGTCACGCTCTCTCGCCCGCACAAGCGCAATGCGATCAATGGGGCTGTCACCACCCAGCTCGCAGCCGCGTTCGATCGACTGGAGGCGGACGAGTCGCTGCGGGTGGGCGTCCTCACGGGCGCCGGTGGGTGCTTCAGCTCGGGAGCAGATCTCCGCGCCGGCCCGGCAGGCGAGCACCTTCACGACGCCCATGGCTTTGCCAGCCTCACGCGCCGCCGCCGCAACAAGCCGGTGATCGCCGCTGTCGAGGGAGCGGCTTACGCCGGCGGGTTCGAGATCGTGCTCTCCTGTGACATCGTCGTGGCTGCTTCCGATGCGACCTTTGGCCTTCCCGAGGTGAAGCGCGGCGTGCTTGCGGGGACCGGCCTGTACCGTCTGCCTCGTAACATCGGGTTCTCTGTGGCTGCGCAGATCGCTCTCACGGGCGACCCCATCGGGGCGGAGCGGGCGTTCGGTCTCGGCCTCGTCTCCGCTCTGACCGAGCCGGGCGAGGCACTCCCGGCCAGCGTGGAGATGGCACGAGTGATCGCCGCGAATGCTCCAGGATCGCTGCGCGAGTCACTGCACGTGTTGCGTGACAGCTTCGGCCTCGACGACGACGCGGCAGAGCAGCTCGGACGCGAGGCGCTCAGGAGGCTCGCCGGCACGTCCGATTTCAGAGAGGGGCCGCGGGCATTCGTCGAGCACCGGGCGCCTCGCTGGACCGGGCACTGAGACAGCCCGCCGGCTGTCAGACGGGGGCTTGAGGGCGCTCGGAGAGATAGACCTCCCGCGCGACCTGCAGGGCGGCGGCATCGCTCGCCGGCCCGTAGTGGACGATCCGACCACCTTCGAGAATGGCCACGTTGTCCGCCTCGCGCATCGCCCTCGTAACGAGCTGCTCGACGAGCACGACGGCAAGGCCCTCATCTTTCAGATGACGGACGGTCTCCATCACCGAGTCGAGGACGGCAGGGGCAAGGCCCGCGGACGGTTCGTCGAGCAGCAGCACCTTCGGCGAGGACATCAGCGCCTGTGCAATGGCGAGCACTTGCTGCTGGCCTCCGGACAGGCGGTCGGCCGTCTCATTGCGCTTGTCGGCGAGCAGCGGGAAGCGCTCGTAGGTCGCCTGCAGGCGCGAGTTGCGCTCGGAGCGTGGGAGGCGAAGCGGGACCGTGCCGATCAGCAGGTTCTCGGCCACAGTCAGCTTGCGGAAGATCCGCCGCCCCTCTTGGACACAGGACAGGCCGGCGAGGATCCTCTTCTGAACGGGTTGTGCCGTCACGTCCTCGCCGAGGAGCACGACTCGACCCTCGCGCGCGCGCATGAAGCCGGTGATCGCGAGGAGCGTGCTGGTCTTTCCCGCTCCGTTGCGCCCGAGCACGGTGAGCAGGCTGCCAGGTGCCACTTCGAAGCTGACTTGGCGGACAGCCATGAGATCCCCGTAGCCAGCTGTCAGCGACTCGACCCGGAGGGCTGGCACGAGGGCGGGTGCCGGAAATGCCCCGTCTCCCACTTGAGGCTCGCTCATCACAGCTCGGATCCGATCGGGTCCATCGGCACTGGGACGCTCGCCGGCTCGTCGGTGAAGACTGCCTCTCCGAGGTAGCTCGAGATGACGACCGGGTCATGTTGCACCACGTCCGGCACACCGGAGGATATGACCTGGCCGAACTCGAGCACGTAGATGATGTCCGCCAGCTCTACCACGAGCGGGAAGTTGTGCTCCACGAGAACGATGGTGGCACCAGCATCCCGCAACCGCCTGAGCACACCGGCGAGGACCTCGATGTCCTGCTCATCGAGCCCGGAAGCAGCTTCGTCGAGCAGGACGACTCCAGATCGACGCACGAGGGTCCGGCCAACTTCGAGCAGCCTGCGGTGGCCGAGGGAGAGCGTCGTCGCCGGAGCGTTCGCCAGGTGACGCAACCCCACGCGCTCCAAGGTGGCGAGCGCGAGACGGTAGTCGTCTCGTTCGAGACGCCTCGCCCGCGGGGTCCTAAGTATCGTGCGGCCGATCGAGCAGTAGACCTCGTGATACCGGGCCGCCGCGACGACCTCCCACGCGCGAAGCCCGCGCGGGATGATCGGTGACTGGAACGTCCGGGCGATGCCTTGCCGTGCGTGTTGTTGCGGCCCCGTCGAAGGCAGGAGCTGCCCGTTCACCGACACAGAGCCGCTCTGGGGCGGGTAGACGCCGGCGATCACGTTCAGCAGTGTCGTCTTGCCTGAGCCGTTCGGGCCGATGATGCCAGTGATCTGGCCGGGCTCGGCGGTGAGCGACACGTGCTTCAGCGCCTCCACCGCCCCGAAGGACTTGGAGACGTCGGAGACCTCGAGGCGGGTCCCTGCGATGCGTTCACCGTCGTCGCTCAAGTCGAGGCCAGTCTCGATTGCGGACGACTCGCGGGAAGGAACGTCCGTGGCGATCCGCAGCTTCGTCACGACCTTCCGGCCGACCGAGGCGAGACCCCCACTTATCAGCACGCCGCCGATCAGGAGGATCGCGCCGTAGACGACGACGGAGTACTGGGCGAACGACGCCGTCTTGAAGCTGACGTACTCGAGGAGCGCCCCGCCGGCGACGGCACCGTAGACGCTGTCGGTCCCGCCGACTATCGAGCCCGCGATCATGGCGATGGCGAGTGTGAAGTCGAACGTCGCAGGTCCGACGAACTGGATCTGCCAGGCGAACAGCGCACCGCCCATCGCAGCCGGGATGGCGCCGCCCACGTACGCCACGAGCTTCATCCGGTACACCGAGCTGCCCACCGCGGCGGTGAGGTCGCGGCTCTCGCGCAGCATCTTCAAGGCGATCCCGTGGCGCGACTCGATGAAGTTGCGGAAGCCCCCGAGCCAGAGGGCGAGGATGGCAACCGCCACGATCATGAACTCGCCGCTGCTCAAGGTCGCACCGAAGAACTTGGGGACCGGGATGGCGCTCAACCCGACATCGCCCCCGATGCCGGGGATGATCTGGGTCAGGTCAGGTATCAATATGACGAGGAAGAACGACGTCATCGCGAGAGCCCAGCCTCCGATGCGCAGGCCGGGCAGCCCGGACAGAAGGCCAACGAATGCCCCGGCTGCTGCGGCCGCCAGCACATCGAGGACTACGTCGTTGAAGCCGTTCGAAGCGAGCCACCCCCCAACGTAAGCGCCGACGGCGAAGACGCCCACTTGGCCGAGAGCAAGCTCCCCGGCATAGCCAAAGGTCACGTTCACACCTGAGACGACGAGGACGTACGCGGCCATCAGGACGATCTGGCCCTCCCAGAAGACGTTCAGCCCGATCACCGGCAGCAGCAACACGAGCGCGAGCGCGAGAAGCGGGCCGATCACCGGCGCTCGGTTGCGCAGCCGGTGGGCTACGTCGCGCAGCTCGGTCGACGTCGCCGGGCTGGCTGCGCCAGAGGCTCCCACGCTCATACCGTCCTCACGTTCGTCCGGGCGAACAACCCGTTCGGGAACACCATGAGTGTCGTGAGCAGTAGGCCGAAGACAATCAGGTCGCTGTAGTTCACCGAGACATATCGCGCCGAGTACTGCTGCACACAGCCAAGGATGAGCCCGCCGAGCAGGCTCCCGCCGAGGCTGCCGGCACCGCCGAGCACGAAGGCCACGAACGCATAGAGCACGAGCGAGCTCGACAGCTCCGGGTAGGCGTAGGTCTGGCTTCCGACCGCGAGGCCGATGAAGCCGGCGATGGCGCCACCGATCACGAAGGCGGCGATCGACTTCCTCAAGACGTTTATGCCCCGGATGCGCGCCGCGTCTCGGTCCTCAGCCACGGCGAGCGAGGCGAGCCCTGCGAGGGTGAACCGGTACCACAGCGAGATGCCGGCCGCGAACACGATCGCGAGAGCGATGAGCAGCAGCTGGTCGGGCGCGACTCGCCCTCCGAAGACGGTCAGGATGCGGGTCGACACCGGGGAGGCGACAAGTCGGTCGTTCTCCCCCCAGATCAAGCTGATGCCGCCTGCGAGCAGGGTGGCGACGCCTACGGTCGTGAGCAACTCGTTGCGCCCGAGCGCCCGCGGGAGCAGGCAGATGCGCGCTTCGACCAATCCGGCCACGGCACAGGCGACTCCGCCGACGAGGGCGGCGATCCACGTTGGCAAGTGCCAGTCGGCCACCCCGGTATACGAGATGTAGACCCCCAGAGTGAGGATGGCACCCTGGGCGAAGTTGAAGACACCTACGGAGGTGTAGATGAGGTTCAAGGTGATCGCCAACAGCGCATAGATGGCGCCAACTGAGAGCGCTGACCACAGAAGCGTCATGCCAGCTCGATCGCGATCTTGCGCACTACTGCTCCGACCAAGTTAGGAGGAGCCGACCGGCACTTGCTGACGCACGTTCACCGGGCTTGTGACGCTGCTTGATTCAGCGTCGGCAAAGGACTGACGCAGGCCACTTCGACGACGACCATCCGCGAGTGAGATCTCATCGTTGGGTTCCTCCTCGCCTCGTCAAGAGCTGATTAAACGACCAGCGGAGCTTAACTACGTGACAACAACTTGTCCAGTCACGTTGTGCCAACGACCTCGAGGCAGAGCCCCCGGCCGTTGCCCAGGAACGAACCGGCGCGAACCGACGCTGATGTCCCGCACTCCTGCCGCGCAGACCAGAGCTCGCGCTCCGTCAACGCCCGGAGAGCCGCCCGGATCGTTGGGTGACTACTCGGTCGCGACGTCGCGCCTTTGGAAGTCCTGTGCGTAGGTGAAGGCGCCGGCGGGATGCACGTTGCGCGCGACCTCGAAGGCGCGACCTCTCGTGCCGAAGTATCTCCGCACGATCTCGAGCCCAGCAGAACCTGGCTCGCACCCGAGCACGGACGCGGCGTTCTCGGGCATGGCGATGGCGCTGATCTCCTGCCGGATGTTCGACGCACTGAGGTGCAGCTTGTCCTCGATCTGCCGGTGGATCGGGAGGCCTCGGGCGGTGATCTCAGGGATGTGTGGCTCGAACTCGGCCCACAGGTACACCTCCGTGTACTCGACGACCCGCCCGGTCGATGCATCCTTTCGCACCCCACTCACGAGCAGCCATTCCTTCTTCTCGCGACAGCGAAGGAACCGCGCGAGCGGTGCCTTCGCCTGGAACTTGGTGATGTCGCTGATGTCGAGATAGGTGTCGTATGCATACTGCTGGAGGTCCTCTGCCGCGGCAACAGAGAGGCTGTACGTCGACTCCTGCGTGGTACCGGTCACGCTCGACCTGGCGCCCTGCTGGCGGGAGATCAGCCCTGAATCGTTGAGGCGACGCAGCGCTTCTCGTACGGTGAACCGGCTGACGTTGAACTCCTCCGCGAGGTGCTTCTCGCTCGGGAGGCAGTCCCCTCTCTTGTAGGTGCCCCGCGTGATGCGCCGGCGCAGTGTCGCTTCGACACCGGCGTATCTCGGCTGGGGCAACCGCGAACTCCTCATCGTTCCGGTCGCCATGCGGTGAAGTCTACCGAACTTGTCAGGATGAGTTGTACTGGCGGCCAGTGCGACCGCCGGCGCTCACGAGGACCCGACGGGCATGAACTCGCCCATCTTCAGGTAGACGCTGGCGACTGTGGCAAGCGACGGGCTCGGGTTCGTCGAGTGGAGTGTCGGGCTGTACGCCTCGACAGGGAAGCTGACGTACTGCGGCTGGGCGGGCTGCTTCAGGCTCTGGAGGGCCGACACCATCGCCGAAGAGTCGACGCTGTTCGCCTGAGTGCCTGCCATCTTGGCGAGGATCAGCACGTCCCAAGCGAGCGAGTAGATCCCGATTCCTTGGGTGAACTTGGCGCCCTGCGCCTTGGTGTACTGGATGAAGGTCTTGAACGCCGGAGTCCAGGTCGACGGTGGCTGGTAGATCGCCGTCTTGTCGGTTGCGACGACGACGCCGTTCAGATCGGCCTTCGGGACCATCGAGGCGATCGGGTTGGCGCTGAAGGAGGCGTCTCCGACGACCGGGACGTTCCATCCGATCTTCGTCCGGCCCTCCAGGATGTAGCCGGCCACGGCGCCGAAGCCGCTCGCGACTAGGACCTGTGGGCTCTCGGCCTTGAGGGCCTCGAGCTGCGGCGTCATGTCGATGGTGGTCGTCGGGTCGTAGGTCTGGACCACGACTTGGAAGCCGTCGGCCTCGAGCGCCGCTTTCTCACCGTCCATCAGGCTCGTGCCGTTGACGTCGTTGCCGATCAGAATCCCGACCTTCTTGGCCTTCGGGTACTCGCTCTTGACGGCCGCGGCAAGTGTCGCGGACTCGTTCGCCGTCGAGGAGGCGACAGTGAAGGCGTCGGGGTACTTCGACGGGTCGATCGTCTGTGCCGAGGTCGTCAACTGGATCGAGAGAAGCTTGTGTGCATTGAGGATCGGCACCATGGCAAGCGTCTCGTTGCTCGTGGACCCGGCGAAGACGAGGTTCGGCAGCGTCCCGCTGCTGATCGCCTGCTCGAGGTCACTCGCAGCTGTCGTCGGGTCGAGGTTGTCGTTGACCTCCGTCACCACGACCTTGTGACCGATGATGCCCCCGTTCGCGTTGATGTACGCGGCCGCGCCCTTCAGACCTTGCATCTCCGCCGTGTTGATAGCGGCGAGCGGGCCGGTCTCGGCGACGACCGCAAGGACGTTGAACGGCGTCGAGCTCACTGTCGTCGACGTGGCGCCGGGCGCACCGGTCGTGGTCGGGCTGCTGCTGTTCGAGGAACAACTCGCCAGCAGGCAGGCGGCAGTACAGGCTGTTGCGATGACGACCATCCGCGAGCGAGATCCCATCGTTGCGCTCCTCCTCGTATCACCAAGAGCTGACCAGTCGGTCGGCTTGGTCACGAGATGTTAATGAAGGGTTCGCAACTTGTCCAGTCATGTCTCTTCGGAGGCGCCACTTGTCCAGTCAAGTTGGATACAGGTACAGTGCCCTTGTGACTGACCGCGCTCACTGCGAGCACACGGGACTGGGGCGATGCCCTTCCGGCTCAACTGCAGTCGACGCGCGTAATCGGACGGTCTCCTAGTGGCCAGCTCCGGCTTTGACGGACGCGTGGCAGTCGTCACCGGCTCGGGCGGCGGGCTCGGGCGTGAGCACGCCCTCCTGTTGGCAAGCCTCGGTGCTTGCGTCGTCGTCAACGATCTCGGCGGCGACGTTCACGGCGAGGGCACGAGCATCGGACCGGCAGCAGAGGTTGTGGACGAGATCCGTCGCCGTGGTGGCGAGGCGGTGGCCGATACCCACTCGGTGGCGACAGAGGCTGGTGGCAAGGCGATCATCGACACCGCCATCGAGGCGTTCGGACGCGTCGACATCGTGGTCAACAACGCCGGGATCCTACGCGACAAGTCGTTCCAGAACATGAGCGCCGAGTTCGTCGATCCAGTCCTCGACGTCCACCTGAAGGGCGCGTTCTTCGTTACCCGGCCAGCATGGGTACTCATGCGCGAGCAGGGTTACGGACGGGTCGTCAACACGTCCTCCAGCGCCGGCATCTTCGGCAACTTCGGCCAGGCGAACTACGGCGCCGCCAAGATGGGACTGGTGGGGCTGACACACGTGCTGGCGCTCGAGGGTGCTCGGCACAACATCCACGTGAACGCGATCGCTCCCGTTGCCCGAACCCGGATGACCGAGGAGGTGCTCGGCCCTCTCGTCGAGATCGTCGACCCGCGATTCGTCTCGCCCCTCGTCGCGTGGCTCTGTCATGAGGACTGCGTCACCACGGGTCACATCTACACCGTCGGGGGCGGTCGCATTGCCCGGCTGTTCATCGGGATGACCTCCGGCTGGGCACGCAGCGACGGCGTGCTCGACATCGACGACGTCCGCGACCACTTCGACGAGATCGAGGACCCAACGACCTACAGCATCCCCGGACTCGGGCTCACCGATGACTTGACGGCGCTGCGCGACGCCCTGTCGTCGCCAGCGTAAAGGCGCACCACCGCGAACGAAAGGAAGTGACCGAGCAATGCCCTCCGATCAGCTGCTCGTAGAGCGGGATGGACCGATCCTGGTCGTCTCGTTCAACCGCGAGGACCGCTTGAACTCAATGGGAGAGGAGGTCCACGCCGCCCTCCCAGAGACCTGGCAAGCGGTGAAGAAGGACCGAACTATCCGCGCCATCGTGATCACCGGCGAGGGCACGCGGGCGTTCAACACCGGGATGGACCTGAAGGAGAACGCCGCCCGCGGGGGCCACCGCGAAAGCTCGGACACCACGACGTACAAAGAGGGCGTGCGCATGACGCCCCTCCAGAACGACGTGTGGCTCCCGACGATCGTGGCCGTCAACGGCCTGTGCGTCTCGGGCGGCTTGCACTTCGTGGCGGACGCGGACGTCGTCATTGCCTCGCGGAACGCGTCGTTCTTCGATACGCACACAACCGTCGGCCAGGTGTCGGCCCTCGAGCCGATCGGCCTCATACCGCGGATCGGACTCGGCAACGCCCTGCGCCTCGTGGTCCTCGCCAAGGCGGGACGGTTGTCGGCCGAGGACGCGCTGCGGATCTCGCTCGTCGACGAGGTCGTGGAGCCCGAGGACCTGAGGTCGCGTGCGATCGAGCTGGCGCACGCTGCCGCCAAGGGCTCTCCCACCACGATCGAGCTGTCCAAGCGGACGATCTGGAATGCGGTCGAACAGCCGCTCGGCGAGGCTCTGCAGTATGGCCTCGACGTGCTGCGCGAGCACCGGAGCCACCCAGACTGCAAGGAGGGCCCGCTCGCCTTCGCCGAGAAACGCGAGCCGCGCTGGGTCATGCCCGACGCCGAGCCCGCAGGCGCAGAGGCGACCAATGGCTGAGGAGAGCGCAACCATCACCGATGAGGCGATCGAACGGCTCAACCGGCGTAGGGGTATCCCTGTCAAGTGGGGGGAGCGGCCGCGCAACACCTCGTCGTCTGCCGACTCCATCCGGCAGTTCGCCATCGGGTACGGAGACGACAACCCGCTGTTCACCGACTCCGAGTACGCCGAGGGCACCCGCTGGCAGGCACCGCTCGCACCGCCGCTGTACTACATGTCGGCGGGCAACCGCCGGAAGGTCGCCTGGACCGACGAGCAGACCGAGGCGATGGCGGGAGGCGATCCACTCCGGGGAGTCGGCCAGTACATGACCTCCGAGCGGTGGGCCTTCGTCCGCCCGGTCACACCCGGCATACGCCTCTGGAAGAGCCAGTACCTCGACCGCGTCGACGCCCGTGAGAGCGAGTTCGCGGGCGGCAGGGTCGTCGTGCTCACCCACCGCATCCTCTACACCGACGACGACGGGCAGATCTTCGCCCTCAACGAACGGGATTACCACCACGCCGACCGCAAGGCCTCTGGCGAGACGGGCAAGTACCGCGACATAAAGATCGCCCCGTACTCCGACGAGGAAATGGAAGCGATCGGCGCCGCCTACGAGAACGAGTTCAGGCGTGGGGCCGAGCGGCTGAGGATCGACGAGGTCTCGGTCGGCGACGAGCTGCCCGAGATCGTGAAGGGCCCTCTCACCGTGAGCGACATCATGGGATACCACGTCGGGCTCGGCTGGGGTGGCATGGGAGCGGGACCGCTCAAGCTCGCCTACAAGAACCGCAAGAGGGTTCCGGGCTTCTACACCAAGAACTCGCTCAACGTGTACGACGTGGCTCAGCGCTGCCACTGGGAGGCGGAGTTCGCGCAGGAGCTCGGCCATCCCGCGGCATACGACTACGGGGCCATGCGCACCAACTGGACCGGCCACCTCATCACGAACTGGATGGGCGACGACGCCTGGATCAGCCGGCTCTCGACTCGCATCCGCCGCTTCAACTACGTCGGAGACACCCAGTGGCTGCGGGGCCACGTCGAGAGCATCGACGCGGCGTCGGTCCCGGCGGAGGTCAACTTGGTACTCGAAGCTGTGAACCAACGGGGCGAGACGACCTTGCAGGGGACGGCGACGGTACTGCTCGCGAGTGCCGACGGTGTCGTGCCAGAGCTGCCGACAGTGTCCAGCATCGGCGACCTGCCCGAGAAGCTCTGAGGAGGCTGCATGGACTTCGCCTTCAGCGAGGAGCAGGAAGAGCTGCGGCGGACGATTCGGCGTTTCTTCGCCGAGCACTCCCCCATCTCCGAGGTGCGGCGCCAGATCGAGACCGAGGACGGCTACGACCCCAAGCTATGGGCGCAGCTCGCCGACCCACTCGGCCTGCAGGCCCTGACGATTCCCGAGGAGTACGGCGGGCAGGGCTTCGGCTCCCTCGAGCTCACGGTGGTGCTGGAGGAGATGGGCAAGGCCCTTGTGTGCGCGCCGTTCTTCGCCACTGTCGTGCTCGCTGCGAACGCGCTCCTCGCCTCGGGCGACGGCGACGCCAAGGCGGAGCTCCTCCCTTCGATCGCGTCGGGCGAAACGATCGCCACCCTCGCCTTCACCGAGGACAACGGCCGCTGGGACGACAGCGGGGTCGAGATGCAAGCGGTCGAGTCCGGCGGACGGTGGCACCTCGACGGGCACAAGATGTACGTCCTCGACGGTGGCACCGCTTCGCTCATACTCGTCGTGGCGCGCACGCAGAACGGCCTGTCGCTTTTCGCCGTTGACGGTTCTGCCGAGGGTCTCGCCCGGTCGCCGTTCCAGACCATGGACCTGACACGTCGTCAGGCACGCCTCGAATTCTCGTCGACTCCCGCGCGTCTCGTCGGCACCGAGGGCGGCGCTGGCCCGGTCCTCACGCAGACCCTCGACCTGGCTGCAGTCGCGCTCGCGGCAGAGCAGGTCGGCGGTGCTCAGCGGTGCCTCGAGATGAGCGTCGAGTACGCAAAGAACCGTTACCAGTTCGGGCGCCCGATCGGCAGCTTCCAGGCGATCAAGCACAAGTGTGCCGACGTGTTGCTCGAGATCGAATCGGCGAAGTCGGCTGCCTATTACGCGAGCTGGGCTGCAGACGAGGACGCCGACGACCTGCCCCTGGTTGCCAGCATGGCCAAGGCCTACTGTTCAGACGCTTATTTCCACGCGGCCGCGGAGAACATCCAGATCCACGGTGGTATCGGGTTCACCTGGGACGACGACGCCCACCTGTACTTCAAACGGGCTGCTTCCTCCGGACTGCTGTTCGGAGACTCGGCCTATCACCGTGAACGACTGCTCCAACACGCCCAACTCTGACGGAACCGAGGACATCAGATGGCGAAGGTTCAATCATCAAACGGGGCGCTCCGCAAAGCACAGGTGCTCGAGGTGGCGATCCGCATATTCAGCGAGCGCGGTTACCGCGGCACGTCGATAATCGACCTGGCGGAAGGTGTCGGGGTGGGGAAGTCATCGCTCTACCACTACATCCGGAGCAAGCAGGATCTGCTCGTCGAGTGTTACGACAACGTTCTCAAAGAGAGCCTCGCTGCCGAGCGCGGCATCATCGCCCGTGGCCTCGCGCCGGCAGCGGCCCTGAAAGAGATCCTCGTCGACAGGATCGTCTACACCTGCGAGAACCGCAGGCTGCTGCAGATCTTCTTCGAGGAGGAAGCTGAGCTGCCAGCGGCCTTGGCTGAGACCTTGCTTCGCCACCGCCGCGAGTACGCCGACGCCCTCGTCGAGCTTGTCAAGAGCGCGGTGGTCGATGGTTCTTTCCAGATCTCGACGACACCGAAGATCGTCGTCAACACCATGCTCGGCGCCGCCAACTGGGTCTACAAGTGGTACGACCCGGCCGGAGCGCTGACACCTGAGGAGCTCGCGAACTCGATCGCCGAGGCGCTCTTGAACGGGATCAGGACGAATAAAAGACGAAAGGCGAGCACGTGACCACCACCATCGCATTCGACGCCGACACGTTCGAGGCCGAAGTCCAGCAAGGGCTCGGCGCCTTCATCGACAGCGAGGTCGTGCCCCTCGAAGAGCAGCATCGCGAGCATCTCGAGGATCCGGCATGGGTATACGGGCCGACCGGCGGATACTCCCAGGAGCTCCAAGCCCTCATGCGGCAGGTGCGCATGAGGTCGGCCGCGGCCGGCTACTACGCGATCTTGTGCCCGACGGAGATCGGTGGAGGAGGACTCGGCCCCATCGCCAACGTCTCGATCTGGGAATTCATGTACCGCCGCTACGGGCCTGGCCGTATCCTCCCGTATCAGGCGCTGGGTCACTGGACGAACGGACCGAGCTTCCTTTTCACGCAAATGACGCCCGCGCTTCGTACGCGAGCACTCGAGCGTCTGGTCAGCGGTGAGGCGACCACGTGCTTCGCAATGTCCGAGCCCGATGCTGGGTCTGACGCGTGGTCGATGCGGACGAACGCTGTGAAAGACGGGGACAGCTGGGTCCTGAACGGCACGAAACAATGGATCTCGAACTCTCCCTATGCCGCGTTCGCCACCGTCTTCGCCGTGACCGATGAAGAGATGAAGCTGACCCACAAAGGAGGGATCAGCTGCTTTCTCGTCCCGACCGACTCCCCCGGGTTCTCGATCGACTCGATCATCAAGATCTTCGGTCATCCCGGCGGCAATGAGGCAATCATCTCGTTCAAGGACGTACGCGTTCCCGCCGACAGCGTGATCGGCGAGCTCCATCGGGGATTCGATCTCGCCCTCAACGGTGTCTCCCTCGGCCGCATGTACAACGCGGGCAGGTGCGTCGGGTTGGCGCGCTGGGCGCTCGAGCTGGCGACCAACTATTCGAAAGATCGCCAGGCTTTCGGGCACCCCATTGCTGACTACCAGGGCGTGTCTTTCCAGCTGGCGGAGTCCGCCATGGACATTTACGCCACCAAGTCGATGGCCCTCGACTGTGCCAGGCGACTCGAGCGCGGCGAGCTGCCACTGCGCGATATGGCGATCTTGAAGGCCTACTCGACCGAGATGTGCTTTCGCGTCTTCGACCGGAGCATGCAGGTCCTCGGCGGCATGGGTCTCACGAACGAGACCCGCCTGTACGACGGCTGGCACCAGTCACGTGCCATCCGAGTGGCTGACGGGAGCAGCGAGATCATGCGGCGCAACATCGCGCGCCACCTATTGAAGGGGGAGACGGCGTTTTGACGAGCGACACCACGACCGAGGCGGACCCGGAGACCGTCCCGGAGATGTTCGAGATCCGTGTCGCGCGCGACGCGGACAAGCCCTTCTTGCTCCTACCGGACGGCGTGGCTTACACCTACGGCGAGATTGCCGAGCTGGCAGACCGGCTCCGCTCCCGGTTGGCCGAGTCCGGTGTGGGTCCCGGCGACGTCGTCGGGCTGTACCTCTGGAACGACCCGGCATGGGTCGTAGCGGTGCTCGCGACCTGGGGTCTCGGCGCCGTCGCAGCACTCTGCGGGGCGGTCTCTCCCGCGATCGAAGCAGTCCGTCGCTTCGAGCTCGTCAACCCGCGCGTCGTCATCACCGCCGAGGGAAGCGACCCGCTCGAGGGCTGGCCGCTGATCACCGTCTCGGCCGACGGGAGCGAAGTCGGAGACCGCTCTGCCAGCTCAAACACTCAAGACGCGCCTGCGAGCGCGGGGCCCGTCGTTCGCCCGACTCCGGATGATGCTGCCTGCATCTTCTTCACCTCAGGCACGACAGGCGACGCGAAGGCTCTCGTGAAGAACCACGGGCCGCTAGCGCAGAATCCGCGCCGCACGGCGGAGGCGTACTCGAACCACGCTGGCTTCCGGCCACGCGCCACAGCGCTCGACGACAAGCCGCCAGGGCTGTCATTCAACCCGTTCGGCCAGTCGGCGAGCTTCGGGCGGCTCGTCTTCCGGCTCTTCGTCGGGCGGCCGCTCGTCATGATCCGCAAGTTCGACGTGGAGGTCGTGGCGAAGTTGGCAGACACCTATGCGCTCGACACGCTCCAGCTGACGCCCGCCATGGTGCACATGCTCGCGTTCACCGAGACGACGGTGAATCTCGGGTCGCTCAAGTACGTCAACTCGGGAACGGCTCCCTTGCCCGTCTCCACCCGCGAGGCCTTCGAAGCTCGCTACGGGGTGCCGGTGCTGCAGGCATACGGCTCGACCGAGGGCGGAGTGAGCGCCCTCGAGCACTACGACGACGTGATCGCCGGCCGGCGAGGGCCCGGCTCGGTCGGGCGGATCACGTCCGACAGCGTGTGGAGGATCGTGGACGAGGCCCGCCGCGAAGTCGCCGTCGGTGAGTCGGGCGAGATCCTCGGCCGCCCGGACCAGAGGCGCGTGGTGACGGCAGACGGCGAGACATCGCTCCCGCTCGACGACGAGGGCTGGTACCACACCGGTGATCTCGGCCGGATTGACGAGCACGGAATCCTCTACATCACCGGACGAGCGAAGGAGATGCTCATCGTCGGCGGCTTCAATGTCTTCCCCGCTGAGGTGGAGGACGCCCTACGCAAGTCGCCGCTCGTGCGTGAGGCAGTCGTCGTAGCGGTCTCCGACGACCGGCTCGGCGAGATCCCTGCCGCCGCCATCATCTGGGACCCCGAGATGCTCTCGGCCCGTGGCGAGCAAGAGCTGGCGAGAACGCTCGCCGCTGAGGCACGCGAGCAATTGGCTGCCTACAAGCTGCCGCGGCGCTGGTTCTCGTTGGAGGACCTTCCCGTCACGCCGAACAGCAAGCTCGATCGGAAGGCGGTCGCCGCCATGGCAGAGCGGGAAGCGCTCCCACTCGACCAGCTCGGCGCGCTGGCACCCAGCAACGGAGGTGACTGATGGACTTTGCCCTGGACGACAAGGCGGAAGACCTCAGGTCCCGCTTGCGGGCGTTCCTCGAGGAGAACAACCCGGGGCGGCCCCCGAAGGACCAAGAAGAGCGCCGGCAATGGCAAAAGGCGTGGGCGAGATTGCTCGCCGACAAGGGCTTCGCGGGCCCGTCCTGGCCGAAGGCGTGGGGCGGGATGGAGCTGTGCCTCACCGAGCAGGTCGCCTACCACGAGGAGATGACAAAGGCCCGCGTCCCGCGTCAGCCGGGCGGTCTCGGCATCGTCGGCCCGACGATCCTTCGCTTCGGGAATGCCGAGCAACGCGATCGCTACCTGCCTCCCATCGTGCGGGGAGACGAGGACTGGTGCCTCGGTTATTCCGAGCCCGAGGCTGGCTCGGACCTTCCCTCGCTGCGAACCAAGGCGGTGCGGGACGGCGACGAGTACATGGTGAACGGCCAGAAGGTGTGGACGTCCCACAGCATGACGTCCGACTTCATGGCAGCCCTCGTGCGCACGGGCTCTGACGAATCCCGCGCCAACGGCATCACCTACCTAATCATCGACATGCGCACCGACGGCATCACGATCCGGCCGCTAAAGGACATGACCGGAGACACCAGATTCTCAGAGGTCTTCTTCGAGGACGTCCGGGTACCGGTCACTCAGGTCGTGGGCGCAGAGAACAACGGGTGGAAGGTGGCACGCACCGCGCTCGGATTCGAGCGCTCCACCGCCAACACCGCACGCGACATGGGGTACCGGCGCATCCTCGATGACCTCGAGAAGCTCGCAGGCGAGCTCGGCAGGTTGAGCGACCCCATCATCCGACAGGAGCTGGCGAAGATGGAGACCTCGGTCCGGCTCTTGCATCTGAACAACCTGCGCATCCTCTCAGCCGTGCTCAAGGGCGAGGATCCAGGGGCCGAGTCCTCCGTGACCCGCCTCATGCACAGCCTCTTCGAGAAGCGTCTCCATGAGCTCGCAATCGAGATCATCGGCCCGAACGGGCTCATCGGCGGCAGCGACCGGCTGGCGGTGCAGCGCGGTCGGTGGGCATGGGGATTCCTCCGGACGAGAGGCTCGACCATCGGAGCAGGCACGGCAGAAGTCCAGCGCAACCTCATCGCCGAGCGCGTACTCGGCCTCCCCTACGACCCCGGCATGCCCGCGCCGGTCATCTGATCGGCGCGGCTGGCGTCATGCGAGGGCCGCGCATCTACCCCGCAGGGCGCTGCGACCAACTGAAATCTTGGGAGCCCCATGGAGCTTGAGGGCCGAATCGCCATCGTTACAGGAGGAGCCAGCGGGATCGGCTATGCGACGAGCCGTAGGCTCATACTTGCCGGTGCCTCCGTCTGGATCGTCGACATGGACAAGGAGTCAACCGCTCAAGCGGCTGACTCGCTCGGACCGTTGGGGCGCGTTCACACCTTCATCGCCGACCTTGGCGGCTCGGACAATCGACAGAGAGTCATCGCCCACATCGTGCGGGAATGTGAGCGGATAGACATCCTGGTCAACAATGCCGGCCCGGCTGCGATCTCCCCGGCCGGACAGGCGAGCTTCACAGTCGGGATCAGCCAATCTCTCGGGATGACCGGGGAGCTATGCAGGTTGGTCAGCCCGATAATGGTGAGCCAGAATCAAGGCAGCATCGTAAACGTGGCGTCAATTGCGGCAATGGTCGGGGGCGGATCGGACTGGTACAGCGCGGCGAAGGCCGGGATTGTCGGGCTGACCATCCACCTGGCTGGAGAGCTCAGCTCTCACAACGTTCGCGTCAACGCCGTCGCACCCGGGGTCATCGACACTCCCCGTACGCGCATCTTGCGCCGCCAGCAAGCAGACCTGGCCACGGAAACAATCGGTTCGGCCGACGAGGTCGCGGGCGTGATCGCCTTCCTTGTAGGCGATGATGCCAGTCATGTGACCGGGACCGTCGTGCCGATCGACGGAGGCAGCCACTTTGCTCGGCGTCCCGCCGAGCGCACGTGAAACACCATACGGGGCAGACATCCAACGACTCGATAGGAAGGAAGGCATGCCATGGACGTCGGCATTCAAATGACCTTTACAGCATACGGATGGTCACAGGGTATCTCCGACGCGCAGGTCTATGAGGAAGAGATTGCGTTGGCGAAAATAGCCGCCGACGTAGGATTTGACGTCATTTGGTCAGCGGAGCACCACTTTTACGACTATTCGATCTGTCCCGATAACACAGTTATCCTGTCGTATCTTGCCGGAGCATGCAACGGAATAGACGTTGGTACGGCAGCTATCATTCTTCCTTATCACAACCCGCTGGAAATCGCGGAGCGCGTCGCCGTCCTTGATCAGCTGTGTGGTGGCCGCCTACGTCTCGGACTGGGCAGGGGGCTCGCGAGAAGAGAGTACGCCCACTTCCCCGACGTAGACATGGCCGAATCCCGAGAGCGTTTCGACGAATCGGCGGCGATGATCGTCGAAGCGCTCCGAACCGGCAGCATCGAGGGATCCGGGCGCTTCTATCCTCAGCCGAAAACACCCATCAGACCGAGGCCACAACGCTCGTTCTCTGATCGACTCTACGCCGTCGCTTCCAGTGACGAGTCCGTGGAAGCGGCAGCCGGACTTGGGGCGAGGCTGACGATGTTCGCTGATCGGCCGTGGTCCGCACGCCTCCCCGGTGTCGAGCGCTACCAGAAGAGCTATCGGTTGAAGTTCGGACAAGATCCACCACCGCTCGCAACAGGCGACTTCACGGTCTGTTTGGCAGATCCCAACGAGGCCGAGGAGCTCGGTAGCAAGTACCTGAGCCAATACCTGCCGAGCCTCCTGGAGCACTACGAGGTTACGGGTACCCACTTCGAATCGACTACGGGTTATGAGTCATATGCCAAGGCGGCGGAGGCGCTTCGCTCGGTAGGTCTAGAGGGATTTCTGAAGAGCTGGCTGGCTGCCAGCGCTTACGGTACGCCTGATCAAGTGCTGAAGCGTCTGGACGAGCGTCGGTCAATCCTCGGCAGCTTCGACCTCCTCAGCACCTTCCGGTTTGGAGGAATGCCGCCGGAGGTGGCCGAGCGATCCCTACGACTGTTTGCGAGTGAGGTGATTCCGGTCCTGAAGACTTGGACGTGAGTACAAGTGCACGCCAGCCCAGGGCCGAACGTCACCTTTCGGAAACAGGCTCGGTGTCTCCGACGAAGACCGGGATTGGTGCCAAAGGACCCTGTTCCAAGCGACGGCCCCGGCCTTAAGGTGGCTTGACAAGGTCGCCGCGAAGGGAGGTACCCGGGTGGAGCGATTGAATGCCCTCGATGCGGAGTTTCTCCACCTCGAGGGCGGGATCGTCCACATGCACATCGCTGGGATCGCCGTGTTAGGCAACCCGGCACCTCCCTTTCGCGACCTCGAGACGCTGATCACGTCCAAGCTGCACGTGATCCCGCGGTACCGCCAGCGCATCCGCTCGGTGCCGTTCGAGCTGGGCCGGCCGGTGTGGGTCGACGACCCGCATTTCGACCTCGGCTACCACCTCCGGCACACGGCGCTGCCCGCACCCGGTGACGACGCGGCGTTCTGCCGACTGGTCGGACGGATCATGTCCCAGCCGCGCGGTGCGCTCAAAGTGCTCGACGCCTGGGGCGGGCTCGCGTCGGACACGCTCGCCATCGCGAGAGACGTCCCCGGCTCTGTCACCCACCCGGCGGCCGCGCTCCACTCCGCCCCCGAGACTGCGCAGGGAGCGGTCCGCAACGGGAGCATCTCGTTCTGCGTGACGGGCGATTTTGCGACCATGCCCGACGTCGGGCTGCTCGCGACAGCCATTGCAACGGGCATCGACGATCTCAAGGACCGCGCTCTCGCGCAACTCGGCCAGCACCGTTCCGGCCGAGCGCGCGCGAGGAGAGCCGGATGAACCAAAAGGAGCGAAATGTCAGTGGAAAACTCGGATAACGCACGTCCGCGCAGCTGGGCGGAGCCGTTCCGCATCAAGATGGTGGAAGCAATCACGATGAGCACGCGAGAACGTCGCGAGGCGGCGATTGCCGAGGCAGGTTGGAACACGTTTCTGCTCCGTGCCGAGGATGTCTACATCGACCTGCTCACCGATTCGGGAACATCGGCAATGTCCGACCTGCAGTGGGCCGCCCTCATGATGGGGGACGAGGCATATGCGGGGAGCCGTTCCTTCTACCGCCTCGAGGATGCGATGCGCGAGGTGTACGGCTATCCCGAGCTGGTGCCCACCCACCAGGGTCGCGGCGCCGAGCACATCCTCAGCCAGATCCTCATCAATCCGGGCGACGTCATTCCCGGCAACATGTACTTCACCACGACGCGCTTCCACCAGGAGCGTGCGGGCGGGACCTTCGTCGACGTGATAATCGACGAGGCGCACGACCCGGCGAGCCTGCACCCCTTCAAGGGCAACGTCGACCTCGAGAAACTCCGCTTTCTCATCGACGAACACGGCCCGGAGCGGATNNTTGGAGAACGCCTGGTTCATCCAGCAGAGGGAGCCCGGGTACAGCGGTCACAGCGTCAAGGAGATCCTCCTCGAGATCTGTGCCAATTCGGATGGTGCGACCGTCTCGTCGAAGAAGGACAACCTGGTCAACATTGGCGGATTCCTTGCACTGCGGGACCCGGAGCTGGCGCGCTCGGCGCGGGCCCTGCTCGTCGCGTTCGAAGGCCTGCACACCTACGGCGGGATGTCGGGACGCGACATGGAGGCGCTCGCGCAAGGCATTCACGAGATGGTGCAGACGGACGATCACGTCCGGGCCCGGATCGGACAGGTCCAATACCTCGGCAACAGGCTCATCGATGCCGGAGTCCCAGTGGTCGTGCCGATTGGAGGACACGGCGTGTTCCTCGATGCGCGCTCCATCCTCGCCCACGTTCCCCAGGAACACTTTCCCGCGCAGGCACTAGCGGCAGCGATCTACGTCGACTCCGGTGTGCGCACCATGGAGCGAGGGATCGTCTCCGCCGGTCGCGATGCCAAGACCGGCGAGAACCACCTGCCCGAGCTGGAACTCGTGCGCTTGGCCATCCCCCGCCGCGTGTACACCCAGGCGCACATGGATGTCGTCGCAGAGTCGGTCGTCGAGGTGTACAAGCAGCGCGAGCAGATCACCGGGCTGCAGTTCACCTACGAACCCGATGAGCTTCGTTTCTTTCTGGCGCGCTTTGCCCCCTTGACAGTCACGTAATCGTCGGCGCGAGATGATCGCTGAACCAGTGGCCCGCCAGCGCGGCGACGGTCTCGAGAGCCCCGGCCTCCTCGAACAAGTGCGTGGCACCTTGCACGATCTCCAGCCGGTTCTCGCAAGTGAGCGCTGCCTGGGCCCGGCGGTTCATCTCCAGCACGACTTGATCGTCTCCGCCGACGATCAGCAGGGTCGGAGCGCGCACAGCCGCCAGCCGAGCTCCTGCGAGGTCCGCACGACCACCTCGTGAGACGACTGCAGCCACCTCTGTCTCGGGATCGGCAGCCGCGCCGAGAGCGGCGGCCGCGCCGGTGCTCGCGCCGAAGTAGCCGAGCGGGGCGTTCTTGGCCTCCGAACGCTCTCTGACCCAGCGCGTGGCCCCGATCAATCGCTCCGACAACAGGTCGATATCAAAGACGTTGGCCCTGTCGAGCTCTTCGCCCGGGGTCAGCAGATCGAACAGCAGCGTGCCGAGCCCGAACTGGTTCAGAGCGCGAGCGACGTAGCGGTTGCGCGGGCTGCGGCTGCTGCTACCGCTGCCATGTGCGAACACCACGACGCCCCTCAGCGGACTCGGAACCGTCAGGTGGCCCGACAGCTGGACGGAGCCGACCTGTACCGTCACGTCCTCGTCGCGGTCGATCACGCACCTCCACGGCAAAGCGTGCCAATTCTCTCGACCGAGCGCTAGAGGCGAAGGTCCGTAATTGGGCACGTACGGCCAAGCCACCGGGAACCTCGAGCCGGTCGCAACTACGCTCGCCAGCATGCAGACGGCCGGCCGCCTCGCCATCGACGGGGGCACGCCGGTACGGCAAACCCCCCTCGACTTCTCGAGAGGTGCCGGGCTGCTGGGAGACGAGGAGCGGGCTGCAGTCCTCGAGGTCCTCGAGAGCCGTTCGCTGTTCCGCTACTACGGACCTGATCTGCTCGGTCGGGTCTCCGAGTTCGAAGCAGCCCTGGCCGAGTTCACGGGAACCGAGCACGCGGTGGCGACCTCCAGCGGTACCGCAGCGCTGCGATGTGCATTGGCCTCGTTGGGAGTCGGCTGCGGCGACGAGGTAATCCTGCCTGCCTTCACCTTCATTGCAACGGTGAACGCCGTCGTGGTGTCGGGCGCTGTACCGGTGTTCGCGGAGGTCGACGACTCGCTCGGCCTCGACCACGCCGATGTCGCAGCGAAGCTCACCCCGCGCACCGCAGCCGTCATAGCCGTCCACCTCGAGAACGTCGCTTGCGACCTTGACCCGATCCTCGCCGCGCTCGCTCCGGCCGGCGTGCCGCTGATCGAGGATGCGGCCCAGGCGATGGGCGTGTCTTACAACGGCCGGAAAGTTGGCAGCATCGGCGCACTCGGCGCCTTCTCGTTCCAGCTCGAGAAGAACGTGACCGCAGGAGAGGGTGGAGCAATCACAACCAACGACGATCGCTTGCACCTCCGCGCCGCCCGCTATCAGGACCAGGGCGGCCAGTTCGTCACCAGCCACATGGGAGAGCGCGGTGGGGAGCTCGACGAGCCCTTCGTAGGTGAGAACCTCCGCATGACCGAGATTGCCGGCGCCATCGTCGGCGTGCAGCTACGCAAGCTTCCGGGGTTGCTTGAATGCATGCGTGACAACTGCCTTCGTGTGGCCAACGCCATCGGGGACGTCGACGGGATGCAACCTCGAAGGATCCCCGATCCAAAAGGCCAGGGCGGCTCCAGCCTCTCCTGGTTCCTCCCCGACGCCGAGGTTGCCCGCCGGTTCGCGAAAGCGTTGCTGGCCGAGGGCATACCGTGCGCCCAGATGTACAGGGGCAAGCCCGTCTATTCCAACCCTGCAATCCTCGAGCGGCGGACGGCCACCATGAAGGGCGGCCCGTGGCACTGCACCGAGCACCCGACGGCCGTCGAGTACCACATGGGCCTCTGCCCGCAGACCGAGGACTTGGCGGCACGCTCCCTGATCGTTCCCATCGGACCGCGCTGGTCGCCGAGTGACTGCGCCCAGGTTGCCGATGCCGTGTTTAAGGTGGCCAGCCATGTTCTCGGGTGAGATCCCAGCGTTCCGGGTGCGAGCTCAGGCCGGACCGACCCCTTCACGAGCGCGCTCATGACAGTTCGTATGGCCGTGGTCGGGTGTGGGACAGTCGCCCGGCGCGTCCACCTGCCGGGCCTGCGTGCCGCTGGCGCCGACGTCGTCGCATTCGCCAGCCGAAGCCCACAGTCCGCTGAGGCGGCCGCCGCCGAGTGGGGCAGCGGAGAGGTGGTGAATGACTGGCACGACCTGCTCGATCGCCCCGAGGTCGACGCCATCGACGTCTGCACGCCCAACGCGAGCCACGTCGAGATCGCCACTGCCGCGGCCGCCGCCGGCAAGCACGTCTTGGTCGAGAAACCCCTCGCCCGCAACACCGAAGAGGCCGACCGCATGATCGCCGCCGCCGACCTCGCCGGAGTCGTGCTGATGCCGGCTCACAACTCAAGGTTTCTCGGCCCATTCGTCGCCATGCGCGATGCCGTCGCCCGGGGCGACATCGGCCAAGTCCAGGCATTCAGGTGCGCGTGGGGCCACGCTGGCCCGCAGGGCTGGGCACCGGACGCGGACTGGTTCCGTGACCCAGCCGTCGCCGGAGGTGGCGCCCTCATCGACCTCGGCGTCCACGCGGCCGACGTCCTGCGGTCGGTCCTCGGCGACGATCCAGTCGAGGTGAGCGCGCTGTTGCCAAGGAGCGGGGCGACGCAGCACGAAGTCGAGGAGATCGCGCAACTCGTCGTGCGTTTCGCCGGCGGAGCGATCGGCACGCTGCAGGCGAGCTGGGCGGTGGCCGCCGGCAGCGACAACCAGCTCACGATCCAGGGGACCCTCGGGACACTTCACCTCGACGACCGGACGCCACCCACCCTGCTGCCGCCAACAAACGGTGAAGCCCTGAGGCTCACACTCGCCGACCACTCCCCCACCGTCTTCGACGCATTCATCCACGCGGTCGAGACCAGGACAGAGCCTGCGGTAACGGCAGCCGACGGCCGCGCCGCCGTTGCCCTCGTCACCGCCGCCTATCGATCGGCCGCATCGGGACGGCTCGAGCGGGTCGACACGCCTCACCGCAATGAACGCGCGTGATGCTCGCGGGCTTCGGACGGGCGCTCATCACCCCGGATACGCCTGTGATGCTCGCCGGCTTCGGTGACCGCTCCGAGCCGGCGACCGAGGTGCACGACGACCTCGAGGTTCGCACCCTCTACCTCGCGAACAGCAACGGCGTGGTGGCGGTCTGTCTCGTCGTCTGCGATCTCCTCGGGATGTCGCCGTCATTCGCGCTGCCGATCCGCCAGAGCGTCGCGCGCGATCTCGGGCTGCCGCTGTCGGCAGTGCTCACCGCCTCGACCCACACGCACTCGGGGCCGAGTTGTATCGCCGGATCAGAGGCGGTGGGATGGCCCACCCCGCCCGGGTACGCCGACGTGCTGACGATGAGCTACGGCGAGCCCTTCGTGACCGCCCTCTTAGCGTCCTTCTCATCCACGGAACGGAGATCGGCAACGGGCTCGGCTCCAGCTCGTTCTATTTGTTCATCGGGATCGACGGTAACTGCGGCAACTATCTGAAGTACAACGGCGCGACCTGGGAGCAGTTCGTCAATCCCCCCGAAATCGGCGAGACGGACCTGCCGATGAGCCCGGGTCTAGTGATTCCGAGCGGCGACTCTCTCTGTGCCGGCACCGATGGTATCGACGTCGACATCACGGTCTCGGGGTACACGGTTGCTCGGTCCGCCGTGCTGTAGCGACCTGTCGGCCGCGAGCGCCGATCAGCGCGACTTCCTCGGCCTCGTCAAGTCGGCCCCCTCCTGAATAATGCGGGGCAGCACTACTAGGCGGTTCGCGACGGCCGCCGCCACGACGACAGAGGACTCGGTCCAGGGCGGGGCAGCAAAGTCGAGCGCAGCCTGGCGTCCTTTGAAAGCGGGCATGACGACTGCGGGCGAAGATGCCAATATGACACCATGACTGTCCCTGAACACCTCGAGCTACCTGATGGGCGACGCCTCGACATCCGCGTGAGCGGACCGGAGGACGGCTTGCCGTTCATCTTCCATCAGGGGACACCGGGCGCCGCGATCGAGTGGCATGCGCTAGAACGTGCGGCCCACGACCGAGGGCTGCGTCTCGTCACGACATCGCGACCCGGTTACGGCGAGTCGAGCCGGCACGCAGGCCGCGCAGTCGTCGACGTCGTTGCGGACACCAAGGCGGTGCTGGCCGCGGTTGGCGCCGAGAGATGTGTGGTGGGTGGGTGGTCAGGCGGCGGCCCTCACGCTCTCGCCTGCGCGGCGAAGCTCGACGAGGCTACGGCCGTCCTGCTGATCGCTGGCGTCGCCCCTTACGACGCCGAAGGTCTCGATTTCCTCGCCGACATGGGCGAGGACAACCTGACCGAGTTCGCTGCAGCACTCGAAGGCGAAGAGGGGCTGCGGCCGTTCCTCGAGCTGATGCGCGACCACCTGAAGGAGATCAGCGCGGACAGCATCGCGGAATCGCTCGGGTCGCTGCTGCCCGATGTCGACGTTGCCGTGATAACAGACGAGTACGGGGAGGACTTGGCGTCCTCCTTCCACGAGGCCGTGCGCATCGGAGTAGACGGGTGGCTGGACGATGACTTGGCATTCGTCAAGGCGTGGGGTTTCGATCTGAGCGAGGTATCGATCCCGACCATGATCTGGCAAGGGAGCGATGACCTGATGGTGCCGTTCGCGCACGGCCAGTGGCTTGCCTCGCAGATGCCTCACGCCTCGGTCCATCTGGAGACGGGCGAGGGACATCTCTCGATAAGCGTCGGCGCGATCGATCGGATGTTGGACGAACTGGTCGAAACCCACCACTCAAGCTGATCGGCTCGCCTCGGTCCTAATGTGACTCTTCGGATCTAAGCGACGTGCGACTGCCTGGCCAGGCTTCGCGCTTACGGACCACCCAGGCGGTGCAGCACAACGTCGAGCCCCGGCCACGGCGGGCTCTCGCCCAGGCTCTCCTGGACGCACCGCGCGAACAGCCACTGCCGGACCCGCCCGGCGTCGAGACCGGCCAGGTCGGCGACCTCGGTCAGCAGCCCGATCGGGTCCGCCTGCAGCGACCCGTTGCAGTTCAGCAGGTGCTGCAGCACGTCGTAGTGCGGGTCGCCCACGTACGGCTTGGGATCGATGAGCAGCCACTGGCGGCGCCCGCTGGACAGCACGTTGCCGGCGTGCAGGTCGGTGAACAGCAGCGCCTCGGTCGGTCCGGTGCGCGCCAGTTCGCGGAACAGCTGCAGCCCTTCGCGGGCCAGCCCGGCGTCGAGTCTTCTCGGGTCGGCGGCCAGCCGCGCTTCGGCGCGCACCACCCAGTCGTCCGCCATCACCGACAGCGGACGAAACGGGTGGTCGAACGTCAGCTCGACGGTCCAGACCGACCGGAGCAGGTCGGTGACGACGAGGTGCTGCTCGGCCTCGGGGCGTCCGCGCAGCTCGGTCCCGGGGCGGCACCGCTCGAGCAGCATCGCNNGTGCTCGAACGCGTACACCTCGACCGCCCCCTGGCCGCCGAGCGCGGCCAGCCCCTCCGCCTCGTGCAGCGCTTCGGTGTGGTGCCACGCCACCTTGAGCACGACCTCGCGTCCGTCGCGGTCGGTGCCCGGCGCCACCCACGAGCAGTTGCCGCCCGGCTCGAATGGCTCGTCGAGGTCCAGCCCCCAGCGCGCCGTCAGCTCGTCGACCCGGTCCGGTAGCGCGGCCAGCCACTCCACTCGGGCCGGCCCGCCTATGTCGGTCGAGGCCTGCAGGTAGATGGGCACGCGCAGCTTCGCGGTCATGCGGCACAGCGTACGTTTCCGGCCCGGTGCCCCAGAACGCCGGGCCGGGACATGTCGCCCGGTTATCGAGCTGAAGCGAGTCCGCGACGAGTTCCGAGGCAAAGTCGATCTCGCCACTCCGAACCGGTAGCCAATCGAATCGTCAGCCGTTCATCGGCGAGGGTGAGCGCATCTACGAAACGAACACGGCTGAAGAGGCTGTCCAGGGCAACTCAAAGCTCTCTCGCCTTACCAAAACCCCCCTGGTTCTGGTAAGGCTGGCACCTCAGAACCTCCCCGGTGCTGGTAAGCGCTCCAGAAGGGGACGAGAGTCCTGCTAGTCGCCAGCCGACACGTCGATGATCGCTTCGTGCTCGAGGGTCGCGACGAGCTCACCATCCACCCGGATCGCCACGTCGGCAACGGCACGCTCCCCTCGCCGGTTGAAGCGTCGAACTACCACGCTCGAGACCTCGGCCTCCGCCCCGACCTGGGCAAGCCCGTAGTGCCGGACGATGCTTCGCGTGTGGACCCAGGAACCGCGGGCCAACTGGTCGTGGAAGACCACATTGGCGAGCCGTGGCCAGACCGCCGGGTGCACCACACCCGCAGCCGAGCAGACTGTCTGGTCGTCCCCCGCGCGCGCGGCGTAGTCAGACCCGTACTCGCCTTCGAGCCGAACAGTGACAGGAGCAAGCACCTCGCCCGGCCGCGTCTCGAGCCGACCACGATGGGCGCGCCATGCGGACATAGTCACGAGCGGCCTCGCCTCCCGGGCCGACATGACCGAGACCTCGATCCCACCGTCATCCCTCTCGACTACCGGCAAGGTCAGCGCGTCGCCATCGAACACGGGCGAGAAGAACCGAATCTCCGCCTCGCCCGAAGCGACCCACTCGAGCCCATACCGATCGATGACCGGGTGACAGCAGTAGGCGTACGACGTGACTCCGGCGACGAGCGCCCGCTCGAAACCCGCCGCCTTCGCGCCGGCATCAGTGTGAATCGGGTTGCCCGCGTGCTCGGGAAGGTTGCGAGCGACGATCGACCACGGGAGCACGCCGTCCGTAGCCACCTTCAGCCGATCTTCAGCACGTCGATGACGAAGACGAGCGTGTCGTTCGAAGCGACGCCCGCTCCGGGCGACTGATCGCGGTAGCCGAGACTGGGAGGAATGATGAGCTCCCGGCGGCCACCGGCTTTCATGCCGACTACGCCATCGTCCCACCCCGGGATGACCTGTCCCGCGCCGATTGTGAACGAGAACGGCTGCCCGGTCCACGACGACTGGACCACCTTGTGCGCGGAGTAAGTGGCCAGCACGTATTGGACCGTGACCTTGTCACCCGCCTTGGCTGCCGGCCCTTTGCCGACGATGAGATCGGCTCTCTCGAGGTTCGTGGGAGGAGTGCCCGGGGGTACGACGACGGTGGGCGCCTTGCCAGCAGTCCCAGCCGGCGAGCGGTCCTGCGCCGGGATGTACGTGATCTCGGGGGAGGCGCCCGCGCCAGGGCTGACGACAGCCGGAGCTGTCGTCGTAGCGGGCGCAGCGGTCGTGGGAGCGCTCACGGCACTGCCGCACGCGGCCAATGCGAGAGCCGATGCGCAGAGCATTACGAGCGACCAGGAGCGGAGACGAGACATGAAGCGAGATCCTTTGCGACGACGAGATGCCGGAGCGTGAGCCCTTAGCCGGAGCGATTCCTTCGCGCATGATGTATCACGTACCGGCACTTGGTACAATCAGCTTTTACCAAGTGCGAAGGGAGCGGCAGTGGCCACGCCTGCTGAGTTTCTGGTGTCGACAAGCGGACAGATGTCGGTGCCCGCCGCCGTGCGCCATCGGTGGGGGCTAGATCACGGGGGCCGCGTGACCGTCGTTGACCTGGGCGACGCTGTTGTCTTGCTTCCGCCCGGCGAGCGTCAGGCGATCCTCGCGCGGGCTCTCACTTCCGAAGCACATCTCCAGTTCGTACGAGATCTGGAGGATCCCGACCTCGCCACGACGTAGGTGGCTTCTTTCGTCATCGACGACCACCTGCTGCGCGACATCCTGACCGGCGAGCGAGCGCCGGACCTGGACGGGCTCGCACCGGATGGGGTCGCGACGACAGGGCTGTGGTTGTTCCGGTTGTGCTCCTCGTTCGCTGATCCCTCGGTCGCCGGCAGGCTGTCTGCTCCGGTAACCAGCCTGCCCGCCGATGCGCAGGCCCGATTCCGTGCACTGCTGACGACGCTCCCGGAGGACATCGAAGTGCTGTCCCTGCGAGACCTCTCCTGGATGATGGCGGAGCTGCAACGCCGACATGCGAACGAAGGGCGGGGCATGTCCGCGGCGATGGTCGAGGCACTCGCCGCAGCTCACAGGCTCAATGCCGGACTGGCCGTGTCAAGACATGACGTCGGACCCAATCTCCGCGCCGCCGCCTTGGCGGACGGCATCGCCTTCCACTCGTTGTAGCCACACGACGATCAGTACATGAAGCGCTGGATGCCCAGCCCGCAGTAGGCAACGATCGCTCTGCGCTTACGGGGACGTTGCGCACCGTTGTCCTACGCTGTCGGACATGGAGATCGGAGTAGGCGATCTACAAAATCGTACGAGCCAGATCATCGACGCCGTAAGGGCCGGAGAGCGGGTGATCTTGATGGTGCATGGCGAGGCAATAGCCGACATCGTCCCCCACAGACTGGGTACTCGGTGGCTGCCAGGCGACAGTCTGCGGCAGCAGCTCGCAGAGAGGGCAGCCGACCCTGCTCTGCGCGACGACCTCGAGATCCTCGCAGGGCAGGTGTTGGACGAATTTTGAGTGCAGGAACGACGCTGCTGGCGCCGGCGGCGGGCTGCACTACCGGCACTGCCGGAGTTGCCCTAAGAACACCTTGGCTCGCTGTGTTCGCGCGCAGTCGGCCACGGCGGTCGCCCTCGGTTCCAACCGTTGCCACGAGGATCTCAGTCGCCAAGGCGTGCAGGCTCCGCCCGTCGCGAACAGCGCGCGCCGTCAACTTTGGCGGTGGACATCGTCCGGTACGTCGAGGCGCAACTGCTTCATAGCCAAATGATGCCACCCGGCGCGTGGCGGTAGCGTTCCCCCATGAGCAGCCTCCATGACCTGACCCTGCTTGAACAAGCCGCCGCAGTTCGTAGCCGCGAAATCTCACCTGTCGAGCTCGTCGACCACTATCTCGACCGCATCGATCGGCTCAACAGCGAGGTCGGTGCCTTCGTCTTCATCGCCGCCGATCAGGCTCGTGCACAGGCTAAAGACGCAGAAAGAGCAGTCACCGACAGCGCGGAGTTGCCGCAACTCCACGGTGTGCCCACGGCCATCAAGGATCTCTATCTCACCGCCGACATGCCGACCGGTTTCGGGACGGGAGCGTTCCCGCCTCAAGAGCTCGGCATCGACGAGGCAGTGGTGACCAAGCTCCATGCCGCTGGCACGATCAGCCTCGGCAAGACGGCAACGCCCGAGTTCGGAGCGCCCTGCTATACCGAGCCTGAGGGCCATCCGCCCGCACGCACGCCTTGGGACCTCACCTGCTCGGCCGGAGGCTCGAGTGGTGGCGCCGGCGCGGCTGTCGCATCTGGTCTCCTACCTGCTGCTCCCGGGAGCGACGGTGGAGGCTCGATCCGCATCCCATCGAGTGTGAACGGGTTGGTCGGGATCAAGACCAGCCGCGGCCGGGTCTCCGTCGCGCCGCTCAACAGCGAGATCAGCGGACTGTCTGTGCACGGCCCGCTCGCCCGCACGGTGCGAGACGCCGCCGCGCTGCTCGACGCCATGGCCGGGCCGACGACGATGGACTGGAGCTGGCAGGCGCCGCCGCAGGGCGGTTCGTTTCTCGCGGCATGCGACGACGAGCCGTCAGGACTCCGCATCGGGCGCTACATCACTCCCTCCGTGCCCGGCGCCGTGGTGCACCCGGATTGCGTGGCCGCCTACGAGCACGCCTCGGCGTTGCTGGAGCAGCTCGGTCACACCGTGGAGGACCACGCGACGACGTTCGGGCCGGAGATCATCGAGATGTTCGAGCAGCTCTGGTCGGTTGAGTTCGCAGCGCTCCCCATCCCACGTGAGGTGGAGGGAGACCTCCGTCCGCTGACCACATGGCTCCGCGAGCGCGGCAAGAAAGTGACAGCTATGGCGCTCTACTCCGCTCTCGGCTCACTGCGTTCAAAAGCGCGAGAGGAGCTGGGCAAGACAGCCATGTACGACGCCGTCCTCACTCCGACCCTTGCCCAGCCACCAGCGAAGGTCGGCGGCCTGCGCGACGACGCAGACCCGGCCCGTGACTTCGAGAATCAGAAACGGTTTACGCCATTCACCGCCCAGTACAACATGAGCGGCCAACCGGCGATGTCGATCCCGCTGCACTGGACCGACGAGAACCTGCCGATCGGTATCCAGCTCGTCGGCCGACCCGGTGACGAGGTGACCTTGCTCCGACTCGCCGCCCAGCTCGAGGCCGCCGAGCCTTGGGCGCACCGCAAGCCCGATTGCTGGTGACGCCCACATAGGGCCACCCGCCGGCGGAGCGGCAGAGAGTATGATCTTTGTATGCGCACGAAGACCCGAGTCACCGTCACCGTTCCGGACGCCGTGCTCGAAGCGGCCCGCCGCGACGTTGACAGTGGCGCCGCGACGTCGGTGAGTGCATGGCTCACCCAAGCCGCAGAGGCCAAAGCACGACGTGAAGTCCTGGACGACATCCTCGATGAGTTGCTGGAGGCCGCTGGTGGTCCGCTCACCGACAAGGAGACGATGTGGGCCCGCTCGCAGCTACGAGCGCAGTAGTCCTCGACGCCGGCGCACTCATCGCATTGGAGAAGGGTGACCGAAAGGTGCTCGCGCTCTGCAAGGTCGCGTCGACCGACGGCGCGCCAGTCGTCGTGCCCGCCGGCGTGGTCGGCCAGGTGTGGCGAGACGGAGCGCGACAGGCAAGAATCGCCCGCGTTCTCGGTGCCGAGGGGACGATCGTGGAGCCGCTCGATCTCGAGCTGGCGAAGCTCGCGGGGGCGCTCTGCGGCCATAAGGGAACGGGCGACGTAGTGCACGCATCAGTCGTGCTGGTGGCTCGCCAACATCACGCGAAGATCGTGACCAGCGATCGCAGCGACTTGGAACGCCTCGACTCAGCAGTCGATGTCATCCCGTGTTGAAGCGACCATCCAGGGGCGTCGTCATCCATAGGACGCTCTCATGACTGACGAGCAGATAGTCGCCGCACTTCAAGCCCGCAAGGCTGAGCTCTCCGGCGAGGTGGCCGGCCTCTCGGAACCGATACGGGCACCCGGAGTGCAGGTGCAGTTCGGTAAGCGGGCCGGCGATCACACGAGCGACGCNNGGAGATCGACCGGGCGCTCGCCAAAGTCGCCGAGGGCAGCTACGGACGCTGCGACGCCTGCGACTGCGAGATCGCGCCAGACCGGCTCGAGGCACTGCCATGGGCTGCCCTCTGCGTCGCCTGCAAACAGGCAGGCTGGGTCGCGCCCGACCCTCGTTAACCCGAGTGTTGGACCGTCGCACATACGACGGCCTGGCTGGAGCGACCCCTCCTTGGTCCATCGTTACTGGCCGGCGGACGGGAGCTACTGCGATTTGCCGACGCGTGGTGCCGCGAAGATCATCCCGCCGAGCGGAGCTTCTCGCGCACACCGAGATCCGCCAGATCGGCCGCCGCTACACCCGCGGCGTATCCCTCACCGTCGGTGACGTTGACGCTCGAGTAGCGGAGCTCGCCGAACAACGCGGCCAGTGCCTTGTCGACTGCCTCTTGTTGACGCGCGAGTACGGGGAGGAAGGAGTCTCCGAGCTCTCCGGTTGCCGTCTCGGTAGCCGCTGCAGTCGCGGCCGCGAGACGAGTTCCTATCCGCCCGGCGAAGGCGACGAGGAAAGACCTCCGGAATCCGGCCGAACGGCGCCGCTCCCCCGCGGCCGACACTGTCATCTCCAAGATGACCTTTCTCGCCTCGGCCGCGTCGACGGCTGCGCCGTCGGCGAAGCTCTCAGCGAGAGTTCGCACCCGGTCGCGTACCCTTCGCTCGTCGGCGCGGGCAGCCTCCCCGATGACCGTCATCTGCCGGGTGGCCTGAACTAGCAGAGAGGTGAAGAGCAGTTCGGTCATCTCGATGTCGTCCGGGTGGCCGACGACCGTCGAGTGGCCGAGGTCCGAGCGCACAGACTCGCAACCGTTCGCTCGTGCGACGACCCCGAGCAACATGGCCTTAGGGACCACATAAGGCTCGTCGATCCAGATCCGCCGGCCTGCGACCTCCGAGCCCTGCAGCTCGCTCTCGAGGTCGAGCGCGCTCCGGTCGATCCGGTACCGCGTCATGAGCTCGGTTGCCTTCGCACTGAGAGCGTCGGCCTCTTCGGCGAACGACGTCGACTCCGCTTTGGCGAGCAGCCCACGGATCTTCTTCAACAGTTCGGGCCCGACCCCGTGTTCCCGCACAACGCGGCGCGGCACAGAGCCCAAAGACAGGGAAGCGAGGTCGGGAAGGGGCGGAAGATGATCGAGGACGCCGAGTGCGTCGATCGCAGCACGCACGTCCGTCGGCCAGCTCTCGGCCGCCGGATCGACGATGCGGGATCCCGACACCACCCTGGCGGCACCCCCGCTCGCCTTCCGGCGCACCACCTCGGTCGGGTCGGAGGTCTCCCAACGGTCGCGCATCGTCGCGTCGATCGTGATCCGGAGCCGGTACCGGAGCAGCTGGGCGACGACGTCGCGCCCGCCGGGCAATTCCGCCCGCACGAGGCGGCCGATGAGCGCCTCTTTGTCGGTACGCTGCTCGCACTCCGCGTGAGCGGCGCTGTCGATCAGGTCGGCGATCTGCTCTTCGATCGACGGCCCGAATCGGTCGCCCGGCGAGCCGAAGAAAGCCTCCCCGACACCGTCGCTCCACTCTCCTGTCGCCGAACGGCTGCGAGCTGAGCGGACCCGCTGCGCCCTCTTTGCTCGGCGACGCTGCTTGTTGTTCGTACCCATCGCCTCATGGTGTCGCGTGGGTGTATCAACGAGGTGGATGCTCGCATTGGTGCAGCTCAACGGGCATCCAGAGCGCTGTCACACCCTCCACGTATCCTCGCAGCTATCGCGGATTCGGATCGCCTAGAGCTCTATCGGTACCTGACGGCAACCGAAGCGGGGGACTACCTCGCCATCATGAGTCGCTTCACCGCGGCTCTTCTCGCGGAGTGGTCCCCGCAGGACCTCGTCGAGCAAGGCCTCGATCTGCCCGAGGAGACGATCGCGGCACGCTGCCGGTTCCTCGCCGACAAGGGCAACCTCGTCGTCAGCCCGCGCGAGGTCCGTGTCACCTCGATTGCCGAGTACCACCGCCAACCGGTGCGCTACGCCGTGTCCGCGCTCGGGGCAAGGTTGCACCGCGAGGTGGAGGAGTTCCTCTCGGTGACCGCCGGTGCGCGCGAGGTTCCGAGGGAGCTGCTCGCTCTCGTAGCAGACGGTCTCGCCGCCCTCGATCCGCAAGCCGAACCAGAGGCGCTCGCGGGTTCGGTCTTGACGGTCTTCTCCCAGTTCCACGAGTTCTCCCGGTCGGTGACCGATTTCTATACCTACATCGGCTCTGTCCTTGCTCGGAGCGATCTCGACGGCGAGGAGTGGGCTGGTTTCAAGCACTTGCTCCTCGACTACCTCGAGAGCATCGTCGAGAGCGTCCGCCGACACACCCCCGCCATCACCGCTGCTCTGGACCGGCTGAGGCCCGAGCTCCCCGGGATGCTCGAGCGGCTCTCGCAGAGCGACGGCGCCTTTGCTGCTCTCGAGTCGCACGCTCCCGGAGGAGAGGGCGCAGAGCGTGCCCGAGGTCGGAACCAGCAGGACTGGGACCAGCTCCATGCCTGGTTCTCCGGTCCGGGCGCTCGCCAGCTGCGCGACGCGGCCAACCAGGCCGTCGGGATGCTGCTCGTCAGCCTGAAGCGGATGAACGCCTCGGCCACGAGGGAGGCCTCGTTGCGCCGGCACTTCTTGAAGCTCGCCTCGTGGTTCGACACGTCGGCGCCCGAGACCTGTCAAGCGATCGCCGCGAGCGCGTTCGGTCTCTATGGCGCGCGCCACCTCGGCGTGCCGCTCGACGACGAGATCGCTGAAGCAGTACCTGCGATGGCGAGCTGGTGGACGTCGCCGCGCGCGCCGGTGGCGGTGTCGCTTCGCGAACGGGGCGAGCGGATCGCACGCGGCCGTGCCGCGGTCGCACAGGACCATCGGATCCAGCGTGAGCGCCTTTCGGATGCCCGAGCAGAGGAGGTCGCCAGGCGAGGCGCAGCCTGCTCCGAGCTCATCGCGATTGGCGACAAGCTCGGGTCTGCGCGCCTCACGACGCCAGCGATGCGAGTCGTCCTCGAGCTTCTCGGGCAGGTCGCATCGTCGGGCGCGACTGCGCTTCCCGACCATCCCGTCGGCCTCATTGCTGAGCCCTTCGACGGCACCTTCGTCCTCCACTCCTCGATGGGCGACCTGTCGGTCGACGGGCTCTGGCTCGAGATCGCGAGCCCGGCGCGTGTCGCCAACGCTCGTGGGCGCGAGCTCACAGCAGGGTGGCTACGGCCAGCCGCGACGGTCGACCCGGGAAGGGAGGGCCTGGCATGAACAACACTGCCCGCGACGCCGCCAGGTCGCTTCTCCGAGCCCCTCTCGTCGTGGCTGCCGTGCAACCCGACGAGCACCGTCTCATCCGGCGCCACGCCGACGAGCTCGTCACCATGTTCCGTTCGTATCTCGGGTACCGGCTCGTCGTCGATGCCCGCCTCGCGCGGCTCTACAAGGCGGGCCTCGGTGAGGAAGAGCTTCGCCCGCTCGTCGTGCAGACCTCACGCGCCCGTTTCTCGCCGCGCGACTACACGTATCTCGCTCTCATCTGCGCTGTCCTGCTCGCGACCGGCCAGCAGGTGCTGCTGTCCATGCTGGTCGCAGATGTCGAGCAAGCTGCAGCTGAGGCCGGGATCGCCCTCGGGCAGGACACGAGGCACGAGCGCCTCGGCTTCGTCCACGCACTGCGGCAGCTGATCGCCTGGGGCGCGATCTCCGACACCGACGGCTCGATCAGCGCGTACGCCGACGGCCCGAGCGAGGCGCTCCTCACGATCGAACGAGACGTGATCCACGAGATCCTCTCCACGCCGCTTCGCGATGTGTCCTCTCCTGAAGAGCTCGTCCGCGTCGCGACCGAGGTGGCACCTGAAGCGGTACGGCACCGCGTCCGCCGCCGGATCGTCGAGTGTCCTGTGGTCATGCTCGCCGATCTGTCCGAGGCGGAGCGGACATGGCTGCGCCAGTCCCAGCGCCGCGAGGCCCACCTGCTCGAGGAGAACCTCGGGCTCCGCCTCGAGATCCGCGCCGAGGGCGTTGCGGCGTTCGACCCCTTGGAAGAGCTCAGCGACCTCTCCTTCCCGCGGGAGGGCACCGTGGCGCAGGCGGCGTTGCTCGCGGTCTCCGAGCTCGTGGACGGCGTTGGCACTCCCGTCGAGCCGCTCGTCCCGGTCGACCGTCCCGCTCTCGAGGAGATCACGCGTGCCCTGCTCGATCGCCACGCCAAGTCCTGGGCCAATCAGTACCTCGACCGCCCCGACCGGCTCGCGGCCGACGTCGAGGAACTGCTCTGCGACGTCGGCCTCCTCGTACGCGACAGCAACGACGAGCTCTGGCTACGAGCCGTCGCCGCCCGCTACGCGCCCGAGCCGACCGAGCGCGGCACCCGACTAGAGAGCCTGTCGATGGAGATGACATGACCAATCAGCTCTTCCGCACCGCCACCGAGCTCCCGCCAGCGGAGCCTGCCGAGCGCCTCGGGCGCTGGGTGCTCAACCGTGCCGGCATCGTGAACGTCTGGCAGTACGACCGGGTCGAGCTCTCCTTCTCGGGCGGGCGCGTGCTGCTCCGGGGCAGCAACGGCGCGGGGAAGTCGAAGGCGCTCGAGGTGCTGCTGCCGTTTCTCCTCGACGGCGACACCCGCTCGATCGACGCCGCGGGGCGCGACCGCACGACGGTCACGTGGCTCATGACCGACGGGCGCGAGCCCGGCAACCACGTGGGGTACGTCTGGCTCGAGCTGCGCATGACGACCGCCGAGGCGTCCGGGGTCGAGCTGACCGACCGGTACCTCACGATCGGCGCGGGCCTGAAGGCGTCGAGCTCGACGCGGCAGTCCTCCACATGGTTCTTCATGACCGAGGAAGCCCGCGTCGGAGAAGCGCTCCACCTCGGCCCCGACATGTCGGTCGATCGACTACGCGAGCAGCTCGGCGCCGAAGCGCTCACTCAGACCGGCGCAGAGCATCGCCGACGCGTCGCCGCACGCCTGTTCGACGTCGCCGACGAGGCCCGCTACCAGAGTCTCGTCCACCTGCTCCACAGACTGCGGGATCCGAACATCGGCAACCGGGTCGACGCCGGCGAGCTGGCGGCCGTGCTTCGCGAAGCCCTGCCACCGCTGTCGGACGTCGCCCTAGACAAGGCAGCGGAGCGCTTCGAGACCCTCGACCAGATCCGCGAGCAGCTGGAGCGTATCGAGAGGACGGCAGTGGCTCTCGACCGGTTCCTCAAGGACTACGCCGGGTATGCCAAGAGCCGCCTCGCCGAGCGTGCGGCGGCGGTCGCCGAGTCGGGCGCTCGCCTCGAGCGCGCCCGCCGGGAGCAGGTCCGACACGTCGCCGACGTGACTCGGATCGCTGCCGAGCTGTCCGCCGCAGAAGAACACGTGCTCGAGCTTCGGGACGAGACGGCGCGGGCGGCGGCCGAGCTCGAGGCGCTCCAGTCGAGCGAGGCCTACCAGCAGCACCGCCAGCTCGACGACCGTCGCCGTGCCGTCGCGTCGAAATCCTCGGAGGCGGCCACCGCAGCCGGTGCTGCGCGTGACCAGGCAGAGATGGCCGCCTCGCTCGCCACTCAGATGGATGACGCCGCAACCCGGGCGGACGAGTTGGCCCGGGCCGTCGAGGAGGCGAGGACCGTCCTCGAGCGCACCGCGAAGGTGTCGGGGCTCGATGCGGCCGTCGTCCCGGCAAACGCTGAAGGCATACCCGCAGCTGAGCAGGTGGCCGTCGGGCGCCGACGCGCGGCCGAGCAGATACGCATCCTTGCGCTCGCTGCAGCCCGCGCGGGTGAGGATGCTGACCGGTTGGGCGAGCAGGCTGCGCGGTCCGAGGCAGAGCTCGCCGCACGCAACCGCGAGACCGAGGCTGCAGAGGTCAGCTGGTATGACGCCACGGCCGGCTTCGCCGCCGCCGTCACGCAGTGGGCAGACCGGCCTCTGCCCGCGATCTTGCACGACGCCGCCGGACCTACGGCGGACACCGAGGCGCTCGAGAACGCGCTTCGGGCGATCACCGGTGGCGCGACCGAGGAGGACCTCGCCACGCTTGCGGGACTCGCACGGGAGGTGGTCGCCCCGGTCAAGGCGGCCGCGCGGGCGCTCGAGATCGACGCCGAGGCTGCTCACTCGCGGGCTGCCGAGGAGCTCGCCGCGCTCGCAGCCGAGCACGCCCGGCTCGAAGCCGAACCTGAGGCCCGCCCACCGAGGTCGCGCTTTCGCGAGGCCGAGCGGGACGCTCAAGCCGGTGCTCCTTTCTACGAGCTCGTGGACATCCGCCCGGACCTGTCGCCCGAGGATGCCGCTGGCGTCGAGGCGGCGCTCGAGGCGTCCGGCCTCCTCGACGCGTGGGTTAGCGCTCGGGGAATCGTTGTCCACCCGTCCACCCGCGACGTTCTCTGGCGGGCGGACGCGCCGCCCTTACCCGAGGGGGTCCGGAGCCTGGCCGACGTCCTCGTGCCGCTGACGGATCAAGCCGATCACCTCCTTCGCAGCGTCGCGCTCGAGCCAGGTGACACGCCAGTGCCCTACGCGACCGTCGAGGGGCGGTGGTCATTGCCGCCCCTCTCGGGAGCCTGGAAGAAACCCTCCTCGGACTTCCTCGGCGCCACCGCCCGACGAGCGACTCGCGCGCGCCGCCTGGCGGACCTCGAAGCGCAGATGGCGTCCGGTCGCGAAGTGCTCGCTGCTGCCGCCGGCCACCGCGAGGACGCGCGTGGCGCGGTCCGGTCGGTCGAGCAGATGTTGCTCGAGGTGCCGGACGACTCGGCCGTACGCGCAGCCGCTGCCGACGCGCGGGCTGCCGCCAAGGTCGCCGAGGCGGCAAGCGCGCGGCACGACGACGACAGGCGCAGCGTCGAGCAGGCTCGCAACCGGGCGGCGATCGCGCGGAACGAGCTCACGCACGCGGCGGCGGCCGACAGCCTTCCGGCCGGCATCGACGACCTCGACACGGTCATCGTGTCTGCGGGAGAGCTCGCCTCGGGCCTGCGAAGCTGGCAGCGCCAGTGGCACGAGCTCGGAAGGCTCCGTGTTGACGCCGACGGCCTGCGAGAGCGCCACACCGAGCGCGAGAACGTCGCAATGGTCGCCGCCGAGCGAGCCGCCGCGCTGGAGCGGGTGCACGAGCACGAAGAGCTCGCTCTCAATACCCTCGAGGAGGCGATCGGCTCCTCGGTCGAGGACGTCCTCCGCCAGATCTCCGAAGCGCAGAGGCGAAAGGCCTCCGCCACCGAAGCCGAACCGTCTGCTCAGGTGGATGTGACACGCCTCGCGGGCGAGCACGGTGAGGCGCGCGCTCGTCACACCGAGGCAGGTCGTGCGGTCGAGGAGACCTCAGCCGCGCTCGCCGAAGCCGGCGACCGGCTCGCCGCCGCGTTGGGGCTCCCGGGTGTCGCCGACGCAGCCATCGGCGCCGAATGGGAACACAACTCTGACGATCCGGTGGGCTCCGCGGCCGCACTCAGCGAACGTCTGGGCGAATTCGCTGCAGTGAGCGACGGTGTCATCTTGAACCGTTTGCACGAGCTCGAGGCCGGCCTCGCCGGTGGCTACGACGTCGTGAGCGACGAGGTAGACGGCGTGAAGTTCGTCCTCGTGGCGGACGACCTCGGTCGCCAGCCGCTGCCGAACGTGGCAACAAGAGTCTCGGCCGAGGCGGCCGCCGCCCGTGAGCGGCTGGCGGCGGGTGAGAGGGAGACTATTGAGCGTTTCTTACTGGGAGAGCTCGGGGAGGAGGTGCGTGAGCGATTGCTCGAGGCTCACGACCTCGTCCGGTCGGCCAACCAGGCTCTCGGGTCCGTCAGGAGCTCGCACGGGCTCGGCGCCCACCTCGAATGGTCGCTTGACGATGATGCCGGTGGGCCGGCCCGCACTGCCTCCCGCCTGCTCGTCATGTCGCCGCGCTCACAAGAAGAGGATGCAGAGCTGCGGGATGCCCTGATGGAGTTGATCCGCGCCGAGCGGGAGAGCGACCCGGCGGCCGGCTACGCGGAGCACCTCCGGACCGCACTCGACTACCGGCGCTGGTACCGGTTCACGGTCAAGGTGACCAACGACGCCCAACCCGGCTCGGCGCGGGTGCTCTCATCACGTCTTGGCCTCTCGCAAGGCGAGCAGCGGGTGCTGTCGTACCTCGCTCTCTTCGCGGCCGCTTCGGCCCACTTCGACTCACTCGGTACAGGCTGCCCCCGCCTGCTGCTGCTCGACGATGCCTTCGCGAAGGTGGACGAACCGACCCACGGCCGCCTGCTCGCCCTGTTGATCAAGCTCGATCTCGACTTCGTCATCACGAGCGAGCGGATGTGGGGATGCTTTCCCGAGGTCCCCAGCCTCGACATCTACGAGGCCCTCCGGGACCCGGCGGCTCCTGGCGTCGCCCTCGTGCACTTCCACTGGGACGGTTACGAGCGCCACCTCGTAGGGATCCCGTGAGCCGTTCCGTGAACGGCGTCCTCGCTGATCCTTCCCTCGACCGCCTATGGGACGCGGTGGCCGAACGACTACAGCGCAACGGGATCTCTGCGATGGGCACTGTCATCCTTCGGGACCTCGAGCAGGCGGAGCGCTTCGCGCTGGCAGGGCTGATCGGGCGTCCGGTGACCCAGTCGCACGCCCGGGTGGACCTCGCTGCGCTCGACGAGCGGTTGCGATCGAGCGGTGCTGCGCCCGGTCTCGTGGCGGCGGTCGGCGGTCTCCGCGGACCGCTCGTCGACCGGCCGGGAGAGCGATCCGCACGTGCTGGCCGGCGCGACGCCGTCTGGGCATCCTTCCGATCCGAGCTCTCGGCGCGCGGACTCGAGTCCGAACCGTGGTGCGAGCGATGGGTGGAGTCGATCCGCCTGCTCGTAGGTCCTGATCCCAGCGTGAGTGTCAGCGAGGCACTCCGGTCGGCAGCACAATGCCTCGATGTCCTCGGCTCAGCTTCCCCTTCTGCCGGCCAGATCGGCCGAGGCGAGCTCGCGGCGGCCGTCGTCGGCGACAGCCATGGCCTCGACGACGGCACGCTCATCGGGACGCTGGTCATGCGTGGGCTGGCTGCCCGTGCCGAGACGCACGTCCCGACCGGAGCCGAGGACCGGCGCGCGCTATGGGAGCTTGCCGGGGTGCTGTGTGACGAGGTCTCGACGACAGTGCTCACGTTCGGCCTGCATCCTCGGAGCGACGAGTCGTCGCCGGTCAGCGACTGGCTCAGCCGGCGATCGGACGCCGGTTGCGAGACGCATCTCACCTTGCGGGACCTGAGGCGGCTCGGGCGGATCGCCGAACCGGGAAGCGAGGTCTTCGTCTGCGAGAACCCGCGCGTCCTGGAGGCAGCGATGGACTCGGCATCGGGAGCGACCGTGGTCTGCTCGTCGGGCAGTCCATCGGTGGTGGTGATGGCGCTGCTCGAACGGCTGACGACCGACGGTGCCGTGCTGCGGTACCGGGGCGACTTCGACTGGCCGGGCGTCGCGATCGCGAACCGTGTCATCGAACGTTTCGGGGCGGAGCCGTGGCGTATGAGTGCCGCCGACTACGAGCATGCCTTGGCCGCTGCTGGCGCCGGTGTTGCCGAGCTGCCAGAGCTCCGCGGCCGGACGGTCGAGGCAGCCTGGGACGAAGAGCTCGCGCCGGTGATGGAGCGAGCAGGCCGGGTCGTACACGAGGAGCGGATCCTTGACCTCTTGGTCGCAGATCTCGCCGGGAGCCGCGGCCGTACAATCGCTGTACAGGCGGAGTGACCTCTACCACGCCCTCGGGCAGTGGCTCTCGACTGAAATACCGCAAGAATTCGGTGATCTGTAACTTGACACACCGGCCCTGGTCAGGACGGGTATCTAGAATCGGTCCGTGGCGACCATCGTGTACGTCGACGGGTTCAACCTCTACTACGGGGCGCTGAAGGGGTCGAGTCTCAAATGGCTCGATCTCGAAGCCTTCCGTCATGCACTGCTGCCCCACGAGCAGGTAACCCTGATTCGCTATTTCACGGCTCACGTTTCCGGGAAGGTGGACGGCGGCGCACCAGCTCGCCAGGAGACGTACCTGAGGGCTCTAGCGCTGAGTCCATCAGTCCGAATCCACTACGGCAACTTTCTCAGCAACACCACCAGGATGCCACTCGCGAATCCGCGTCCAGGAGGCGCCAGGACCGTGGCTGTCATCAAGACAGAAGAGAAGGGATCCGACGTGAATCTCGCCTCCCACCTTCTGTGGGACGCGTTCGCAGGGCGCTGCAAGACTCAGGTGCTGATCTCTGACGATTCAGACTTCGCGGAGCCTCTCCGCATCGCACATGATGAGATGGGGATGCGCATCGGGGTCATCAATCCGCACCGCCGAGTCCCGACGAGGTCGCTGAACGCCCACGCAGACTTCACGAAGCAGGTGTCGGTCAGCGCGTTGGCGTCCTCTCAGTTCCCCGACCCGCTGATAACCGTAGGCCGCAAGCCGATTAGCAAGCCGACTACCTGGTAATACGACCAGACATGCAAAGAGCCACCCGTGAGGGCGGCTCTCGCGGCCCAGGCGCCTAGGGCGACTGGGAGGGTGACATCAGTGTAGTCCCGTTACCAGCAAGGTCAAGCCTTGTCGCCGCCCGGCTCGCTCTTAGGGTCCACCTGGAGCACTGCCGCAAGGACTTCCTCGGGATCGAGACCGACCAGGATCGTGACCGGCTCGTCCAGTTCCTCGGCTGTGGGGTTGTGCTTCTCGGTTGGCACGCGGCTACCGCTTCTTACTCTTCTTCGGCGTGATCTTGATCCCCTTCTTCGAGGTGGGCGAGGCTTGCCTTGCTGGTGGCGGTTCTTTGGCTTGCCGCCAATGTAGGCCCCGTCCGCATGATCGCGCCGAGAGCAGCCCTGCCGCTGGCTCGCGCATCATGGCCTCGCGGATGCGGTGGAGCAGGAACCAAGCTGACTTCGGAGAGAGCTGGTACTTACGCACCACCTCTCGAGCTGCGAGGCCGTTCTTGTTCGAGCAGAGCTCGAAGAACACAAGGACCCAGGTACGGACTGGGATGTGCGTGCCGTGCATGATCGTGTTGGTCAGCACGGAGAACTGTTGCTTGCAGTCCCGGCATTTCCACACGCGGCGCTGAGACTCGCTGCCCCGGTTCGTCTTGCGACTGGTGCCGTTGGACGGCTCTAGGAAGCGGTGATCACCGATGCTGCCGCAGTGTGGGCAAACCGGCTGACCGTGCCAACGCAACAGCTCAAGGAACTTGTAGGCGTCGGCCTCGGTCGGCACCTTCGCTGCGAGTGATGGAAAGGACAACGGCTCCATGTCTCCATTATTGCAGCGTGCGGTCGGTTTGTTAAGTTACACATCTCCAAGAATTCGCGCTTCAGAAGCTGACAGAGTCTCGCGGAAGCTCCCGATCGTGGCCCGGCTGCGACGCCGTCTCGTCCTCGCAGCCCTTTCTCGTCGTCTGTACATCATGATGCAATGATGATACAATGTAGCGATGCGCACCACCGTCGACCTTCCAGAGGAGTTGCTCCGGCAGGCGCAAGCAATTGCTCACGACACCTCGCGGTCATTCAGTCAGGTCGTCGCTGAGCTCATGGAGCGAGGTCTGACCAGCTCTGACGCTCGCGATCATGCAATTGAGCGCAGCTCGCTCACAGGTCTGCCGGTGATTCGCATTGGGCGCGTGATCACGAGTGACGACGTTCGTCGCCTCGAGGACGACGAGATCCCCCAGCCCACGCCGTCGTGATCGCTCTGCTCGATGCGAACGTGCTGATCGCCATGGTCGTGGCGGAGCATGTGCATCACGAGTCAGCTGACGCGTGGATCGACAGCTGGGAGGGCGAGTTCGCGACCTGCCCGATCACTGAGGGGAGCCTCGTTCGCCTGCTCGTTCGAGAAGGCGCACCCGCCGCGCAAGCAACGGAGGTTGTCCGGGAGGTGCATGCGCACAATCGGCACCGTTACTGGCCGGCGGACGTGAGCTATTGCGATCTGCCGACGCGTGGAGTGATCGGCTATCGCCAGGTTACGGACGCATACCTCGTCGAACTGGCTCGCCAACACGACGGCGTGGTCGCAACGTTCGATTGGGGCCTCGCGCAATTGCACGGCGAGCTCGCGGTGCGCGTCCCGGCCGCCTGAGACCCCCTCGACGGTCAGTCCCTGCGCACCGGGGAACTTCAGAGCCGCGGCGCACCACCGTCAGACTCTCAGGGACGCTTCGTCCAAGCCGACCCCGACGACCGTGGCCAAGCGGCTCATGTCAGCGTCCCAGGCGAGGAGCGTCGCCCCGTGCCGTCTGGCCACCGACGCAATCATGCAGTCCACCATCCCTCGCGGGGTGACGCCTGCGCGACGACAGTGTCGGTAGATGCGCCCCGCAGCGTCGAAGTCCGCCGCAGCATCGAACCTAAGGAGGGCGAAACGCAGCAGCAGACGCCGCAAGTCCCCCTCCCGATCATCGGTGCGCGCCCCGGCAGCGACCTCCATGATCACTGGCTCGGTCACCGCCAATGGACCATCGTCGCTGATGAGCTCGGTCAGCCGCCGGTCGACTGGACTGCCAGTGGCTCGGTCGTACTCGACCCACGCCGAGCTGTCGGCAAGAATCACGACGTTCTTGGGCCGGCGTCAGCGGGGAGTTTCCCGATCGCACAAGATCCGCGCATTGCCAGTGCTTCGTCCCGTGTCATCGGCTGTCCGGCGAGATGGCGGAGAGCAAGATCTACCGCGTCAGTCTTCGTGCGCAGACCGTAGCGGTCCATGATCGCCTGAAGATAGGTGTCTTCGATCTCTATGTTCGTCCTCACTTTGCTCATACACAAAGTTTACACGTAGCGTGTATAGAACGTGTACTGAGCGGGCTCGCCGGAGCTCTCAAGTCGCTTGTAGCGCTTCGCGGCGACCATTTATAGCTATTTCTGTATACTCGGCTAAAAGCCGAATATACTGTCGGTCGTGGACGCGGTCCGGAACCCCTACAGCCCAGGCGCGGGCACCCGCCCACCTGCTCTCGTGGGACGAGACGGCGAGATCGAGTCGATGGACGTCGCCCTGCAGCGCCTCAGGCTGGGTCGCGACGGCAGGAGCCAGATGTTGACGGGCCTGCGCGGCGTGGGCAAGACAGTCATGCTCAACGAGTTCGAGCAGGTCGCGGACGGCCGGGGATACTTCCACGAGCACATCGAGGTCGGCGAGGACGGCGACCTGGCTCCTCGGCTCGGCTCAGCGTTTCGCAGAGTCCTGCTGTCGATGGAGGCCAGGCGACGGATCGGCGAGCGGGTGCGCCGGGCCCTCGGCGTGCTGAAAGCCTTCAGCATCCGCCTGCCTGGTGGGCCTGAGCTGAGTATCGACGTCGACGCCGTCTATGGCCCGGCCGACTCGGGCGACCTTGCGACCGACCTTTCGGGTCTTTTCGTCGAACTCGGGGAAGTTGCCCGCGACCACGACACCGGCGTGCTGATCACGATCGACGAGTTGCACTACGTGGCACAGCAGACTCTCGAGGCGCTCGTAATGGGTCTCCACCGCGCTGCTCAGCTCAGGCTGCCCATCACCATCGCCGGCGCCGGGCTTCCCTCACTCGCGGCGCTCACCGGCGAGGCCAAGTCCTATGCAGAGCGGATGTTCACCTTTCCGGTCATTGGCTCGCTCCCCATTTCCGAGGCCCGGGAAGCCCTCGTGCTGCCGGCAAAGGACGAAGGCGTGAGGTGGGAGGACGCGGCCCTCGATCGTGTAGTAGCGGTCACTCGGGGCTACCCATACTTCCTGCAGGAGTTTGGGAAACAGGTCTGGGACGTTGCAGAAGGTCCCGAAGTGATAACCGCCGAAGACGTCGGTCGGAGCATCCCAGTTGCCACTGCTGAGCTTGACGACGGTTTCTTCCGGGTCAGGACCGGCCGGACGAGCGATCCCGAACGCGCGTATCTCCGGGCAATGGCGGAGCTCGGTCCGGGGCCCGCCCATTCTGGCGACGTCGCTGCACTGCTGAGGAAGAAGACGACCTCACTCGGACCAACCCGGGAGGGCCTGATCAGAAAGGCGCTGTGCTACTCCCCCCGTTGGGGAGAGATCGACTTCACCGTGCCGATGTTCGACGAGTTCATGAAGCGCTGGATCCCGGATCTCCGCGCCCTCGGATAGATCATTTCTAGCCATCTTAGGGATTTATAGAACATTCTCTATAGATCGACTGTCCGGGCGCCACGGTCGCTCTGGCGGCAAGTAGACCAGCAAGTGTAGCACCCCGTGCTACACTTGCCTAATGAAGGAGATCAGCCAACGGCAGCTGCGTAACGACAGCGGAGAGATCATGCGCGGACTCGACGAGGGCGAGAGCTATCTCGTCATGCGCAACGGCACCCCGGTCGGAGAGCTCACGCCATTGCGCCGACATCGGTTCGTCTCCGCGGAGACCGCTATGGCAATGTTCCGCGGGGCGCCGTCTGTCGACTATCGGCGCCTCCGGGAAGACCTCGATACGGTCGCCTCCCAGGATGCCCATCCCCGTGGCTGAGCGTCCGGTGCCCATCCACGTGGCTGAGCGTCCCGCTCGTGGACTCATCGACACTTCGGTGGTCATCGACCTCGAGCAGCTCGATCCGACACGGCTACCGCGGGAACTCGCCATTAGCGCCCTCACCCTGGCAGAGCTAGCGGCCGGTCCCCATGTCGCGGCCGATGCCGAGGAGCGCGGAGTCCGACAAGATCGCCTCCAGCGGACGGAAGCCGCCTTTGACCCACTGCCGTTCGACTTGGATGCCGCCCGTGCATACGGACGGGTCTACGCAGCCGTGGCTTCGGCAGGCCCCAAAGCGCAGGGGCCGCGAGCAGTCGATCTGCTCATCGCCGCAACCGCCGCCGCTGCCGGATTGCCGCTCTACACCCGCAACATCGCTGATTTCCGAGGACTGGAAGGGGTCGTCCAGGTCGTCGCCGTGTAGCCGCCGGCATTCAGATCTCTAGCAGTTTCAATCGCCTTCTGAGGCGGCGCAGGACGGAGGCTGCCGGTGCGCTCATGGCGGTCAGCGACCACGTACAAATCCTCGAGCAACTGGCGCGCAAATCAGGGATGTCATGACGCGCTAGTCCTGGATAAAGGGCCGCGCAGAACTGGGAAGAGAAGAGGTTCGTACGAGTCGGCATCACCGGCAACACGTGGCCCGGCACCGGCCGGGGTGGGTCGATGTTCAGATGGGGACGATCACCGCGCCGAGCTGTTCCGCGATCTGCTCGGCGAGGAGCCGACCGTCTCCCGCTGTCAGGTCGTCGTAGTGCGGAGCACCCGCGTGCCACGACCCAGGGTCCGTCGCCATCCGATCGCCGAACAGGACGAAGACGGTACTCGCGACCTCGAGAAGGTCAGCGAACAGGAGTGAGTCTGCCTGAGCAAGCTCCGCGATGCGCGACTGCCACAACAGGCCTGCCGGCGCGACGCCGCCGATCCGTCGACCGTGCAGGGCAACGGCCCATTCCCGCGTGCACTGGTAGTGCTCGGGAGTCGTGGCGACGAGTTGATCTCGTCTCAATCCAAGTCTTTCGAGCGCGTCGTCTCTGAGATCGATCAGCGAGAGTGGATGGGGAACGCTCAGTGCAACCAAACCTCGGGTCGCCAGCTCGAGCGGCTCCGAGATCGCTCGCATCGCCCGCTCGTGGACGCCGTGAAAGGCCGACTCGAGGAGAGCGACCGTCTGTGTCGCTGCTCCGTAGAGCGTTGGGACCGTAGACCCCGGTAAGGACAACCGCGAGAACCGCGCGTTCCCGGCGCCCGAGGAGTTGAAGAGCGCCGGCCAGTGCGCACGTCGATAAGCGGTGTGGAAGACGAGTCCGACAGGGATCCGGACGAGCCTCAACCGGCGCAGGTCAACATCGCCGGGATCGGGAACTGGGCACGACGCTCGGTCCAAGCATCCCGATGCCGTCATGCAGCAGCTGCAGCCCGCTGTCTTGCTGCCTCCGCGACGGATTCGGGCTCGGTGCTCAGCAACTCGGCTGGTATCCGTCCGCCGACCCAAGCAGACGGTGTCGAGAACCAGGTCCAGAGAGCCCAGCCGTCTTCTCCTGCTTCATGGAGAGTCCGAATGGGCGTCTGAGCCGCACTTCGAGGCTCGAGCGCTTCATCTAAGAGGAACGCGGGAATAAGCGTCTCGCCTTCGAGCGTGACCGTGAAAATGCGGTGGGCCTTTCGATGGCGCGAGACCCACTGGCGAGCATTGTTCGATGTTATGCCACGGGCATCAGCAATCGCCGCGATTGACCAGGCTCCGCCGCGAAGCAACGACGCCCGCAACGCTGCGAGTCGCCGCGCCTGCTCGACCGTCGCGTGGGGAACGGGGTCGAACTCATGGAGCGAGGGTCCCAAGACCCCGGCAAGCTCACGCCGCGCTGTAGGTGCCCTGCGCGCCTGCAAGGCCGCAGCCTGAAAAAGCCGATAGACAGCGCTGTGCACGTCGGCCTCGGAGACCTCAGTCTCGTGGGCGACATCCTCAAGTGCTTGCACCAGAAGAAGCGCGAAGCGTTGCTGCTCAAGCGGCAGAGCAGACAGCTCCGTGAGCGAGGAGTCGTTCTTGGCTGAGCCGAAAGTTCGGAAGATCACTGGGGTATGTGTGCCTTTCAGTGACTTCCGACTCCCTGTCCCCGGCATGTCACCATTGTACTATATGTCGACGAGCGTGACAGTCGTTACAAATTCTCGCCGGTTTGAATCAGCCCGAGCCGCCGGCATTAGCCGTCGAGAACTTCCGGGCCTCGTGATCCTCAGCCTCTTCGATCCAGCGCGAGGAACCCGGGTCGCCGACGAGGCCGAGAAACCAGCGGAGGAGTCCGATCCCGTCGTCTCGCCGCAGACCAAATCGCGCCGCGTATGGCGCAAGCCGGTCGGCGAATGTTCCCGGATAGTCGTAGCCGGCGCGAATCGCGTCGGCGACGAGCTGTGCGACTGCCTCGGGGTCCTCGTGGTCCGCGAGGAGGTCGGCCGCAATGCGAGACGGGCGCGTGACGAGCAGGCCGCCGTGACTGACCCACTCACCCACGTCGAGGCGCAGCACGTGAAGGCGGACGTCTCGACGTCGCGTCTGGCGTCGCGCGGGGATGATGAACTCGTGCCGGTCGGCGGGGAGGTGACCGAGGGAGTACATCGCCGCCGCTGATCGGTGCGAGACCACGCCGTCGTCGGGGGTTCGCTCCCAGGCAGGAACATCCGGCGCGAGTTGGAGCCAAGCGGCTCGCAGCGCGAGGTGGTTCGGGACGGGCGATCCGGCGAGCTGATACACCCCGTGCGCGACCCGCTGAAGGGTGCCATCGGCGGTGAGTCGTTGCAGGGTCGCAGCCGCGACGCCCGAGTCCTCGATCTGGCGGCGCGTGAGGAGACCCCACTGCTCGGCGGCGATGTCGACAATCCGACTTAGTGTCCGGGCGCTTGGCACTACTTCAATATAGCTTAACTATGAGCGATATTGAAGTATCACGACGACAAGAAGGCTGCAGAACTAATCATAATTGAGTGAGATTGCAGTATCGACCTTAGTGGCCGTCGACGAGCGAGCTGAAGTCCTCGAGATCCAGGTGTCGGCCGGGCAGACAGGGAGGCTTGCGACCTGCGCCTGGCGTGTAGGCGTTCTACCGCCGCTGCACGTTTCGCAAACCAGCTCTTTCTAAGGCGAGGTCATGTTGGCTTAGAAAGCGTTAGACACGAGCGGGCGCGGCCAGAGCTGCCTCGACTCCGGCGCTACCTTCGCTGTCGGCACGATGGAGAGGTGACAATAGGTGAGCCGTGAGACAACAACTCGAGGATCGGCGCAGCGAACCGTCACCGACGTCGGAGGCGCAGCAGTGACTGAACAGCCGTACCGCTGGGAGTTCCGGGCGCGCTTTCGCCGCCACGCCTTCGGGTGGCGCTCGCAGCCAGCCGTCCAACGCGTAAAGCAGGCCGTCAGCGAGGTCAAGGCGGTCGCCAGGCGGGACCAGATGCTGGGCGCCGAAGGAGCCGGGCTCTTCCTCGAGCGGGTGTCGCCGGCGCTCGAGCAGGTCGACAGCTCGTCCGGGGCGATCGGGACGGCCATTTACCATGCCATCGAGGCCTTCGTGCCGATCATCGCCACTGCTCCCGCCGACGGAAAGACACGGCAAGCTTGGTTTAATCGACTCTGGGCTTCCCATGAAGCCGACGAGATTCCCTACATCGAAGCCCTCGCCGACCACTGGGGAGGGCTCTGCACCTCGAAAGAGGTCGCCTCTCATTGGTCCGACGAGTTGGTCGGAATCACCCGAATGGCGCTCAGCCCTGACCCGAAGCTTCACGGCCACTTTCATGGCACCTCCGCCTGCCTAGGCGCCCTCTACGCCGCGGAGCGCCATGACGAGATCGTCGACATCCTCCAAGTCAACGCCATCTGGCCCTACAAACGGTGGGCAGTGAAGGCGCTCGCCGCCGTGGGCAAGAAGGCCGAGGCGATCCGCTACGCCGAGTCGCGTCGCTCGCCCTGGGCGTCGGACCACGAGATCGACTCCATGTGCGAGGACATCCTCCTCTCCTCCGGACTCGTCGAGGAGGCCTACGAGCGCTACGGCCTGAGGGCGAATCGCGGTGGGACGTACCTCGCGACGTTCCGGGCCGTCGGCAAGAAGTACCCGCAGAAGAGCCCGCGTGAGCTGCTCGCCGATCTCGTCGGCACCACGCCTGGCAGCAATGCGAAGTGGTTCGCCGCCGCCAAGGAGGCAGGTCTCTACGACGAGGCCGTGAGACTCGCGAGCACCGGCGCGTGCGACCCGAAGACGCTCACCCGCGCCGCTCGCGACTTCGCCGAGAAGGAACCCGCCTTCTCGCTC
>PLDN01000029.1 GCA_003136185.1 Acidimicrobiaceae bacterium | reverse complement strand
CTAGCCAATCCGCGCGGGCTCTTAGTGTCGCCTGCACCTACGTGCTGCTGACCTCGTCGCTCGTCGTGGCTGCAGGCCTCCTCTGGCTCTTCTTCGCGACGTCCGACCGTCAGGTTCAGCTCCGAGCCCTGGCCTGCGGCGCCGCCTACATCATCGCGTGCCTGCCACTGGCGCTCGTCGTCCACCACGCCGGCGTCAGCGGCGCCGTCGCCTGGGTGGCACCGCCGAACCTCGGATCTACCCGCTCCATCGTCGGCGAGCTCCTCGGAGGCACGGTGCCCGACTTCTACCCCCTCACCTGGCGGATTACGTCCTCGGAGCAATGGTGGTCGCAGGTGGTCTCGCGGCCGTCACTAGGGCGCTCAGAGCTCGTGACCCCGGCTCGGGAGAGGCCGACCGGAGCCACCGGCTGGACTCACTCGAGTCCGGATATCTGCTCTGGCTGGTCCTACCGGTGGCCTCGGCGTGGTTCGTCTCGGAGGCCACTGGCGACTCGATCTTCGGGTCAAGCTTCCTCCTCCCGGTTCTGCCGCCTGCTCTCCTCCTCTTTGCCGCCGGAGTCTCACACCTTGACCAACGCTGGTTTTACGCCGTCGGAACCGTCGCGGCAGCAGCCTTGTCGCTGTCGGTCCTCCTTCCGGTCTAAGGCCAGTCGGACGACGACTGGAGCGCGGCGGCTCGCTACGTGCTCGCGGCGGCCCGACCGCACGACTGCATCGCGTTCGACGCGCCCCCAGGTGCTGCACTCTTCGGGTACTACATAGAGCGCCTCGATCCCCGATCAGACAGCCCCGTTGCCGTGCTGCCGCGACAGACCTGGCAACAGGCGGCCCAACAAGAGGTGCCGTACTCCGAAGAGCTCGACTATGAGCCAGCGGCCTTCTCACAGATCGCGAGCTCCTGCGGTCGTCTCTGGATCGTCCTCGATCGGGTGGACGCAGACGAAGGCTTCGCAGAAGCCGAGATCCAGTTCCACCTCCACGACCGGTTCGTGGAAGTCCACCACGTGGCCTTCACCGGCATGGATCTCGATCTGCTCGCACGACGCTGACATCGCCACTCGCTCAGACCGCCCCAGCCTGAGTGCGAGCGCTCCTCGTACCGGCTAGAACCGCGGGTCGACCGGCGCGCTCTCCAAAGCCAGCACCCCGAAGACACACTCGTGAACCCGATACAGCGGCTCCGCCGCGACGAATCGCTCCAAGGCGTCGATACCGAGCGCGAATTCTCGCTGGGCGAGCGATCGCTTGTGCCCAAGCACGCGCGAGCGCAAGCGGGACAGGTGTCGTTCAGCCGTGTACTCCGGGCCGTAGATGATGCGGAGATACTCGCGGCCGCGGCATTTGATCCCCGGCTCAGGGCCCTTCCGGTTGCGCACGAGAGCGACAGGATCGACATCGACGATGAGGGCGGCCGAGCAGCGCTGCGGCGTCGCTTCGGGATACACGACGTGAGCTGTTCCGAAGCTGAGCTCCGCCGTCTCGTGGCGGTCCGGGTTCTTATGTAGGAGGTAACCGAGGTCGGTTGCCGGCTCGTGCGTGGTCGTGATGGTCAGGATCATGAGGTTGGTTCAGGCTACTGACGGTCCCTGCAAGACTGTGCCCGTGGCCGGCGCCCTGCCTTCGTACCAGGAGTGGCCCGCTGGTGGGAGCCTCTCGGAGAGCGTCGCGTGCCTCTGGGTGGCGCGCCGAGGCGAAGACCAGTCGAACGACGACCCGGTCCTCCCCGACGCGTGCATCGACATCTTGTGGGACGGCGCCTCGCTGTCCGTCGCGGGACCCGACACTGGGCCGGCGCCGATTGTCTGGAGGCAGTCGGGCTACTTCGCAGGCGTGCGGTTCCGCCCCGGCAGAGCGCCTTCAACACTTGGCGTTCCGGCGTCCGCAATAGTCGATCAGCGGGTGGAGCTCGAGACGTTGTGGGGCCGCCACTCGACCGCTGAGCTCACGGATCGATTGGCGGCCGCTTCCGACCCTGAGGCGGCCGCGGAGATGTTGGGCCACGCCGTTGCGGATCGAGCTTCGGCGGCGGCCCCAGCTGACCCGGTAGTGGCCGGGCTGGTCGCCCTGTTGCTCGACTCTATAAACGCTGCCGGAAGCCGAGCCGGGGCAGTCCGCGCTGCGAGCGTGGCTTTGAGCATCGGCGAGCGACGCCTGCATCGCAGGTGCGCGGCGGCGGTTGGCTACGGCCCGAAGACCCTTGAGCGGATCCTGCGCTTCCAGCGAGCCCGGCAACTCGCCGGACGGAGCACCACTACCCTGGCAGCCGTAGCCGCCGACGCGGGCTACGCCGACCAGTCCCACTTCGTGCGCGAGTGTCACCGCCTCGCCGGCACGACGCCGTCCGATTTGTTCAAGACAGCTGCGGGCGTCGCTCCGTAGGGTGAACCCATGAGCGACGTATTTGCTGACGGCTCTACATTCCTGTTGCGCCAGGGTCGACTGCTCGAGCGGCGACTCGCCGACACGAGTCTCGGCGGCGCGCCCCCGTCAGCAGTCGTCGACGCGCTTCGGGGCTACCAGAACGAAGACGGTGGCTTCGGGCATGGCCTCGAGCCAGATACCCGCTGTCCGGCGAGCTTGCCCATCTACGTTGAATTCGCGCTCCAAGCATTGGTCGCCGCCCGAACGATCGATGCGACGCTGGTCAGCCGAGCGACCGATTGGCTTGCCGGTGTAGCGGCCGAAGCCGACGCGGGTGGCGCCGTCCCGCTCGCCTCTCCCGTGATCGGGTCATACCCGAGAGCCGCTCACTGGACCGAGTGGACGTTTAAGCCGGGCTTGAACCCGACCGCCGGGCTGGTCGGCCTTCTCTACAAGCTCGGCGTCGACCACCCCTTCGTGACGAACGGCGCCCTGTACTGCTGGGAGGCACTGAGCTCCGACGAGCTGCCCGGCGATGCGCACACCCTCTCCGAGGTTCTCGTCTTCCTCGATAACACTCCTGAGCGCGAGCGCGCAGACGAGATTGTCGGGGCCGTAGGCGAGGCGTTGACCCAGGCGAACTTCTTTCGTCTCGACGCCGACGACGACGGCTACGGACTCAGCCCACTTAACATCGCGCCGTCGATCGAGAGCCGCTGGCGGGCGTTATTCAGCGCCGAGCAGATCGAAGCCCATCTCGACCGGATGCAGCGAGACCAGCAACCTGACGGCGGGTGGCCCATCAGCTGGGAGCCGCCGAGCGAGCTGGCAGCACTCGAGTGGAGGGGTGTCGAGACTTTGCGCTCGTTGCGCACCCTGGCCTCTTACGGGCGCCTCGACCTCGGGTCATGACGTCCGGAGGTTCTCCCTGGCAAGCGGCCAACTACACTCGCCCAGTCGGTCGGCGCGGCAGCGGGGAAGAGGGCTTTCCGATGCGAAGCTCGTCAATTGTCTCGTCGACGTCAGGCGGACTCGTTCTCGCCGAATAGCGCCTACCCCCTCCAGTAGCTGGTCGGGTTCTCGAGCCACTCCTCGAGTGACATCGCCGGGCCGCTCTTCACTCCGAGTTCGGAGCCCGCATGGGCCAACTGGATAAGCGCACCGCCAGTAGTGCGCGGGTGCAAGAAGAACTCCTGCCAGAAGGGGTCCTCGAGATGGACGCCGAAAGGCTCGAGCCCGGCCAGCCTAGAGGCCTCGAGCGCCTCGTTGATATCGCGGACCTTGTAGGTGATGTGGTGCAGACCGCCGTCGCCGACGCGGCGGAAGAAACTTTCCAAGAACTCCGACCCCTCCGTCGGCTCCAGGAGCTCAACCTTTCCGCCACCCTCGAAGCGAAGCTGCACGGTGCGGAAGCCGACTCGTGGGACCTCGCCACCACCGATGAACTCACCCCCGAGAAGGTCCCGGTAGATGGGCACGAGGCTCTTGATCGAGCGCGTCCCGTGCGCGACGTGATCGAAGGTCGCGCTGATTCCTCGAAGTAAATCTGGCATGGCGGATCAATATAGGCGTCAGTTGCGTACGCTCTGGCGTGGCCGGGAATGTGTTGTTCATCACGGTGGACCAGTATCGGGGTGACTCGCTTTCGTACCTGGGCCATCCACTCGTCAAGACGCCCGCGATCGACCGATTGTGTGGGAGTGGGGTGTGTTTCTCCAATCACTGGTCGGTGACGGCGCCTTGCGGGCCAAGCCGGGCCTCGCTCTACACCGGCACCTACATGCACCACCACCGCTCCGTCGCGAATGGCACGCCGCTCGACGCCCGCTTCACCAACGTCGCCCTCGAGGCGAGGCGGGCCGGCTATGACCCCGTTCTATTCGGCTACACCGATGCGAGCGTCGACCCCCGAACGGTGCCACCGGACGACCCCCGGTTGCTGACCTACGAGGGCGTGCTGCCGGGATTCAAGCCCGTGTTGAACGACCCGTACGACGCCGGCAGCCTCGAGTGGGGAAAGTGGCTCGCCCGCCGGGGCTACGACGTCCCTTCGAACCCCCAGAAGCTCTACCGGCCCGACCTCTCGTTTCCCGGTGCAGCCGATCACGGGTCGAGCTGGGCGCCGGCACAGTTCGCGCCCGAGGACTCAGAAAGCGCGTTCATGACCGAGAGCGTCATCGAGTGGCTCGAGCACAACGGTGACTCACCGTTCTTCGTCCACGCCTCCTACGTCAGGCCTCACCCCCCGTATCGCAACCCGCCCGGCTACCACGACCTGTACTCGGCCGACGACGTCGCACCGTTCGCCGGTCATGCGACCCGGAAAGCCGAGGCCGCGATGCACCCACTCGCCGCCGCCATCATCGGGATCCCGGGCGTCGGTGCCCCAGACGACGAGCGTGAGCGACGCCAGCTACGGGCCACGTATCACGGCATGCAGGCGGAGGTGGACCACCAGCTCGGTCGTCTCTTCGAGCACCTGGCCGATACGGGTCTCGGGCGCGAGACGCTCGTGGTCCTCACGAGTGATCACGGGGAGATGGGCTGCGACCACTGGCTGGTTCAAAAGGCCGGCTACTGGGATGAGAGTTACTCGATTCCTCTCGTTGTCGCCGATCCCCGGCCGTCCGCCGACGCGGGGCGGGGGCGGGTCGTCGAAGCCTTTACCGAGTCGGTCGACGTGATGCCGACAATCCTCGAGTGGCTCGGGCTCGAAGTGCCACTCCAGGTGGACGGGTACTCCCTTCTGAGTTGGCTGGCTGGCGAAGGCGAGCCCGAGCAGTGGCGCTCCGAGGCGCACTTCGAGTGGGACTTCCGCAATCCTGTCAGCAGACTCGCCGAGTCTCTCCTCGGTATCCCCTCCGCCCAGTGCACGCTCACTGTCCTCCGCTCAAGGGACGAGAAATACGTGCAGTTCGCGGCGGATCCCGAGGTGCTCCCGCCGTTGTACTTCGACCTGTCCGAAGATCCAGGCCAGCTGACGAATCGGGCGGGCGACCCGTCGTGCATCGGGCGGCGGGCGTGGGCCAGCGAGCGCTTGGTGTCCTGGCGGATGCGCTACGACGACGCCGTGTTGGCGAACCACTTGCTCACTTCTACCGGGGTTGTGGCGCACCGGGACCCGTGGCGGTAAGGCTGAGCTGACACCTAGGGCCGGAAGGCCTCGACTCCGTCGGTCGTGCCGACGAAGATCTCGCCGTCGCCCGCCGCAGGTGTCACGAAGTGATCGACCTGCGCGAGGCTCTCCGTCACGAGCACCTTCCCGGTTGACGGGTCCATGCCGTACAAATCATTCCCGCCACCGCCACCGTCGGATCCCGTCGAGATCGCCCAGATCAGACCGCCGGCAAGGATAGGCGGGCCGTTCGGGTTGCCCGCCGAGGCCTCCCAGATCCGAGTGAAGGAGGGGTGGGCACCCTTCTTGACTGCAAGCGCGACGGTGCCTGACGGGCAAGGCACGAAGATGACCGTCGTCGACACGCCCTTCACCTTCACGACGGCCACCGCGTTGGCACCGAAGACGTACCCGGCATTCGGGCAGACCTGACCACGGAACAACGGATGGCCGACCCCGCCGAGCGACTTCGGGTTCAACAGGTAGCCCAAACTTTCGCGGGACCCGCCATCGCCGCTGGGGTAGCTCGCTTTGCCAGCCTCGAACAAGAGCGATTCGCCGGGGAGCAGCGTGGGGCCACCCGAGCCGAGGTCGAGATCCTGGTCGTTCATCACCGACCAATCCAACGGCGCGTAGTCACTGATCACCTTGAGCGACGGGGAGAGCTCGATGACTGCGTTGTCCATCTTGAACGTCTTGTCCGAGTCCGAGCCGTTCCCAGTTGCCACGTAGAGATCGCCGCTCTCGTTGACAGCCGCGCCCGACGTTGCCCAGATGGCGTCCTCCCGGGGCGACGGAGTCTGGTAGACGCCTAGGGGAGGCTTGCCGGACTCGGGCAGAGACACGACGTAGCCGTGATAAGCCGAGCAGTCGCCGGACAGCCCGCCAAACTCGGCGTAGACCCGACCTCTGTCGAGCGACAGTGCGGCGCGCTGCTGCTCGGCAGCGATTATGTACGTCCCGCCATTGCCGTTACCGGCGTGAGCCGGATCGATCTCCCTCGACCAGAGGATCTTGTGGTCGTTCAAGCGGATCGCCACCATGACGTGCTCGACGCCGGTCCACGTCGCCCCGGTCTTCTGCACTTCGGCTGCGAGGTATAGCACCCCGCTGCTCGGGTCGATCACCGGTGTGCCGGTGATCCCGATGGGGTAGATGTCGCCGCAGCCACCCAGGCCCGGCGCGGCCTGCACCGAGCTCGACTGAGCCGGGTTCCCGACGTTCACTCTCCACTCGACCGCACCAGTATTGGCACTCAGCGCGTAGACGTCGTCGGCCTCAGTGACCACGAACACCGTCTTGCCCTCGACGAGCGGCTCAGCGTAGATGTCGCCTGCGATCTTCGACCCGCTCGTCGTCCAAGCGCGTGTGAGGTGCCGGAACGACGGATCGAGTGAGTCGAACCCTTGGCGGGCGTTCCCGTAGTGATACGTCAGCAGGTTCTCGGTAGCGGTCTTGTTCGGCTTCAGCAACGTCGTGGTCGTCGAGGACGCCGAGGACGCCGAGGTGCTGCTCGATGTCGTCGGTGCCTGCGTCGTCGCAGAGGACGTTATCGCCGAAGCGGCGACGCTGGAAGATGCCGTCAGCAGCAGCACGAGGGCCGCCGAACAGCTGGCGACGAGCGCCGGCCGCCTGACGCCGACCCCCTTGTAGCGCCTAACCGAAGTGCCAACCGGGTACCCGCGTCGAGCCATCTCGCTCCTCCGTCTTCGCCAGGATCGAGCGTAGCGGCCCTCAGCGCAAGGGCCGGAGCGGCGTCTTCCCCCGCGAGATCTCATCGATGATGCCGGCCTCTTTGGCCTCGGCTGCCCCGAAGAAACGACCAGCCGCGCACCACCGTTCCACCTCCCCCACCGGGTGGCCGGTGAAACGGGCAAGACACTCGTGATAGCGCCGCAACAACTCGAGTTGGGCCTCAGCGATACGCGTGGCCTCAGACGCACGTGCCTCGAACGCGACGTCTGGATCGCTCATCCGGAACTGTGTGTGAGGAAGCGAGCGGCGGCGGGACCCTGAGGCAGCCACGGCGACGGCGGGACCCTCGACGCGCCCCATGCACAACACGTTTACCGGCACGCCGAGCACTTCGATGACGTCGACGAGGGTGAACGCGGCCGTGAGAGAACCGCCCGAGCTGTCGATCTGCAACGTGATCGCCTCGTCACCACTCGCGTCGAGCGTCATCAGCTCGGTCGCAACGCGGGTCGCTGTGAGGTCGTCGAGGGCGCCCCGCAGCACGATGATGCGCCGGTCGAAAAGGTAGCCCTCCAGCCAATCGCCCCATTCAGGACGTGAGTTGTCCATCACTGCTCCTCTGTCTCGAGCCGCACGTCGAGCGAGCGCTCGAGTGCAGCGGCGTACCGTTCGAGCGTTGAGATGCGTACGTCGGCCTCGCCCGACTCGAGGCGCGCGACAGCTGACTGTGAGGTGCCCATGCGGGCGGCCACCTCGGTCTGAGTGAGACCGAGAGACACTCGTTCCTCGACGAGGCGCCCGACGTAGGCACGGCGACGCTCGGCCATCTCCTTAAAGCCGGGGAAGACCGGAGGGTGGCGGCGCTCGTTTGGGCTCATCTCGTCGCTATCTTAGCAATGAGATATCGTATTCGAGATAAGAGGGCGTTCGACATGGGAAGGCAGCTGGACATGGACCTGGGTATTCGGCATTCGATCATCCCGACAGTGCTCGATCAAACCGCGCGGGGAGACAGGGCATACGACATCTTCTCGCTGTTGTTGCGTGAGCGCATCGTCTTCCTCGGACAGGAGGTGGACGATCAGATCGCCAATCTCCTAGTAGCGGAGATTCTCTACCTCGAGGCGGAGGACCCCGAGAAGGACATCCACCTCTACATCAACTCTCCCGGGGGCCTCGGATACGCCGGTATGGCCATCTACGACGTCATGCAGCACGTGCGCTGCGAGGTGTCGACGATCTGCGTTGGCATGGGCATGTCCGCCGCAGCGATGATCCTCTGCGGCGGAGCGGCCGGCAAACGGTACGCCCTGCCGAACTCCAAGATCATGATCCACGAGGGCTCGGCGGGAACGAGGGGGGCACCTCGCGACATGGAGATACACCTTCGCGAAGTCCTTGCTACCACCCGGCGCATGGTCGAGATCCTCGCCCACCACACCGGTCGGGATATCGAGGAGGTCGCGCAGGACATCGAGCGCGACCGCTACATGACAGCCCAGGAAGCGTGCGAGTACGGGCTGATCGACGAGATCATCGCTCCGCGGCGGGGGGTCTCGGCCGTCGGCGCGGCCGGCGCGGCCGCCCTCGCCAAGAGCGCCCTTCCGGGCAAGCAGGTTGACGTGGCCTTGGCGGAGGTGGTCGCATCGTGAGATGAGCTTTCTCCCTAACTTCTGCGACGAGAGTGCCACCGTCGTCTGGACCCGGCATCGCGAGCCGCCTGACCTGACTCCCGCAGCCTGTCCGGTGACTCAGGTGGGGACCGGTTTGCCGGCGAGCTCCGGCACGAGCTGCGCCGCGTCGACGGTCCCCCAACCGCTTGCGAGGTCGTAACCCTTGCGCGCCTTGAATCCGACCACGACGTGCCTCACGCCGTCCTCGTAGAACTGAACCGTGTTGTCGCCTTTGGTGATGTCCACGAGACCTGTGGCTTTCTTCTCACCGAGCTTGTAAAGCATGGGGTTGATGAGCCCAAGGTGGTGGCCGGCCAACTGGTCGGCGATGGCGACCACGCCGGCGAACATCGGCGTCGCGAGGCTCGTCCCGCACTCCGACGAGACCTCCTTGCTCCCGAGGAAGCTCCAGACGACGTCAGCGGGCGAGAGACAGGAGGCATCCATCGAGATATCAGGGACTCCTCGATGGCTTCCCACGATCGCCGCGACCGAGTGCTGCCAGGCGGGACGAGAAAAGATCGACGAGACTCCTCCGCCGCCAGCCAAAGGAGACGCCGCTTTATCGTTCCAAACCCGGGGCGACTGGGTCGGACGGCCGGCGGCGTCGGTGTCGATCTGCGTGCCTCCGACGGCCGTCACGAGCGGGTCGGCCGCAGGCCATCCCGTCACGCGCCGCGTGTAGTAGTCGTTGACGTTGAGCATGTAATTAGTCGCGCCCGAGTCACCGGATCCTGCCAACACGGTCACATGGCTCGCTTGCGCCTGCACGAAGGCGCTCCTCAGCGAGAGGAGTGAACTCTTCGAGGGAAACGTCTCCTCGGTCGCACCGAAGCTCTGGCTGATCACCGCAACATGCTCGTGGCCGATCAGGTACTTCTCGGCTTCGACGATCTGCGAGAACCCAGAGGTGCCTTCCACCTCGTCCACGCCAGTCTCTGCCAGCACGATGCGAGCGCCAGGCGCCATCGCGTGCGCCCACTCGACATCGAGCGTCGTCTCTTCGGCCCATGACACCACGTCGGGTGCCGAAGGATTGAACACGGGGACCGTCCCGGCTGGGCGCACGACAGTGAACGAAGGAGGCGCTGAAATGTGGAACATGCGATCGAACGAGACGAGATCGGCTTTGATCGTCGGTGACCCGTAGACGTCGACGATGCCGATCGTCTCGCCCTTGCCGTCGAGGCCCGCCCTGTAAAGAGCATTGAGGTCATAGTTCACGCGGATCTGCGCTGGTGAGTAGCCGGCGCCGGAGGAATCGGCGCTCGCGAGGAGGGGAACGACTCCGACGATGCGACCGATGCTTCCCGGACCCGATGCGTTCGAAGGGCGGTTCCCGGCCGGCGACCCGGTCAACGGCGCCAACGCGAGGCTCGCCGAGGCGACGGCGACAAGGGTGACTAAGGCGGTCCGAAGGCGCATGGCTCTCATCTTGCTAGGAATCCCGGCGCAGTCGCGCCTCGCGCCCCGGACAGATCGTTCTGTACCCTTGCAACGTGGGGCGTATGGCGCGGGTGGTGGCGAGCACGATTGCAGGGGCGGGAGCTCTCGCGCTCTGCGTCGCCGGCACGGGGAGTGGCGCGGGCGCGGTCACCACGGCCGGCCTTTCGAGACCGATCCTTGACCATCCGCAATACCCGGTATGGCCGGAAGACGCCCCGGATCCAGACGTCGTCGAGTTCGGCTCGACGTACTACGCGTATACGACAGGGACCTCGTGGGGGAACCACATCGGCGTGCTCGAGTCGAAGTCCCCCCTGTCGGGCTGGCACACCGCCGTCAGCGGCCCGTTCGGTTCGTCGGCACTCCCGACAGGGCCGAGCTATCTCTACCCGAACACTTTGACGTCTCCTACCGTCGCCGAGATCGACGGCCGGTACGTCATGTTCTTCGACGGGCGTCTCAGGTCCGACTCGAGCCTGTACTGCATGGCGGTCGCGGTGGCCACCTCGCCCCTGGGACCGTTCGTCGACAACGCCAAGAGCGCCTTCGGGCCCTGCTCGACCAAGTTCGACGGCTCGGTCGATCCCGATCTGGTGGAGGGCGCGGACGGTCACTACTGGCTCCTCTGGAAAGAGAACGACAGCGGGCCGTACACCTCGGCACAGATCTGGTCGCAGGAGCTCTCGACGAGCGGGACGACATTCGTCGGCCATTCCCATGTCCTGCTCACCCAGAAATCGGCAACCTTTCATTGGGAGACGACGACCGAAAACCCTGCGCTCACCTACGCAGGCGGCATTTGGTGGCTCCTGTTCTCGTCCGGCGACTGGGAGAATTCCTCGTACTCGGAGGCCTTCGTCAAGTGTGAAGGCCCGGACGGCCCTTGCGGCGGTGACCCCACACAGATCCTCCAGAGCTACGACCGCGTGCACGGCCCGGGTGGGGCGACCACCTTCGAGAACCGCCTCGGCGTCTGGTATCTCGCTTTCGCTGCGTGGACCACTCCGTGTACTGGCGAGGGTGGCAACTGCGGGCGGGAGTTGTACATCACTCCAATCGAGTTCCGCACGCTGGCTGTCGCCACGACGTCGCTTCCGGAGGCAAAGGTTGGTCGCGCGTACGAGGCCTTTGTCCGCGCCGACGGCGGACTAACCGCCCGTAGGTGGACCTCGTCGCGATTGCCGGCAGGGCTGCACCTGGTTTCCAGCACGGGGGAAGTCGACGGGAAGCCCTCCGCGGCTGGTTCCAAGCGAATCGTCTTCTCGGTCTCCGCAGGCTCGTCAACCCGGAGACGGACGATCCGCATCACCGTCGCATCCTGAGAACGGGTATCCTGGCTCTCGTGCGTATCTGATCTTCTGTCGAGCCCGTGTCCCTTCCCGCTCCCGGAGATTGTCGTGCCCTTACCTTTCGCATCACCCTTGCTCGCGACGTTGGCCGCCAGCCGCATCACCAAATATCGAGGTCTCGCGCCGATTCTCGTCGAGGTCGATATCACCGTCGGACCCGAGCACCGCATCGGGATCATCGGTCCGAACGGGATTGGGAAGACGACGCTCCTGCAAATATTGGCCGGCCTCGAGGTGCCCGACTCGGGCCGTATCGCATTGGCTCCGCCCACTGCGACGGTCGGGTACTTGGCCCAAGAACCCGAAGCACTCGATGGCGAGACGCTCAGAACATCGCTCGGCAGGCGGACAGGCGTCTTGGCGGCCGAGCAACGACTCAGGGTCGCGGCAGACGCCTTGGCGTCGTTACTGCCGGGCGCAGACGACGAGTACTCAGTCGCGCTCGAGCAATACCTCGCGCTCGGTGCGCCGGACTTCGAGGCGCGGATCGGAGAGACGCTGGACAACCTCGGCCTCCCTGACCGGTTGCTCGACGTGCCGACGGTCGGGTTGTCGGGGGGCCAGCGGGCCAAGGCCTCGCTCGCTGCCCTCCTGTTGTCCCGCTTCGATCTGCTCTTGCTCGACGAGCCGACGAACGATCTCGACTTCGACGGACTTGACCGGTTGGAGTCCTTCCTGCACGGGCGGTCCGGGGGGTTGGTTGTTGTGTCGCACGATCGGGCGTTTCTCGAAGGGATCGTGACGTCGGTGGTCGAGATCGACGAGGCAAGCCATCGTGCGGCCACCTACGCGGGCGGGTTCGAGGCCTACCTGCAGGCACGTGAGACCGCTCGACGGCACGCTCTGGAGGCATACGAGGGATTCGTGACCGAGCGTGACCGACTGAAGGCCCGCGAGCGGGAGCAACGACAATGGTCGGTCCAGGGAATCGCCCGAGAGCGTCGGAATCCGCGGGATAACGACAAGGCGCAGCGGGACTTCCGCGTCAACCGCACGGAGAAGCAGGCGTCGAAGGTTCGCATCACCGAGAAGGCCCTGGAACGATTGGAAACGGTCGAGCGGCCGTACGAGCCATGGCAACTCAACCTCGATCTCGTGAGTGCCCGGCGGTCGGGCGACGTCGTGGCTCGTTTGGAAAGGGGCGTGGTCGAGCGAGGCGGGTGGCGCCTCGGTCCCATCGATCTCGAGGTGGCCTGGGCCGAGCGGTTGGCGGTGCTCGGGCCGAACGGGAGCGGGAAGTCGACGCTGATCGCAGCGCTCCTCGGGCGGGTGGGTCTGGTCTCGGGGTCGCGGTGGATCGGCCCCTCGGTGGTGGTCGGGGAGCTCGGGCAGGAGCGGGGGCGTCGTTTCTCCGGCGAGGGCACGCTGGTCGAGGAGTTCCTCGCAGCGACCGGTGCGACGGTGCCCGAGGGGCGATCGCTGTTGGCGAAGTTCGGGCTCAGCGCCAGTCACGTCGAGCGATTGGCTCACTCGTTGTCACCGGGCGAGCGAACGCGGGCAGAGCTGGCGCTGCTCATGGCGAGGGGGACGAACTGCCTCGTTCTCGACGAGCCTACGAACCACCTGGATCTTCCAGCTATCGAGCAGCTGGAGGAGGCTCTGTCGGCTTGGCAGGGCACCCTGATCCTCGTGACCCACGACCGACGCCTGCTCGAGTCGGTCAGCGTCACCCGGCAGATCAGGCTGGAGGACGGGCAGGTGCTCTCCGACGTCGCCACTTAGTCTCCGGCCGGCCGCCTTGCCGCCCGCCTAGTCTCGGGCAATGAGCACGTCAGTCTCGTCCGGCACCTACGAGGCGCCGATGAGCATCGCCCTCGAGGAAGCAGCTCTCGCCGAGGCGGGCGGGGACGTGCCGATCGGGGCGGTCGTCGTTGTGCATGGCGCGATCGTCGCGCGGCGGCACAATGAGCGTGAGGCCTCCGGGGACCCCACCGCACACGCCGAGGTCCTGGCGTTGCGAGACGCCGCCGCCGCTCTCGGGTCGTGGCGCTTACTCGGCGCGTCGCTGGTGGTGACGCTCGAACCATGTGTCATGTGCGCCGGAGCGGCGATTGCCGCGCGGGTCGAGCGGGTCGTGTTCGGGGCGTCGGACTTTAAGGGCGGGGCGTGTGGTTCGTTGTACAACGTGTGCGTCGATCCCCGCCTGAACCACGAAGCCGAGGTGGTGCCTGGCGTCTTGGAGACCGAGTGCGCAGATCTCCTGCGCCGTTACTTCGCCGAACGCCGCGAGGACAGCTAGTCGGCTAGTCGGCTAGTCGCCGCCAAATCCACACCTTCCCAATCGGCAACCTCGGAATCGGACTCCCTCGCATCGCCTAGGCTCTCCCCCGGAGGGATGCGAGAGTGGCCGAATCGGACGGTCTCGAAAACCGTTGTACGTCATGCGTACCGTGGGTTCGAATCCCACTCCCTCCGCCAAGCAGACTTTATTCAAACTCACGACGAGCATGTGCCCTCCTACCAGGGCCCTCGCGCTTCGGTCCGGCTGAGGGCGCCGCTTTTCGGCATCACGCCGTGAGGCTGAGCGGTCGTGCGTAGATGTCATCTCGATCGGGCGATGATGATGCCGAGCTGCCCCAGCTGACGCTGACATGCTGGCTCGAGGCCGAGGCGTTCTGGCCGAGGTAGGAGATCCCGAACGTGTCCCCGGGCCATGTGCCACTCCTGCCGTAGAGGCTCCCCGACGCCCGCACCACGCCGCCGAGCCACCCCTTTGTTATCGAGTAAGGGCGGAGGTAGAGCGCGTAGCCGTGAGGGCTGCTGTCGGCGAGCCAGCCGACGTCCGCGATGCCTGCCGACGCGCCGGCGACCTGCACGATGTGAACAGCCGAGTCGACATCCGGTGTAACCCGGACGGGCTTTGACCACCTCCGGCCGTTGTCGGTCGAGTAGACGAGCCAGCCGACGTCGTGCGCGCCCTGTGTGTCCCAGGTCGCGTAGAGGTTGCCGGCCGCGTCCATCCCGAGGGCGCCGTCGATCCACCACTCCTGCATCGACTCGGTGCCGGCGGACTGTCCGAGGACGACCGGCGCCTGCCAGTGGGCGCCGTCGTCGGTCGACGAGGTGAAGTACTCATGACCCGGCCCGAGTTTGTACGTCTTCCGATTCGTCACCGAGAGCGCCTGGTAGACGAGATCAATATGGCCGTCCGGTTCGACGATGATCGGCCCCTCGTCCGCCCCGCCGGCTGGATAGCCCGGACTGACGTGGACCATTGCGCCCCAGGTCCGGCCCCAGTTCGTCGACTTCTGCACGACGATATTGAGGTCGCCATTCGTAAACGAGCAGCTGCCACCCGGAGGACAGATGAACTTCACCGCTGCCGCGCTCGACCCGTAGTCCCACGTGACGTAGACGGTGCCGTCCCGGCCGGCGGCGATGAAGTCCCGATCTCCCCAGTTCCCCTGCTTGGCCGGGCGCAGACGAGCCTCTCGGACGAAGCTCCGCCCGTGGTCGATCGACACGTCGACGATCGGGTACTCGTAGTTGCCGTCCTGGATCATGAAGGATGCATAGACCGTGCCGTCGAGCGCGACGGTCACCGCCGGATCCCAGGTGAACTTCCCCGCAGAGGCCGGGAGGATCATCGGCCGCGAGTACTTGCTGCCGCCGTCGGTCGATAGCACGAAACCGATTCCGCGCCTGTCACATCCGATCCAGTCCGAGAAGATGTCGCCAGTTTTCGGGTCGACGGCCTGCTCCACTTCGGCGCTCGAGGCCGGGCAGCTCTTGCTCAGCTCGACGATCTTCGTTGCGCTGGCAGCGCCGGCCTCCGGGGCGATCACCCCGGTCGCGGCGCTGACGCCAACGAGCCCGAACGCCACGACGAGCCTCCGGAACCTCCGCTGCGTGCGCTTGGCCACCATGAGGTCCCCTTCTCCTGAGAGCGCCGAGGCTACCTGGCCGCCGGTCCGGCTGATGGCCGCCAGCATCGGTAAGCCGATGATCCTCGGCTCGAGGGCGACCGCGCGGATTCCGGAGTTGCTGAGCAGGCTGGGGATCGTCGGCGGTGCTGTATACGACGCGCTCGTGGCGCTCGCCGCCGCAGAGCACGGCGCGGAACTGGCCACTCGGGATCTTCGCGCGAAAGCCACTTACGAGGCAGTCGGCGTGCGAGTAGTCGTCGCCGGCTGACAACGAACGCTGTGCTGGTTCGCCTCCCTCGACCTGTCAGATCGAGGACTCTCAGAAGTCCCGCCGGAGGCCTGGACGCTGCCGGACACGCTCGTGTCGGGCCGCGATGAGTTTCGGGTGGATGCGACGTCCAACTGAGTGGTAGGAACCGCCAGAGGAGGACGAAATGACTGCTGTAAGGGTGCTCGTGGGAACACAAAAGGGCGGCTTCGTGCTGACCTCTGACGGCTACCGGACTGAGTGGGATGTGAGCGGGCCGCACTTCGGCGGCTGGGAGATCTACCACATGGTGGGATCTGCAATTGACCCTATGCGCCTCTATGCCTCGCAGTCGTCAGGTTGGTTCGGTCAGGTCGTGCAACGCTCGGACGACGGAGGAGTGTCCTGGCAGCCGGCGGGAAGCCAATTCGCATACGAGGGGACTCCTGGAACCCATCAGTGGTATGACGGGACGCCACACCCATGGGAGTTCGCTCGCGTCTGGCACCTCGAGCCGTCGTTGACGGATCCGGACATGCTGTTTGCAGGAGCAGAGGACGCTTCGCTCTTCAAATCGACCGACGGCGCCGCGACCTGGTCCGAGCTGGCGGGGCTGCGCACTCATGACTCTGGCCCCAACTGGCAGCCGGGCGCAGGAGGTATGTGTGTCCACACCATCCTCGTCGACCCGACCAACACTGATCGCCTCCACGTCGCCATCTCTGCTGCGGGCGTGTTCCGCAGTGATGATGGTGGGGAGACCTGGAGACCCGCGAACCGCGGACTGCGCTCGGAGGGGATCCCCGACGATGACGCTGAGGTCGGTCACTGCGTCCACCGGATCGCTCGCCACCCGGCGAGACCGGACGTGCTCTTCATGCAAAAACACTGGGACGTCATGCGCAGCGACGACAGCGGCGACTCCTGGCGGGAGATCAGCGGCGATCTTCCGAGTGACTTCGGCTTTCCCATCGCGGTCCACGCGCACGAGCCCGACACCGTCTTCGTCGTGCCGATAACGAGCGACTCCGAGCACTATCCGCCCGAGGGGAAGCTGCGGGTCTACCGGAGCCGCACCGGAGGTGACGAGTGGGAGCCGCTCACCGGCGGGCTGCCACAACGCGACTGCTACGTGAATGTCCTACGCGACGCCATGGCCACCGACTCCCTTGATCCCTGCGGCATCTACTTCGGCACGACGGGCGGGCAGGTCTACGCCTCACCTGACGGCGGCGACAGTTGGGACCCCATCGTCCGAGACCTCCCCCGGGTGCTGTCGGTGGAGGTACAGACACTGCAATGATCCGGATCGTCCTGCCTCAGCACCTTCGGACCCTCGCGGGGACCGGGCGGGAGGTCGAGCTGCACGTGGAGGGTCCGCCGACGCAACGGCTGGTCCTCGATGCCCTTGAGACCGCCTATCCGGTACTGAGCGGGACACTCCGCGATCCGGCCACCCAGCGCCGGCGCCCCTTTATCCGGTTCTTCGCTTGCGAAGAGGACCTGTCGCACGAGTCACCTGACGCCCTTTTGCCCGAAGCGGTCGCGGCAGGTAACGAACCGCTCTACGTCGTGGGTGCAATGGCCGGCGGTTGAAAGCCTGGCACTGCGGCCGCCAACCGCTAGCGCTCTTGTCGGAGGGGGTGCTCGACCCGCAGGCCAGGAAACTGCCCGAATCCGCTGTCGACCGTGATCCATGTGGCCCCGTGTTCGATCGCAAGGGCGGCTAGGTAGGCATCCGGCACCAGATTCCCACGAGCGCCGACCTGGCGGCAGAGGTCTGCGAAGATCGGCCAGTGGCGCGGCCCGGGTCGGAGCGACACGGCCGCGGGAGCGGCGAGAACCATCTCACAGAACTCGACGGCCGCAGCTGGCGACGTCGGCTCGAGGTAGATGCGATGGTTCGTCACGATCCGCAGGAACGAGCTCAACACCAATTCGCTGACGCCGAACGGCTCTGGCCCGCACAGGCGATCCTCGAGCCACGTGCGGTACTCGTCGTGGCGGTCGCTTTCTCGGCGTCGGGCGTACAGATAGATGTTGACGTCAGCGACCAGCACGGGATCGGCCGTCTTCGTCGAGGATGTCTGACAAGGCAGCCTTGTCCTCAAGATCAACTCCCGGCCTCAGACCCGATCCGCCGTCGGTAGGGAGCTTCACGCGCTGCCGGGCCGACGTGGCGTCACCACGGTCGCTGAACAGGGCGCGCAGGGCGTCATCGACGACTGCGCCGAGCGATCGGTGGGTGCGGGCGGCGGCGGCCTTCGCCTCCGTCAGCAGGTGTTCGTCGATGTCGACGGTTGTCCGCATGAGCGCATCATATCATCTTGACTACGCATCATGATGCGTCTCACCAATAATACCTCCTCGTAGCCGGCGGCTCAGTAGAGACGTGAGGTGGCTAGGTCGGCGCCTGCGCGAAGAGCGCGGAGTTTCTCCCAGACGACTGACGGAGCGATGTCGCCGATCCCCGCAGACGTATCGAAACCACAATCCGTTCCAGCAATCACCCGCGACCCACCAACAACTTCGGCGATCCGCACGATCCGATCGGCTACGACTTCGGGGTGCTCCACGTAGTTGCTTGTCGTGTCGATCACACCGGCAACGATGATCATTCCCTCGGGCAATGGGCGGCGGGCGAAGCACTTGAACTCGTGGGCGTGACGAGCGTTCGCCATGGACAAGACGAGCGCCCCGACGTTGGCCCGATACAGCGAACCCAGGATGTCGTCGAGCGCCACGTCGTGGGTGTGCGGCCCCTCGTAATTGCCCCAGCAGACATGCAGCCGGACCCTCGCGGGATCGATCCCCGCTAGCGCGCCGTTGAGGGAGTCGACGACGAGGTCGACCCAATCGACGAAGTCGGCGAGAGGCCGGTCAGCGAACAGCACGTGACGCTCGAGGGCGAGGTCGGGCGCGTCGATCTGGAGGAGCAGCCCCTTACCGACAATGAAGCGGTACTCGGTCGCAAGCGCGGCGGCGACCGCCTGCACGTACTCGGTCATCGAGGGGAAGTGGCGATTCTCCATGACCGAGGCCACTATCCCCGGCGATGCGGCTGTCATGAAAGTCTCGAGGTATGGGGCGTCCGCCACGAGCGCGCACTCTGCCGCCACCTCGGTCGTGTCCCGGTAGGTGACCTCGGCGACAGCCGCCGGAGCGGCCATGAGGCTCACCTCTCCGCGCCGGCC
>PLDN01000068.1 GCA_003136185.1 Acidimicrobiaceae bacterium | reverse complement strand
GCGATCTCGATGTCGTAGATATTCGCCCCGAGCAGTCCTGCGATCGAGGTGACCTCTGCTAGCACACCCGGGCGGTCGGGGACGACGACGCGCAGCTCACGGCTGGAAACGGGCCGCGCCCCGCGAGCCGGCAAGTTCTGGCGTGCTGCCCGCGCACCCTCGAGCAAGTTCATGAGGCCGGCGCGATCGGTCTCCGCGACGATCCGGCGAACCTCCGACAACCGCTCGATCAGCCGGTCGAGCACCGGGACGATCGCGCCGGAGTTGTCGCGGCAGATATCCGGCCAGATGGCAGCAGAACCGGCCGCGATGCGAGTCATGTCCCGGAAGCCACCCGCTGCGAGACGCATGAGCGACTCCCGGTCGACCGCTGACTCCGCCGCGAGTGACATGAGTGTGGCGGAGGTGAGATGGGGCACGTGTGACACGACCGCCACGAGGTCGTCGTGGCGGTCAGGTGGCAGCACGACGACGTCCGCGCCGAGCGCCGCCACCGCGTCCCTCACCACCGAGTAGCCGCTCTCGTCAGTGCCCTCGGTCGGCGTCAGCACCCAGATCGCCCCGACGAAGAGATCGGCGTCGGCTCCGTCGGGCCCTTCCTGCTCGGATCCGGCCATGGGATGACCCGGCACGAAACGGGAGTTCACCAACTCAGAAGCAATCGGCCCCTTCACGCCCGCGACATCAGTCACGACGAGGTATGAGCCCCGTGCCGCCGCCTCTTCGAGGAGGCGCCGCGCGACAGGTACGACAGCCGAGGCTGGGGTCGCGACGAAAGCTATCCCTGCGTCGTCGGCGGGACCGATCCGGTCGACCGCGCCGAGCTCGAGAGCCCGGGCGGCGCGCGCGTCGTCCAGGTCCTCTCCGCTTACCTCGAATCCGCGGGCTCTGAGGCCGAGCCCTATCGACGAACCGACGAGGCCGAGCCCGACGACGTGTGCCTTCACTCGGGTAGATCGTCCCGCAGCGAACGTGCTCCTTCCAGGTACACGTGATGAAGCTCCGATCTGCTCCGCTCGGTGTAGACGTGCATCATCACCCGGATGCAAAGCGGCTGGCTGGCCTTCACCGCCATCTCGCGTGCACAGATCAGCGGGACGTCACCGAGACCGCTGCCTCGCGCGGCGGTCGCCGGGAAAATCGAGGTCACATCCTCAGTGGCCGTGAAGAGGATGGAGACTAGGTCGTCGTGATTCAGGTCGTTTCGAACGAGCATCTGCTCCACCAAAGCCTGCACGCGTCCGGTGACCTGCTCCTCGGTGTCCTCGTCCACAGTCGTCGCGCCTCGAACGGCACGCAGCATCGCCGCCATGGAGCGGCAGCCTACCGAGGCCGCGCAGCCCGGGCGAGGGCGAGGACCTCGGACTGCTCGAGCTCGCGCCAGCTGCCGGGTTTGAGCGACCGATCCGAGATGGGGCCGATGCGTGTGCGGACGAGTCGGACAACGGGATGCCCGACCGCTTCGCACATACGGCGAACCTGCCGATTGCGGCCCTCGTGGATGGTGATCCGCAGCAAGCCCGGGGAGAGGGAGGCGACCTTCGCCGGGCTTGTGACGCCGTCTTCGAGCTCGACACCCTCGCGCAGGCGCCTGATTGCGGCCGGCGAGGGGACGCCATGCACCTCGGCCAGGTACTCCTTGTCGACGCCGTGACTTGGATGGGCGACTCGCTGCGCCAGCTCACCGTCGTTCGTGAGAAGGATCAGTCCCTCGGTCGCGACATCGAGCCGGCCGACAGCAAAGACACGTGGCTCGCTCGGGACGAGCTGCACGATTGTGGGTCGCCCGCTCGGGTCCGAGGCCGTCGTCACGACGCCAGACGGCTTGTTGAGGAGGTAGTAGACGAGGCCAGGCAGGACGCCGACTGGGACGCCGTCTACCTCCACCTGGTCGGTCTCGACGTCGACGCGGCGCCCGAGCTCGGCGAGTGTGCCGTTCACCGTCACACGCCCGTCGGCGACGAGCTCCTCGCACAAGCGCCGGCTGCCGAAGCCGACACGGGCGAGAACCTTCTGGAGCCGTTCGCCTTCGGGCTGCTCCCGGCGAGGCGCCGGGGCCGTCACCTCGCGTCCGGCCGGAGTGCCTGCTCGAGCATCTCCACGGTCGAAGCGGGCGGAACGAACTCCACGAGACGGGGCAGGTCGCCGAGGGAGTCGAGGCCGAGCCTTTCGAGGAAGAGTCGGGTCGTCCCGAACAGAACGGGCTGACCAGGGCCGGAGTCCCGGCCGACCTCTTGCACATAACCGCGGGCGGTCAACAGGCGCAATACGCCGTCCGCGTTGACGCCGCGTATCGCGCAGACCTGCGACCGCGAGACGGGCTGTTTGTACGCCACCACGGCGAGAGTCTCGAGAGCTGCTGCGGACAGCTTCTGTGGCACGCCATCCAGCACGAAACGCTCGACGTACCCCGCGTACCCCTCCGCGCTCTGGAACCGGTAGCCGCCTGCCACTCGCACTAGCACGAAGCCACGACCCTCGCTCTCGTATGAGGCAGCGAGCTCGGTGCACATCTGCTCGACGGTCTCTACTGGCAGCTCGAGCAACTCAGCCAGCAGGCCGGGCGCGACCGGGTCGGTCGCGACCGTGAGTACTGCCTCGATGGCGGATGTGGGGTGCATCCGGTTAGCCGCCGTACTCTGACTCGACGAGCGCGGCACGGGCTGCGGAGGCGGCGGTGCCCGCGCCCGAAATCTCGGTGATCTCGTCCGGGTCGACCTCGTCGTCAGGACCACCGGTCCAGGTAAAGGTCAGCGCACCGAAGAGCGCATGCTGCTCCAACTCGATGAGACCCTGCTTGTACAGCTCGAGCAGGCCAAGGAAGTGGACGACGATCTCGATCCGGCTGCTGGCGTTGCGCGTGAGCTCCCTGAACGTCATCGTGCCGCGGCCAGGCAGATACTCGGCCAAGTACCCGACCACCTCGGCCACCGTGACCTCGTCGACGAGGATGTGCTCGACGTGGACCTCGGGCCTCGTCCGCTCGGCGAGCGCCCGCATCGCGGCATCGAGTACGTCGATCGGAGTCACGCCATCGAGCAGGTCGGGCGCGATCTCGAGGAATCTTTCGTCCGGACCGGCTAGGCGCGGGAAGGACATGGCCGCCTGGCGCTCGAGCTCGGCGAGCTTCTGGCCTGCGGCAGAGAAGGTCGTGCACTCCACGAGACGAGCGAGCAGGTAGTCGCGCTCTTCGAGGAGGGCAAGGTCGTCTTCGCTCACGTTGCCGTCGCGGTCGGGCAAGAGCCTCCGGGACTTGAGCTCGACGAGGATCGAGGCGATCAGGAGGAACTCAGTCGCTACCTCGAGGTCGAGGCGCTCGAGCAGGTCCAGCTCGTGGAGGTATGCATCGACGATGTCTGACAGCCTGACCTCGTAAAGGTCCACGCGCTGCTCGGTGATGAGACGCAACAGGACGTCAAAGGGTCCTTCGAAGACGTCGGTGTGGACTGCGTACGGCACTCTCGCCACGATACCGGCGCCTTGGGTGTAGTTGATGGATGGGCCAGGTGTGCCAACTATCATTTGCCGATGACGCGAGTCTTCTCCGGCGTGAAGCCCTCAGGTGCCCTCCATCTCGGCAACTATCTCGGTGCCTTCCGTCAGTGGGTGGCTGACCAGCAGGAGTTTGATTGCTATTTCTGCGTCGTCGACTTGCACTCGCTCACGGTCGAACAGGACCCCTCGCAGCTGCGCCAAGCGACCATCGAGACGGCAATCGGCTTCCTGTCGGCAGGCATCGAGCCTGATCAGTGCACCCTCTTTGTTCAGAGCCACGTGCACGAGCACCCCGAGCTCGCGTGGCTTGTCGAGTGCACCGTCTCGTTCGGCGAGCTGTCCCGCATGACTCAGTTCAAGGACAAGGCCAAGGCCAAGGGCGGCGAGAGCGTGCGAGCCGGCCTGTTCACTTACCCGGCCCTCATGGCGGCCGACATCTTGCTCTACGACACCGACAGGGTCCCAGTCGGTGACGATCAGCGCCAGCATCTCGAGATCACTCGGGACGTGGCGATCCGCTTCAACAACCGGTACGGCGAGACCTTTGTCGTGCCTGAAGCCACGGTTCCGCGTCTCGCTGCCCGGGTGATGGACCTGCAGCACCCTGAGAACAAGATGTCGAAGTCCGACGAGTCACCCCAGGGCACGATCGACATGACGGACACGCCGGAGCAAATCGTCCAGAAGGTGCGCCGTGCCGTGACCGATACCGATGGTGAGGTCCGCTACGACCCCGAGCTCAAGCCCGGGCTGGCGAACCTGCTCGAACTGATGGCGGCGGTCACCGGCCGCTCGGTCGACGAGGTCGCCAGCGGCTACGAGCAGTACGGCCCGCTCAAGGCCGACCTGGCAGAGGCGCTAGTGGAGGCGCTGCGGCCTGTTCGGGAGCGATATGCGCGTTACGCCGCCGATCCGGGCGAGATCGCAGCCCTGCTCGGTCAGGGCGCTGAGAAAGCCGCCAGCGTCGCCTCGAAGACACTTGCTCGCGCGAAAGACGCCATGGGTCTGCTGCCGAGGGGCTGAGGCTGAGCCAAGGGGGCCCTTAGCGAACCACGAGGTTGAAGTACCAGGTCTCGATGTCCCCGAAGATTGTCGTGAGGAAACTGTGGTCCAGGTAGACAAAGAGCAGCACCACGACGATGAACCCCATGCGGACCCGGTAGTAGGTCGGCAGCGCCGATACCGGGATGAACCGCTCCAGTAGGGAGGCGCCGTCGAGTGGCGGAATCGGCAACAGGTTGAACGCCCCGACTAACAGGTTGGCGAGCCCGAGGAACATCAGCACCAAGCCCACCCAGTACAGCAAGCCGCCATTTACCGTGGTAAAGGCATACAAGCTGTAAAAGATCTCGGTCGTGACCACCTGGCTGCTCGCCATGATGAAGTGCACTCCGACGCCAGCCAGCAGCGCCAGAAGCCCGTTAGATGCGGGGCCAGCAAGCCCGACGATCACGGCTTGATTGCGAGGGTGTCGTAGACGATTGAGGGAGACCGGCACAGGTTTGGCCCATCCGAAGAAGGACGGGTAGTGCAGGAGCAGGACCATCGCGATCGGTACGAGGATCGTCCCGATCGGGTCGATGTGCTTGAGGGGATTCGCGGTCAGCCTGCCCGCACGCTTCGCCGTGTCGTCACCGCACCACAACGCGGCCACTCCGTGACTCACCTCGTGGAACATGATCGACGGGATCAGGACACCGATGAAGATCACGGTTGCCCATGTCAGCTTGCCGCTCTGGACGCCCTTCGTGACGGCAAGGGCGACGATCGCCGCGACAACCAGCACGATGGCGATATTGGGCGCGCTCGCCTTCCATTTCCGCCGCGACCTGATATTCGTGACGTTCCAGTTGGGCCGGCTGCTCACGAGGCGGCGCGCCNNCAGCGGCGTACGACGGAGGCGCAGTCGATGCAGTACGCGCTGGCTGGCTTGGCCTCGAGTCGCGCTTCGGAGATCGCCTGCCCACAGCGCTCGCATGTGCCGTAGGTACCCTCATCGATCTTGCTGAGGGCCTTCACTACGTCGTCGAGCGCGTCCTTCAGTTGGTTCGCGAGAGCCTCGGCCTCACCCCGCTCCGCCGTCACCTGGGAGGTGTCGGCGAAGTTGGAGTCGTACTCGATTTTTCCTTGCTCGCCAAAGCCGAGCTCAGCCAATTGGCCGAGGAGAGAGGACTGCTCCTTCTCGAGCAAGGCGCGTAACTCGACGGCTGCATCGTTTGCCACACGGAGAGACTACTTGCCGCCCGAGCTACGTGGTGCCGCCTCCGGCATCACCCCGAAATCCGCCGCACGCAGGGCCGTTCGCTCACCGCCTGCTGTCAGGCAGGGCCGCCTGGCGCCGCGCGCGGGGATGCGCCTCGTCGTAGACACGGCGCAGCAAATCGCCTGAGACCTTCGTGTATACCTGCGTCGTCGTGATGGCTGCGTGGCCGAGCAGCTCTTGGACGACGCGAATGTCGGCTCCGTGCTCGAGCAGATGCGTCGCGCAGGAGTGGCGCAACACGTGCGGCGTCACCCGGCCCTCGAGTCCGACGCGCTCGGCTGCGTGATGCACGACCAACCAGGCGCTCTGGCGGCTCATCCGCCGCCCACGAGAGGAGATGAACATCGCCTCTTCGTCCAACCGCCGAGCCCACCGAGCCGGAGCGAGAGCCTGCCGCCCGTCCGGCTCGAGCCAAGCCTGCACCGATCTCCGGGCCGGCAACCCGAAGGGGACAATGCGCTCTTTCGAGCCCTTGCCGAACACGAGCGCGAGCCCTCGATCGAGATCGACGTCGGAGAGCTTGAGCCCGCACAGCTCCGAGATTCGCATGCCGGTCGCGTACAACAGCTCCAAGATCGCCCGGTCCCGCCGAGCACGGCCGTCGTCGCCCACGACAGACGAGAGGAGCGACAGGATCTCGGCCTCATTCAACGCCTTCGGGATCGGCGTGGGGAGGCGGGGCCCGTTCACCCCGAGCGTCGGATCAGGCGGCCCGCCGCGCTCGTCTTCGCAGAACCTGTGCAAACCTCGGATCGCCGAGAGAGCCCTCGCATTCGAGGAGGCCCGCCGGCCTGTTGCCGCGAGGAAAGCGAGGTAGTCCTCGATGACCCTCGATGAGACGTCACCGATGGCGAGGCCCCGGCCGGCGAGGAACTCCTCATAAGCCAACAAGTCCCGCCGGTACGAGGAGATCGAGGACTGCGCCCTTCCCTTCTCGACGGCGAGAAAGCTCAGGTATTCCTCGGAGTCGGTGCTCAGGGGCTGGCCCGTTCGAGTTTCCAGTTCGGCCCCTTCGTCTCCAGTTCTCGGCTCTAAGCCCTAGGCCCTATGCCCCGAAGATCGAGGGCTGTGAGCTCTTTGCCCGCGCCCCCGCCACCACGGCACGAGCAGCCAGCAGGCCGATAATCGACTTCGCGTCGGCGAGGTCGCCCGCCGCCATCAGTTCCTCGACATCGTCGAGTGCTACCCGCTCGACTGTCAGGTGCTCTTCTTCGATGCCGTGCGCTTCGCGCGGGCATTCGATCAGGCCTTCGGCCAGGTAGCAGATCGTCTCTTCGTTGCAAAAGCCAGGCGAGTTGTAAAAGCGGGCAACCTCGGTCAGCTGGGTTGCCTCGCGCCCGATCTCCTCGACGAGCTCCCGCGCGATACACACCTTCGGGTCCTCGCCCTCGATGTCCCGCTTGCCCGCCGGAAGCTCGAGCATGGCCTGGTCGACCGCGGCCCGGTACTGGCGGATCATCAAGACGCTCTGGCGGTCCGCCTCGAGCGGCACCGCGCACACCGCACCAGGGTGCCGAATCACCTCACGCTCGAAGGTGAATCCGTCCGGCCCGACGAAGGTGCCGGTCACGACCCGAAAGAAACCCCCGTCGTACCGTGGTCTCTCCCCGATCCTGCGGAACGCGTCGGCCTCGGGACCGTCAGCCGACGGCATTGAGGTCCAGCAGACGGGGCGTACGAGCCTCCGACCGCTCGAGTGCCGCCGCCACGAGGCCCCCGAAGAGCGGGTGGGGGCGGTCCGGGCGGCTCTTGAACTCAGGATGTGCCTGGGTGGCAACCCAGAACGGATGACTCGGCAGCTCGATGAACTCGACGAGGCGGTTGTCCTTCGACTCGACCCCTGAGCAGACGAGCCCCGACTCTTCCAACCGGGTGCGGTAGCGCGGGTTCACCTCGTAGCGGTGCCGATGGCGCTCGGACACCGTCTCCTCACCATAGAGCTGTGCCACTTGCGATCCGGGCTTGAGGCGGGCCACGTAGGCCCCGAGGCGCATGGTGCCGCCCTTCTCGATCACCTCGAGCTGCTCGTTCATGAGGTCGATGACCGCGTACGGCGTGACCGGATCAACCTCACGTGAGTTAGCGCCGGCCAGACCCACGACGTTGCGGGCGAAGTCGACCACCATCGCATGAAGTCCGAGGCAGAGTCCGAGACAGGGGATGCCATGCTCACGGGCGTAGCCGGCTGCGGTGATCTTGCCTTCGACGCCGCGCTCGCCAAAGCCGCCAGGGATCACGATGCCGTCCAACCCGTCGAGGCGGGCGCCGGCCAGCATGCCCGTGACCTCTTCGGCCTGGATCCATTCAATCTCGACACGCGCACCTTGCCCGAAGCCCGCGTGGCGCAGCGCCTCGACGACCGACAGGTAGGCGTCCGGCAGGTTTACGTACTTGCCGATCACGCCGACCCTCACGACGTTGCGTGCGGCGTTCACCCGCTCGAGCAGGTGCTCCCAGCCCGAGAGGTCGATCTCGTACTTCGGCCCGTCGAAGCAGAGCAAGCGGCAGACTATGTCGTCCAGCCCTTCTTCGTGGAGCACGATCGGGATCTCGTAGATGCTCGCGGCGTCGACCGCCGAGACGACGGCCTCGACCTCCACGTCGCAAAGCAACGAGATCTTCCGCTTCAAGCTTTCAGGGAAGGGGTGCTCGCTCCGGCAGACGATTACGTCCGGCTGGATGCCCCGGCTACGCAGCTCTGTGACGGAGTGTTGCGTCGGCTTGGTCTTGTGCTCGCCGGCGGTCGGGAGGAAGGGCACGAAGGTGAGGTGTAGGTAGCACACGTTGTCGCGGCCAACCTCACGCCGGAACTGCCGAATTGCCTCGAGAAACGGCACGATCTCAATGTCACCGACCGTCCCGCCCACTTCCACGATGACGACGTCGATGTCCTCGCGGCCGAGCCTGCGGACCCGCTCTTTGATCTCGTCGGTGATGTGAGGAATTACCTGCACCGTCTTGCCGAGGTAGTCGCCCCGGCGCTCCTTCAAGATCACCGAGGAGTAGATCTGGCCCGTCGTGGCGTTCGAGTCGCGATGGAGGTTCTCGTCGATGAAGCGCTCGTAGTGACCGAGGTCGAGGTCAGTCTCGCCACCGTCGTCGGTCACGAAGACCTCGCCGTGCTCGAACGGGTTCATCGTGCCGGGATCGACGTTGATGTACGGGTCGAGCTTGCACATCGTGACCCGCAGGCCCCGCGACTTTAGAAGTCGACCGAGCGACGAGGCAGTCAACCCCTTGCCGAGGGAACTCGACACTCCGCCGGTCACGAACACGAACTTGCTCACACTGTCCTCCAAGGTGTCCGCTCGGCAAGAGTACCGGAGGTAAAGGCGGCACCGACGGAATTGCCCGCGGCGACTTGCAAAAGCTCCTCCGCGTGCCGCCTCGCAGTCAGGCTCGCGGGCTGTCCCGACAGCATTCTCGACAGCTCGGCCAGCCTTTCCTCGCCCGAGACCGGTCGGGAGGTGGTGACTGTACGGTCGGCCGACTCGCGTTTCTCTATGGCGATCTGCTCTGTCGCGAATGCCGCTACCTGGGCGAGGTGGGTAACGACGAGTACCTGGTGCCGCTCGCCGAGCTCGGCGAGCGCTCGCCCGACGTAAAGAGCGGCCTCGCCTCCGATCCCAGCATCGACCTCATCGAAGACAAGGGTGGGTGGAGCGTCAGTGAGCACCAACCTTGTCGCAAGCATCGCGCGGGCGAGCTCCCCACCCGATGCGACTTTCGCCAGCGGGAGCGCCGCCTCCCCGGCGTTGGCACCAAAACGGAACTCGACTGCATCGCCGCGGCCCTCGCGAGGCACCGAGACCTCGAGGCGCGCCCGAGGCAGGGCGAGCACGCGCAACCTCGTCTCGATCTCTTGTCCGAGTTGCGGGGCAGCGGCTCGACGAGCGTCGCCGAGCGCCTCCTCTGCAGCTGTGAGCGCCTCGAGCGCCCGATCGCGCTGCTCCGCGAGCTCGGCGCGGCGGGCGTCCCCGGCTTGGATGTCGCCGAGGCGAGCGCGCGCGGCGTCTCGGAATTCGATCACGGCCGACAGAGTGACGCCGTACTTGCGTCTCAGCTCGGAGAGAAGCCGTCGTCGTTCCTGCACGGCTGCGAGCCGCTCGGGGTCGTCCTCGAAGCCCTCTGACCGGCCCCTCAGGTCTGCGAGGACGTCGTCGATCTCGGCTGAGACCGTCTCGAGTCGCTCGCCCAGGTCTCCCAAGGGCTCGTGGTGAGCGAGCGCCGCCGACGCGCGTCCGATGAGGTCGCGTGAGCCGTCGTCTTGACCGAGCAGGTTCCGCGCCTCTGCGACTGCCTGCCGGAGAGCTCCCGCACTCGAGAGCACCGTCTCCTCGGCCTGAAGGAAGGCATCCTCCTCCGGATCACTCAATGCAGCGGACTCGAGCTCGTCCAGTTGGAAGGCCAGGAGATCGAGCTCCCGTGCCAGCGCACGCTCGTCGCCGCCGAGATCGGCCAACCGTTCGTCGAGCGCTCGCACATCGGCTTGTGCGTTTTCGACGTGCTCGGTCGTGACGCCGGCGTACCGATCCAGCGCAGCGCGCTGCGCACTCTGGTGGAGTAGGGACTGGTGGGCGTGTTGGCCGTGAAGATCGACCAGTCCGGTGCCTACCTCGGCCAGTGCCGCGGCTGTCGCCATGCGACCGTCGATATAGGCCCGGGAACGACCGTCAGCTGGGATCTCGCGGACTACCACCATCTCTGTGCCGTCATGTGAGAAGCGCCCCTCGACGACCGCCCCGTCCGTCCCAGCTCGAACGAGAGTCGGATCGGCGCGGCCACCCATCAGGAGCTCGAGCGCTTCGACGAGCAAGGTCTTGCCGGCGCCAGTCTCTCCCGTCAACGCGGTCATGCCACTGCCGAGATGAAGAGCGAGATCGTCGATCACACCGAGGTTCTGGACCCGAAGTTCGACGAGCAATTCCGGCTACCGATCCGTCAGGCCGAAGCGGGACCGGAGCACGGAGTGGAAGTCGACGTCGCCGAAGGTGACGAGCCGGGCTCGCTCCGCCGCGCCGCGACAGCTGACCGTATCCCCAGTGTTCAGCGGGACGACCCGCGAGCCATCAATGACAGCCGCGGCGGGATGCCCGTTGAGCAGCGTCATCTCGACCTCTTCGTCCGGTTCGAGTACGAGCGAGCGATCGAAGACGAGATGCGGTGCGACCGGTGTGAGGATGATGGCCCGCAGCAGCGGGGAGACCACCGGTCCGCGGGCTGACAGGTTGTAGGCGGTCGATCCGGTCGGCGTGCAAGCGAGCAGCCCATCGGCCACGTAGGTGAGGAAGGGTCTGCCCCCGATCGCGACGGCTACGCGGATGGTGTGCCCGGGAGCGGTCTTCTCGACGATCGCTTCGTTGAGGGCGAGGAGGCGGAGCGCTGGCTGGCCGACCGCTCGGACGTCGACCTCGAGCACCATCCGCTCTTCGACGAGGTAGTCACCGCTGACGATTCGCGCGAGCGCCGGCACCAGATTCGCTGGCTCGACCTCAGCGAGGTAACCCATCCGGCCGAGGTTGACACCGAGTACGGGAATTCCGGTCGGAAGCCCCAGCTGCACCGTTCTCAACATCGTGCCATCGCCGCCGAGGCTGATGGCGAAATCCACGTTCGGGACGGCCGCGAGGCCGTCGTCCCAAGTCACGACTTCGTGGCCGCGCTCCTCCCACCACGCCCGAGCAATCGCGGCGAGCGCGGCCGCCTCAGGGCGTTTGGGGTGAAGGACTAGCAGGACCGCGGTCACGCCGCCATCCTCGCGGGTCGTGGGCCATGGTGCCAGCGTTACCACGACGAGCTCGCGGAGTCACCTCGTCAGGAAGCAGTGCGCTTCTTCGCCGCGCCCGCCGTCTTCTTGGCTGCCGTACGCGTCGTCTTCTTGGCTGCCGTCGNNCCGCTGCCGGGCGCTTCACCGCTGCAGCTGTCTTCTTGGCGGCGGCTGCGGGACGCCTGGCGACCGTGGTCTTCTTCGCAGCGCTGGTCTTCTTTGCAGCCCTTGTGGTCTTCTTCGCCGTAGCCGCACGCTTGGCGGTCGCGGGACGCTTGGCGGCCGCGACGGCGCTCTCTCCAGTTGCGACCACGCTCTCGCCAGCTGAGCCGGCCCGGCGGGCGGCGCCGCGGACGGACTTCTCGCCGGCGCGCCTCGCAGAGTTCACGAAACGCTCGAGGTCCGCATGGCGGACGAGACCGAGCTGGTCCACTTGCCTGCGGACCTCGCCGCGGACCAGTGAGGTGAACTGCTCGGCGCTGCGGCGGCTGCGGGTGACTAGGTCGTCGACCCATTCTTCCGCGTGGTCACGTCCGACCTCGCCCTCTTGCACGAGATCCTTGACGATCTCTTCTGCCCGCTTGCGCGTGAGCTGCGAGAACGCCAAGCCAGCGCTGATGTACCGCTCAATGGGATTTTTGGGAGCCATAGCTGCGATTATAGCCCTGAGCTGGCCTGCTTGCAACTGTAAGCAGTGATAGTGGCCACAGGCCGCCGCAATCTCGTCATTTATCGGCCAGCACGGCGTCGACCAGCGCGCCCAGATCGGCCGCCTCGGCGTCGGGCACGGGATCGACCGGCCCGTGACCTTTCGGCGTGACACCGGTGAGGACGAGACCGAAGGGCACCCCAAGCACCCGGGCCATACGCCCGTCGGTCGAGGGCCTGTCTCCCACCATCATCGAGACGCTCCCCACTCGGTCGGCAAGGAGCTCGGCGACCGGCTTGTACGGCTTGCCCGCAACGATGGGAGAGACGCCGCCGGCCGTCGCGACAGCTGACACGACCGAGCCAGCGCCTGGCAGGAGGCCGTGGGCCGTCGGAAAGGTCGCGTCCTCGTTGGTGGCGATCAGGCGGGCCTTGCCGGCCCGGAGCGCAGTAGTGGCGGCAGAGAGCCGGGCGTAGCTGAATCCGAGGTCCATGCCAACCACGACGCTTTGTACCGTCATCGGATCGCCCTCGCCCGGTTCGATCAACTCGGCTCCTACAGCCCGCAGCTCGTCGTGCAAGCCAGGGCCACCGAGAATGAGCACACGCTCGCCTGGCGAGATCAGTCGAGCTGCCGCCATGGACGACGTCACGACGTCGTCAGGATCGGTCGGAATGCTCATCCCCCGGAGCTTCGCGACGTGCTCGGCAACTCGCGGCCAAGAGTTGTTCGTGAGGAACACGACCCGCTCGCCACTCTCGCGCAACCGCGCGATGGCGGCCGCCGCGCCAGCGATCGGCTCGTCGGCGAGCCAGATGACACCGTCGCAGTCGAGAACCCAAGCCATCTTCGAATGCTGCCAGATCCCGCCGACGCTTGGATAATGCTCGTTTGGCGACGCGGCCATCGTGACTGGTAGGTATGGCGGATGGCTCGCTTGGCTGCGTTTCGAGGGACTACTTACAACAAGGCGATCGTGGATCTGGGCGACGTCGTCGCACCTCCTTATGACGTGGTGGGGCCGCCAGAGCGGGCCGAGCTGGCGGCGCGCTCGCCCTACAACTCGATCCTGGTGGAGCTTCCCGAGGACCCAGCTGGAGGCGACCGGTACGAGCACGCGGCGACGCTCTGGCGAGCTTGGCACGAATCTCACGCGGTCGTGATCGCCGGCGAACCGCAGCTGTACGTCTACCGCATGACCTTTAGTGAGGAGGACGGCTCTACCCGCACGACGACCGGCGTCCTCGGTGCGCTCGGCCTCGACCCGGACCACTCAGGCGAGGTGCTCCCCCACGAGCAGACGATCTCAAAGGACAAGCACGATCGCTTGTCGCTCCTGCGGGCGGCGCGGACGAACTTCTCACCGATCTGGGGCCTCTCGCTCGCGAGGGGCCTTGGCGAGCGCTGCGACGCCGTCGCACTTGAATCTGGCGAGGCTTACCGGGCAGTTGACGACTCCGGGACGGTTCACGAGTGCTGGGCGACCTCGGACGCCGGCCTCATCGGGCAGATCACAGCGCTCATCGGCAACACGCCCGTTCTCATCGCGGATGGCCATCACCGTTACGAGACAGCCTGCGCGTATTACGTCGACGACCCGGCTTCAGCGGGATCAGATGCCCTGCTGGCCCTCGTCGTCGAGCTGACGGAATCCGAGCTTGCCGTTCAGGCGATACATCGCCTGGTTACGGGCGTCGACCCCGAAAAGCTTGTCTCGCAGCTGGAACCGTCGTTCGAAGTCATGCCGGGGCCGAGTGATCCGATCGCGCTCCGGGACGAGATGACGAAGGTGGGAGCGCTCGCGCTCTTGACTCAAGAAGGCGCCTATCTGCTGACACCACGACCGTCACTTCTGCAGCCGAACGACGACGACCTCGACTCGACCCGGCTTGCACGCGCGCTCGAGTCCGTGCCCGGCGCAGAGGTGACATATCAGCATGGAGTGCTCGAAGCCGCCCGCGCCGTAGCTGATGGTAAGGCTGTCGCGGCCGTACTTCTCCGGCCCGTGTCGGTGCAACAGATAGCGGGGATCGCCCACGGGGGGCGGCGGATGCCGCCGAAATCGACGTTCTTTTATCCGAAGCCCCGCACTGGAATGGTCTTCCGCGAGCTCGATGCCGGCTAGGGCCGCGACCGACTCTTCTTCACTCTCACACCAGCGCCGGGAGCAAGGTTGCCGCTGTTCCCACTCGAATTGCCGATGAAGCTGATGATCGCAAGGCACATCTCGTCAGACGACCCGTCGCCCCAAGTTACGTAACGCGGCTGGAGCTTTCGGAGCTGCGGGAGCTCTTGTCGGAGCCGCGGGTTGTAAGTACAGGTGACCTGTATCGAGTCGCCCGCTTCCACCGTCACCGGTTGCGGCATGTCGAAGTAGCGCTGGTAGTCGAAGTCGTATCTGGTGTCGTTCAGCAGTACCTTCGCCTGAGGCGTGCCCGGGTTGAGCGTGACCTTCATCCCGACCCCGAGCAGGTGCATGTGCGGTTGGATTCGCAGGATCTTGCCGCTCACACCGACCGGCGTGGTGCAACTCGTGGTGTCGCCGCCCGGCGGGTCGACAGTGCTACGGCCGCAGCTCTGCTCAAGGCCGTCAACGAAACTGATCGCGCTCGGACCGAATTGTTTCCCGAGGTTCGCGAGCGACGCTGCCCGGTTGCACAGTGGCCCGTGGACGCCCGAGGGGCACGGGACATCCGGCGGGGCAAGAACGAGGTCGAGTTGGAGCGGGTTCAAGTGGGCAGAGGCCGACGGCACCGTCTGGAGCTTCAACTGCACGTGGGTCGGCTTGTCGCCTTCGAGCAGGTTGTAGTGGACCTGCATGACGACCATGCTTCCCTTCGGGAAGTAGAAGCCTGTGCCTTTCGGCGTCATGTCGAGACCGTGACCTGGAGCCCACACGGCGAGCCACTGCCCGACGCCGGCCTCGCCGAAACAAGTCCAGCCCATACCACCCTTGTCCGCCGCCCTTGCCTCCGCCGCCTGACTCGGGGGCACCTCGAACAGGATCGCGTGGTGCACCTCGGGGCTGTTCGGGTAGAAGTGGCTCCCGATGATGAACGAGTTCTGAGTGAGTTGCGGGTTGACGAGCGTGCAGTGGTAGTCGTCAGTCGCGCCCTTAGGCGCGTGCGGAGTGTACGAGCGGGAATCTTGCAGGGTGATGACGTGCGCGCCCTTCACCGCCGGGAACGCTTGCGTTGCAGCATCGGCGGTCGCCGGTGTCGGCTTGGTGTGGCCGGTAGTCGGAGGGTGTGATGCGGCAGGTGAACTGCCACAAGCCGCCAGAGTTACGGCAGCTATCGCGGTGGACGCGAAGATCGAGATGATGCGTCGGCGTCGAATGCCGCGAGGCTACTTCAGGCAGGTCAGTTGGCTGCTCAGGCAGCTGCGCCGCCTGAACTGCTCCTTCGTCAGTCGACCGTCCAGGTCGTACCCGAGCGCAGGAGCGCCTCTAGATCGCCCGGCCCCTTGCGAGCCTGTGCATCGAGAAGCTGAGAATCGACCTGGCTCCCATAGTCGGGGCGCTCGACAGCGCGGAACACGCCCATAGGGGTCGGCTCGTGCGGGCCGCGCGCGAGGCGGCTGAGCGCGAACGCCAGGTCCGGATCAGGGCGGGCTTCGTCGTGGACGAGCAGTGCCTGCTCCCCCAAGTCTGCTACCTCGACGAGGGAGAGGTGTCCCTGCTCGTTCATCCGGACACCGCGATGCCCATCGGCGCCGAAACGAATCGGCTGCCCGTGCTCGAGCGGGATCAGCATCTCCTCGCGGGTGGCTTTCCCTGTCACCTCGTCGAATGCGCCATCGTTGAAGACATTGCAGTTCTGGTAGACCTCGACGAGCGCCGCTCCACGGTGGTCATGAGCGCGACGGAACATCTCTTGCATGTGCTTGCGATCCATGTCGTGCGTTCGGGCCACGAACGAAGCCTCAGCCCCGAGTGCCAGGCTGACGGGGTTGAACGGCGTGTCGAGCGATCCGAAGGGCGTCGACTTGGTGACCTTGCCGACCTCGGACGTCGGTGAGTACTGACCCTTGGTGAGGCCGTAGATCTGGTTGTTGAACAACAAGATCGTGATGTTGACATTGCGGCGCAGAGCGTGGATGAGGTGGTTCCCGCCGATCGAGAGCGCGTCGCCGTCGCCTGAGACGACCCACACGTCGAGGTCAGGGCGTGTGACCGCCAGACCGGTCGCGATCGCAGGGGCCCGACCGTGGATCGAGTGCATACCGTAGGTGTTCATGTAATACGGGAAGCGAGCCGCACAGCCGATGCCCGAGACGAACACCGTGTTCTCTCGGCGTACTCCCATCTCAGGCAGGAGAGACTGCATCGCAGCCAAAATCGAATAATCCCCACATCCAGGGCACCAGCGAACGTCCTGGTCACTCGACCAGTCCTTGCGGGTCGTGATGGGAACGGCCACGTCGGTCATCGGCTCTCCTCCTTCGCGTGGTCGTCCAGCCCGGCGAGCCCTTCGAGCTCGGCCAACGCGTCGAGCACCACTCGCTCGATCTCGGCCACCCGGAAGGGTGTGCCCTGCACCCGCGAGAGGAGGCGTGCATCGACGAGGAAGTCGGCCCGCACGAGCTTGGTCAACTGGCCGAGGTTGCCCTCCGGAACGATGACCCGCTCGTAGGAACCGAGCACCTCGCCGAGGTTGGATGGGAACGGGTTGAGATGGACGAGGTGGGCTTGCGCCACGCTCTTGCCGACGGCGCGGATCCGCCGGACGGCGGCTGCGATCGCCCCATATGTCGAACCCCAGCCGAGGAGAAGGACGCGAGCGTCGCCGCCCTCGTCATCGAGCTCCACGAGCGGGATGTCCCGCGCGATGCCGGCGATCTTGTCGGCGCGCAGATGGACCATCTTCTCGTGGTTGATCGGGTCGTATGAGACGTCGCCCGTCACGTCCTCTTTCTCGAGGCCGCCGATGCGGTGTTCGAGCCCGGGAGTGCCCGGCAACGCCCACGGCCGGGCGAGCGTCACGGGATCGCGCTCGTAGGGTTGGAAGATGGGCGCGGGCACCGTGCCATTGGTGCCTCCCTCGCCGTCGCCTGGGCCGGTGGCGATCGGCGCGGGCGCGAAGGTCGTTGAGATGTCCGGCAGATCCTCGATCGCCGGTAGCCGCCAGGGCTCGGAGCCGTTGGCGAGGTAGCCGTCGGACAGCAGGTACACCGGTGTGCGGTATTTGAGCGCGATCCGCACCGCCTCGATCGCCGCCTCGAAGCAATGGGCCGGCGTCTTCGCAGCGACGATCGGCACCGGCGCCTCGCCGTGGCGCCCGAACATTGCATGCAATAGGTCGGACTGCTCGGTCTTGGTCGGAAGTCCGGTCGAAGGACCGCCCCGCTGGATGTCGACGATGAGGAGGGGAAGCTCGAGGCTGACCGCCAGGCCGACCGTCTCCGCCTTCAGGTCGATCCCCGGGCCGCTCGTCGTCGTGATGCCGAGGGCTCCACCGAACGCTGCCCCGAGGGCTGCGCCGATCCCGGCGATCTCGTCCTCGGCTTGCAGCGTGCGGACGCCGAAGTTCTTGTGCTTGGAGAGTTCGTGCAAGATGTCGGAGGCCGGCGTGATCGGGTAGGACCCGAGGAAGATCGACACTCCCCCCAGCTGGGCCGCCGCGATTAGCCCCCAAGCAAGCGCTGTGTTGCCCGTGATGTTCGTGTACGTGCCGGGCTCGTGCTCGGCCGGCGCGATCTCGTAGACGGAGTCGAAGAGCTCGGCGGTCTCGCCGAAGTTGTACCCGGCCCGAAATGCCAACCGGTTGGCGTCGACGACGATCTGGTTCGTGCCGTATCGCACACCGATCCACTGCTCGGTCACATCGGTCGGGCGTTGGTAGAGCCAGGACACGAGACCGAGCGCGAAGAAGTTCTTGCTCCGCTCGGCGTCGCGTGGCCTCGCGCCGGTCGGCTTGCACGCCTCAATGGTGAGCGTCGTCATAGGGACCTCGTACACCTTGAAGCTGCTGAGACTGCCGTCCGTCAGCGGATCGGCGGTATATCCGGCCTTGCCGAGCGCGCGCTCGTCGAAGGCATCGGAGTTGAGGACGATGGTGCCACCGACCGGCAGATCGCCCACATTTGCGCGCAGTGCTGCCGGATTCATCGCGACGAGGATGTTCGGCGCGTCACCCGGTGTGAGGATGTCGTGATCCGAAATGTGCACCTGGAAGGCGGACACGCCAGCCATCGTCCCTGCGGGAGCGCGGATCTCTGCGGGAAAGTTCGGGAGCGTCGAGAGGTCGTTTCCGAAGATCGCGCTCTCGTTCGTGAACTGGTCTCCGGTGACCTGCATGCCGTCACCCGAGTCACCCGCGAAGCGGATAACTACTCGGTCGACGTGCTGAATCTTCTGGTTTGTCCCGTGTGTGGACTCGGTCGTGCTGGTCACGTCGTCTCCATCCCCATGCGAACGTGCTTACGCGAGCTTACCGCCATGAGACGAAGAGGCCTGTGATGTCTCAGGCGCGTCGGGCAAGACCTACCGCTGAGAGGCCATATTTCTCTGGATTTCTCAGGCGATCGTAATCGCCGGATCTAAGAAGACGTCCTGCACAGCGTGGATAAGGGCCACCCCGTCGTCCATCGGCCGCTGGAACGCCTTGCGCCCGACGATGAGTCCCGTGCCTCCGGCTCGCTTGTTGATGACAGCGGTCCGAACTGCTTGGGCGAGGTCCGAGGCACCGCTCGATTCGCCCCCGGAGTTGATCAGGCCGATACGTCCGGCGTAGCAGTTCACGACCTGCCACCTCGTGAGGTCGATCGGGTGGTCCGTCGTGAGCTTGTCGTAGACGAGAGGATCGGTGCGCCCGAAGCCGATGGCCGTGTAGCCGCCGTTGTTCTCGGCTTGTTTCTGCTTGATGATGTCCGCTTCGATCGTGACGCCTATGTGGTTCGCCTGGCCGGTGAGGTCGGCGGACACGCTGTAGTCGGCGTCCTTTGTCTTGAACGCGTTGTTGCGGAGGTAGCACCAGAGCACCGTGTACAGCCCGAGGCGGTGGGCCTCGGCAAACATCTCGCTCACCTCACGGATTTGGCGGGTCGACTCCTCCGAGCCGAAGTAGACGGTCGCTCCCACGGCGACCGCGCCGAGATCTGCCGCCTGGCGGGCAGTACCAAAAGGCACCTGGTCTGCCTTCGCCGGGTAAGTGAGCAGCTCATTGTGGTTGAGCTTCACGATGAAGGGGATCTTGTGGGCGTACTTCCGCGAGACGATTGCGAGACCGCCGAGCGTCGACGCGATCGCAGAGCACTCGCCCTCGATGGCAAGTCGGACGAGGTTCTCGGGGTCGAAGTAGGCCGGGTCCTTCGAGAAACTCGCCGCAGCCGAGTGCTCGATCCCCTGGTCGACCGGCAGGATCGAGAGATAACCGGTCCCACCGAGGCGGCCGTGGCGGAACGTCTCGGCGAGATTGCGTAAGACGGCGATGGGGCGATCGCTCGAGACGAGCACGCGGTCGATGAAGTCCGGGCCAGGAAGGATCAATCCTTCGCGTGGAAATGCCGTGGCATGGTGGGTCAGCAGCGACTCCGCCTCGTCACCGAGCAGCTCGTGGACGTCAGTCCCCACCGTTCCTCCTTCGTACGCGGCCAAATGCGCGCGCGAGCCTACCCCCGCCCGTCGGCAGCGCCTCAGGTCGAGGCAAGGGCCACTGCCGCATCCGCTGCCAGCCAGAAGATCTGCTCCCGGACGTCGTGGGCATGAACCCAGTTGCGGTGGTCCCAGACTTCGCCCGCGAGCGTGTCGCCGGCGTAGAGGAGCTGGCCGAATTGGATCCCGCGGAACTGGGCGACAGCCATGAGAGCGGACGCCTCCATCTCGACCGTCAGGCAGCCCTCTTCCCGACGACGGGCGACCTTTCCGTGGGTCTCCCGGTAGATCGCGTCAGTCGACCAGGTCTTGCCGGTCTCGTGAGGGACGCCGGCTTTCTCCAAGACGCCCTCGAGTACCCGCACCACGGCGGGATTGGCTGACACCGTCCGGCTCGGCGGCAGGTAGTGATAGGAGGTTCCCTCGTCCCGCAGTGCCTCGTCGACGATTACGACATGGCCGAGCGCCAACGAGGCATCGAGGGCGCCGCACCCTCCGCAAGCGACGATCGTCCGGCAGCCGTAGTCGATCATCTCCTCCAGTAGTCCGGCTGCGAGCGGGGCTCCGAGACCAGCCTGGTAGAAGGCGAGTCTCGTGCCGGCGTGCTCGAGGGCATAGACCGCGTGGCGACCGTGCTCGGCGACGATGTGAGTCACCACTTCGGCCTCCCGCTCACGGGCGATGCGCTCGACCGCGTCCCCGAAGTAACACGCCACTCCCACAGCCGGCACCTCCGGCCTCTCGAGCCAGTCCGCGCCGAAGTGCGAAGACGGCTCGATCATCGCGACTCGGTCGGGATCGAACTCGATGAGGGGCAACATGTCGGGGTCGACCTCGCTTGTCATCGATGCGGCTCCTCAGACGTTGAAGCGGATCTCGAGCACGTCACCATCTTGGACGACGTAGTCCTTCCCTTCGAGGCGGACCTTGCCTTTGGATCGGGCGGCGGCGAACGAACCGAGCTCGAGCAGCTCGTCCCAGGCGATCACGTCGGCTTTTATGAAGCCCCGCTGCAGGTCGGAGTGGATGACGCCGGCGCATTCCGGTGCCTTCGCACCGGTGCGGAACATCCAAGCCCGCGACTCGTCTTCGCCCGTCGTGAGGAAGGTCTGGCGGCCGAGTATGACCCAGGCTGCTCTGGCAACCCTGACGAGCGCTCCCTCGCCGAGGCCGAGGCCCTCCAACATCTCCTGGCGTTCGCCAGGATCGAGGCGGGCCGCTTCTGCCTCCAGTTGCACAGACACTGCGAGCACCTCGGCGGCCCCCCCGAGCTCACCACGGATCTGATCGACCGTGGTCTCAGCGCTGTCGATCTCGTCCTCGCCGATGTTGACGACTACCACGAGCGGCTTGTTCGTGAGCAGGAACAGCGGCCGGAGCGTCGCGCGCTCCTCGGCCGTGAGCTTCGAACGGTAAAGAGGCGTTCCCTCGTGGAGGATCTCGAGCGCCTTCGGCGCGACCTCGATGGCGGCCGAGAGGGTTGGGTCGGCTGCGGCGCGTTTCTTGGCGGCTCGTTCGAGTTGGGTCTCGAGCGAACCGGCATCTGCCAGCACCAGCTCGAACTCGAGCGTTGCGAGGGCTTCCATGGGATCGGTCTCGCCCGGCGCCGACTCGTCTTCGAAGCTACGCAAGACGAGTGCGAGCGCATCGACCTCCCGCACGCCCGCGAGGAAGCGGCTGCCGAGGCCGTCACCTTTCTCGGTCGACTTCTGAATGCCGGCGATGTCGACTATCTCAAAGGCGGCAGCCACGACCTTCTTGCTCTCGCTCATCTTGGCGAGCGCGACGAGGCGATGGTCGGGCACGGACGCGATTCCGATCTCTGTCTCGGTTGTCGAGAAGGGATGCGACGCGACGAGCGCGTCACCGCCGGTGAGGGCGTTGAAGAGGGCTGACTTGCCTGAGTTCGGGAGGCCTACGAGGCCGAGACGGTCCACTTGATCCTTGCTCTTCGGTTTACTGGTCTTGAGGTCTGCTGGTTGCTTGGCGGGCTAGCGGATGGCTCGCAGTCGCTCGGGAGCATCCAGCAGGTCAGGTGCTTGAGTTGCGACTCTTGCGAAAAGCTCGCGGGCACGTGGGAGGTCGCCCGCAATCTCGTAGAGGTCCGCCAGGGCGTACCACTCCCGGAGGACCGGCACGTCGGCGTGCTTGCGATGCTTTGCGGCCGGCTGGAGGAGAGTGATCGCCCCCTCGAGATCGCCCGAGTCCGCTAGGGCGCCCGCCATTACGAGACGGCCTTCGACGAGCACCGCTTTGTCGACTCCCGCCTTGCGGAGCTCGTCCCACAGCTCGTGCACCCGGTCGATTCGTCCCATTGCCCGCTCGCAGTCGGCGATGACCGGGTGCTGATCGAAGCTCCCTGTCATCTCGTGGACGCGCCGCAGCTCCGCAGCTGCGTGACGCCAACGATCGAGCCGGTAGAGCGTGAGCCCGTAGAGCTCGCGGGCGGCTGCCGAGTCGGGTACAGCGTCGACGACCGGTTTGATTGCGCTAAGGGCTTCCTTGTAGCGGTCGCGCTCATAAGCCTGCGCCGCGTTTACGAGGCGGCGCTCGAGCATGACGGCAGTCTTGCCGTCGGGTGCGTCCCGCAGCTCTTCGACCACTCCACGAGGAAGCTCGAAGTTGCGTTCGCGGCGCGCCCTGTAACGACCGGCTTCAATGGTCTCGTCGCTGACGTGCTCGCGCTGGATTCGCTGAGCCTTCGTCCCGGACGTACCGCCGTTGCCCTTCGGGACAGGTGCGCGCCTTCGATCGCGCGGCTTCGGGCTCGAGGCCCGACGGGTGGGTCGTCCGCCACCAGTGTGCGGGCTCATGTTGTTGACGATAGCGCCCGCTGGGTGGGCTCATTTGCGGCTGAGCTGATGCATTGTCCATGCGGCCGCCGCGAGTTCCCGGACCTATGTTCCCTGCGTGCGGGCGCGCAACGACCCCGCATCCTGACCGTTGGACGATCAAGACGCGGGGCCGCTACTAAGAAATATTCCGGCGACGACCTACTCTCCC
>PLDN01000105.1 GCA_003136185.1 Acidimicrobiaceae bacterium | reverse complement strand
GTCCACGACGTCCATGTCGATGATCCCGAGCGTCCCGACGCCCGCCGCTGCCAGGTACAGCGCGGCAGGCGACCCGAGCCCGCCAGCACCGAGCAACAGCACCTTTGACTCGAGGAGCTTCTGTTGCCCGCTCTCACCGACCTCGGGCAGGAGGAGATGACGGTGGTAGCGATTCCGCTGCTCGGCCGAGAGGGTCCGAGGCGTGATCCACTCCCTGCCCTCGTCCTTCCACTTGTTGAAGCCGCCCGACATCGACACGACGTCGGTGTAACCGAGGTCTCCCAGCGCCTTTGCGGCGAACGCCGAGCGAGTGCCACCCGCGCAGTAGACGACGACAGGTTGCGTCTTGTCCGCGATCCGGCCCTCGACCTGCAGCTCCACGAAGCCACGCGGGATGTGCAGCGCACCCGGGATGGCCCCTTGTGCATATTCGTCCGCTTCTCTCACATCAAGCCAGACAGCCCGATCCCGCTCACCCGCCGCAGCTTCTGGGTCGACTTCTCGGATCTCCTGGCGGACTTGATTCAAGAGGTCCCTGAAATTCGGCACCTCTGCCTCCTCTACCGGCGCTCGTGCGCCCTCGTTCTCAAGGTCATAAACCCTACTTGTGAGGTCATCATTCCCCAAGGTCGGCCACTCCGCCCAAAGGAAGTTTGATTCGCACTTGCATACATTGAAACGATATGAAATACTTTCAACGCCCTGATCCGCACCTCTCCCCCGGAGGTCCCCTGATGACGACCCTTTTGCCTGTCGACCCGCCAGCGCTCCGACTGCATGCCAACGGCGATCCACCCCGCTCATCGCCGGGCCGCCTGTGCGTTGAGCCCTGGCTCGACCCAGTCATCGACGAGATCGGTCACGACCCGCGCTCTGCCTACGTCGAGACCTTCTGGCTCCCGGTGCTCGGGCCGTCGACGACCTGGCTACTCCGTCGTTTTGCCTCTCACCTCGACGACGCGCCGGCGGGCGTCGAGTTCGAGGTGCAAGATCTCGCACGCCGGCTCGGCATCGGCGAGCGCTCTGGTCCCAACTCGCCGTTCTCGCGCACAGTAAAGCGATGCGTCGACTTCCAAATGGCCGAGTGGCACGGCTCCTCGCTTGCCGTGCGGCTCCACCTCCCGCCTCTCGCACGACGCCACCTGCACCGTCTTCCCGAGACGCTCCAGGAAGAACACCAGGTGCTCATGGAATCAGCCGCGGCTCCACTCCCGCTCTCGGAGCGCTTGAGGATCCACGGGCGCCGACTCGCGCTCAGCCTCCTCGACTACGGAGACGACCAGACCGCGGCTGAGACCCAGCTTGTGAGATGGGGATTCCACCCTGCCATGGCAGCTGAGTGCGCCGCCTTCGCCGGGCTCGAGCACGCCAGGCGAGAAGCGGCCCGCCTCGCTCACCCGACGCGCCCGCTCGCGGCGCCACCCCGCCTCCGGCCACCGATGGCGCCGATGGCGCCGACCGCACCGCCCGCACCGCCCGCACCGCCCGCACCGGCTTCCTAGATCGCTGTCGGCCCGCCGGTGACTCGCCCCCCATCAGCCGGCGGGCCGGCCAGCAACCAAGCAAACAAGGACTCGCCTCAGGACCACTAAGCTTCACACAACTGTGGCAACCCTTTCTCGGGCGACCTCGCCCTATCTCGATCTCATCTCTCAGCGGGTCGTCGTGTACGACGGCGCGACCGGTACCAACCTGCAACTTCGCGACCTCGGACCGGATGATTTCGGCGGCGAGGTGTACGAGGGCTGCAACGAGATGCTCGTGCTGACGCGCCCCGATGTGGTCCGTGACCTACACCGTTCCTTCCTCGAAGTCGGAGTGGACGTGATCGAGACGAACTCGTTCGGGACCTTCCCGGTCGTGCTGACCGAGTACGGATTGGCAGATCGCACGATCGAGCTCGCGACCGAGGCCGCCAAGCTCGCAAAGGAAGTAGCGCACGGGTACTCGACCCCGGACCGGCCGAGGTTCGTCGCAGGGTCCATGGGACCGGGCACGAAGCTCCCGACGCTCGGGCAGATCTCGTTCAAGGACCTGCGCGACGCCTATGAGCAGCTCGCCGAGGGCCTTCTCGACGGCGGGGTCGATCTCCTCCTCGTCGAGACGAGTTACGACCTCCTACAGGCAAAAGCCGCGATGCAAGCTTGCCGCCGCGCGATGGCGAAGACCGGGCTCCATGTACCGATCCAGGTCCAGGTCACGATCGAGCTCACCGGGCGCATGCTGCTCGGCACAGAGATCGGTGCCGCGCTGACCTCGATCGAGGCGATGCGTCCGGATGTGATCGGAATGAACTGCGCCACCGGGCCGGTCGAGATGTACGAGTCCCTCCACTACCTCTCCGACCACTCGCGTATACCTATCTCCGCCCTCCCGAACGCTGGACTCCCCTCTGTGGTCGAGGGCAAGATGCACTACGACCTCACGCCGGAGGCTCTCGGCACGCACCTCAAGAGTTTCGTCACGGAGCTCGGTGTGACGGTGGTCGGCGGGTGCTGCGGCACGACGCCAGAGCATCTCCGCCATGTGGTGGAAGCCGTCGAAGGTGTGACGCCCAAGGAGCGCCGTCCTGAGCACGAACCGTCGGCGGCCTCGCTCTACGGGAGCGTGACGTTCGAGCAGGATGCTTCGTGCCTCCTGATCGGCGAGCGCACGAACGCCAACGGCTCGAAGAGATTCCGCGACGCGATGCTCGCAGGCGACTGGGAGACGACGGTAGCAATGGCGCGGGACCAGGTGAAAGAGGGTGCTCACCTCCTCGACGTCTGCGTCGACTACACCGGCGCTGACGGCGTGCGAGACATGAACGAGGTCGCGAGCCGATTCGGGTCGCAGTCGACGATTCCGCTCGTCATCGACTCCACCGAACCACCAGTCATCGAGGCCGCCCTGCAGTGGATCGGCGGCCGAGCGGTCCTCAACTCGGTAAACCTCGAAGACGGCGATGCCGCCGGCACTCGGCTCGACCGATTCCTTACGCTCGCGAACGAGTACGGCGCAGCGGTCATCTGCACGACGATCGACGAGGAGGGCCAAGCCCGCACGGCCGATTGGAAGTTCCGCGCCGCCAAGGCGATCCACGATCTGGCAGTGGAACGCTACGGCCTCGCGCCGGAGGACCTCTTGTTCGACGCGCTCGCGCTCCCCCTCTCGACCGGCATGGAGGAGTCCCGCCGCGACGGCATCGAGACGATCGAAGGGATCAGGCGGATCAAGGCCGGACTGCCGGGGGTGCACACCGTGCTCGGTCTGTCGAACGTCTCGTTCGGCCTCTCCCCTGCCGCTCGGCAAGTCCTCAACTCGGTCTTCCTCCACGAGTGCGTCCAGGCCGGCCTCGACGGCGCCATCGTTCATGCCGCCAAGATCCTCCCCCTCCACCGAGTGGGCGAGACCGAGAGAGACCTCTGCCTCGATCTCATCTACGACCGCCGTCGGCCCGAGGACGGATACGACCCCCTCGCCGAGCTGATCGCCCACTTCGACCGGTTGGGCGGCGCCACCGCCGCCGTGAAAGAGGATCGCTCGGACTGGCCGATCGAGCGACGCCTCGAGCTTCGCATCGTCGACGGCGACCGGAACGGGCTCGAGGACGAACTCGACGAGGCGCTCGGCGCCGGCCACAAGGCGCTCGACATCGTCAACAACATGCTGCTTGCCGGCATGAAGACGGTCGGAGACCTGTTCGGCTCCGGCAAGATGCAGCTGCCTTTCGTCCTGCAATCGGCCGAGACGATGAAGGCAGCCGTCGCCCGTCTCGAGCCTCACATGGAGCGAGCAGAGGGCGACACCGGGAAGGGCACCGTCGTGATTGCCACCGTGAAGGGCGACGTTCACGACATCGGCAAGAACCTCGTCGACATCATTCTCACGAACAACGGCTACGAGGTGCACAACCTCGGCATCAAGGTGCCGATCTCGGACATGTTGCACAAGGCCGACGAGGTCGGCGCCGACGTCATCGGCATGAGCGGCCTCCTCGTGAAGTCGACGTTGATCATGCGCGACAACCTCGAGGAGCTGAACCGCCTTGGCAAGCATGAATACCCGATAATCCTCGGCGGAGCGGCCCTCACGCGCACCTACGTAGAGAAGGACCTGCGCGACACCTACGAGGGCAAGGTCTTCTACGGGAAAGACGCCTTCGAAGGCCTCCATACGCTCGACCGCCTGATGGAGATCAAGCGCTCGGGCGTCGACGACCCGAGTTTCGGGACCGAGCGCTCCGGTCGGGTCCTGCCGAAGCGCAACAGTGAGCTCCTCGCCGAAGTGGACCCTTCCACGCTTCCCGCCCGTTCGCCGGAGGCCGAGACCGACAACCCCGTCTTCGTGCCGCCGTTCCTCGGCACCCGCGTTGCGAAGGGACTCCCGCTCGACGACGTCGCGGGGTATATCAACGAGACGGCGCTGTTCCGCAACCAGTGGGGTTACCGGCCGGTCGACGGTGAGACCGACGCCGACTTCAAGCAGCGTGTGAGAGCCGAGCTACGCGCTCGCCTCGATCGAGCAAAGGCCGAAGGAGTCCTGGTGCCTTCGGTCGCGTGGGGGTACTTCCCCGCCAACGGCGACGGCAACGACCTCGTGATCTACGAGGACGACGGCAGGACCCAAGAGCGGATGCGCTTCTCCCTGCCCCGCCAGCGGAAAGAGCCCTACTTCTGCATCGCCGACTTCTTCCGCTCGGTCTCGTCCGGCGAGAAGGACTACGTCGCCTTCCAGCTCACGACGATGGGATCGCTCGCGTCGCAGCGCACGGCTGAGCTGTTCAAAGCGGACCGATACCTCGACTACGTCACTCTCCACGGCCTGTCGGTCGAGATGACCGAGGCGCTCGCGGAGCTTTGGCACCGCCGGATCCGCGAGGAGTGGGGCTTCGCCGACGAGGACGGGCCGACCCTGCAGGGTCTCTTCCGCCAGCAGCACCGCGGAGGCCGCTACTCGTTCGGGTACCCGGCCTGCCCGGACCTCGAGGACAACGCCAAGGTCGTCGACCTGCTGGAGGGGGGCCGGATCGGCGTGACGATCAGCGAGGGCTTCCAGCTCCACCCCGAACAGACCACCCTCGCCGTCGTGTGCCACCACCCGCGGGCGAAGTACTTCGTCGCCTGAGTGAGCCGGACCCAGTCCGCCAGAGGGCGACACTGCCTCGACCGGCTCGGCTCGGCGCTACCGTCGCAGCCATGACTGCGCTCGACGTCACGGATGCCACGTTCGAGGCGGACGTCCTCGAACGATCCGACACGGTTCCTGTCGTCATCGATCTCTGGGCGCCGTGGTGCGGCCCGTGCCGCACGCTCGGACCCATCATCGAACAGGTCGTCGACGCAACCGAGGGAGCCGCCGCGCTCGCCAAGGTGAACGTAGACGAGAACCCACGCGTATCCGCGACCTTCGAGGTCCAGTCGATCCCGGCGGTCTTCGCCATCCACAAGCGCCAGGTCATCGACCGCTTCATCGGCGCGCTCCCCGAGCGCGACGTGAAGGAGTTCGTAGATCGCGTCCTCGAACGCGCACAGCCGACCGAGATCGAGCTGCTGCTGACGGCAGGCGACGACGATTCCCTCCGCAAGGCTCTCGAGCTCGAGCCCGCGAACGAGCAGGTAATCGTCTCTCTTGCCGCCCTGCTGGTGGAGCGCGGCGAACCTGGAGACCACGAAGAGGCTCTTGGGTTACTGGAGCGGATCCCTGAGACCGCCGAGACCCGCCGCATTGCGGCGCTGGCTCGCACCGCCGATCGGTCCGTGGCCACCGGTGGACCAGAGCTCGTGCAAGAACTCGACTCTCTCCTGGCGCGCCTCCCGGGCGATGATGAGGCGCGTCAGGAGGTCGTCGACCTTCTCGAGACGATGGACCCCGAGGATCCGTTGCGAGCCCAGTACCGCCGTGCGCTCGCGGCCAAGCTCTTCTGACCGGCGCGACCGGCCTGACCGGCGACCCGCTCATCCGCCCGACGCCACCAGTGACGGCACCCGCGGCGCCAGCCACCCTCGCCCCGACTCTCGAACTGGGCACTAGCTCCTTCCAGCTGGCCGCCCGCGCTCTCGTTATGGGGATAGCCAACCGCACGCCGGACTCGTTCTTCGACAAGGGCTCGTACTTCGCCTTCGACAGTTTCCTAGAACACTGTGAACGGCTCGTCGCCGAGGGCGCAGACTTGATCGACATCGGCGGTGTCAAAGCCGGTGCCGGCGACGAAGTCAGCGAGGCCGAGGAGCTGGACCGTGTCGTCCCCGCCGTCGAAGCCGCCGCTGCCCGACTCGATGTCGCGCTCTCCGTCGACACTTGGCGTGCGTCGGTCGCGCGGGCGGCGTACCAGGTCGGCGCCGTGGTCGGCAATGACATCAGTGGTTTCTCGGATCCGGGGTATCTCACCGAAGCCGCCCGCGCCGGCGCCACCGTCGTAGCGACGCACATCCGGCTCGCCCCGCGTGTCCCCGATCTCGACCCGCCCTACGACGACGTCGTCGCCACCGTCGAAGGCCGCCTGCTCGCCCTTGCGACCGACGCCGAGCAGGCCGGCATTCCCCCCAGCCGCATCGTCGTCGACGCGGGGCTCGACCTCGGGAAGACGACCGCTCACTCGTTGGCTCTCCTCGGCGCGTCGCCCCGTCTCGCTGCACTCGGCTACCCGCTCCTGCTGTCCGCCTCGAACAAGACCTTCGTTGGCGAGTTACTCGACCTCGTGGTCGGCGACCGCCGGGATGCTTCGCTTGCGGCTGCCGCCCTCGGGGTCATCGGTGGTTGCCGCATCCTGCGGGTGCACGACGTAGCCGGTACCGTTCGGGTGCGCGACGCGATAGCCGCCATCCTCCTCGAATCGACCCCGCTCCCATGAACTCCTTCCTCCTCAACGGTTCTGACGCCTCTCTCGTCTCGAGGGCCCTTAGCGACCTGTTGACCGAGCTGGCGGGCCCCGGCGACCTCTTCACCGAGATCGAGGAGTACGCACCGGCCGACGAGTCTTCCGAGGACGGGGAGTCGAAGGGTCGTTTCGACGTCGGTCCAATCCTCACGGCGCTGGCCACGCCGCCCTGGCTGAGTGATCACCGGATCGTCGTGGTCCGCGATGCCGGCGCGCTGAGCGCATCCCAGGCGACTGAGATCGCAAAGCTCGTGACCGAACCGCCGACTGACAACATCCTTGTCCTCGCTGCAGGCGGGAAGGCTGTACCCCAAGGCCTGTCGAAGGCAGTGAAGGCGACAGGCGGCAAGGTCATCGACGCCGATCCCGGGAGAAACGCCCGATCCCGCAACGACTGGCTCGACGCCCACCTGCATCGGTCGTCCGTCCACCTCGACGCTGCGGCCCGCAAGATGCTGACCGAGCACATCGGCGAGGACGCCGCCCGCTTAGACCCGATCCTCGAGCTCCTCGAGGTGACGTACGGGACCGGCCGGAAGATCTCTGTCAACGAGCTCGAGCCCTTGCTCGGTGACGAGGGCGCCGCACCGCCGTGGGACCTCACGGACGCGATCGACTCGGGCGACGGTGAGGGCGCCATAAGGGCCCTCCGGCGGATGCTCGGGCCTGGAGCTCGCCATCCCCTCCAGGTGCTCGCAACCCTGCATCGGCACGTGTCGGGCATGCTCCGCCTCGACGGAGCCGACGACGTCCGCACCGCAGACGACGCGGCGGCGGTTCTAGCCATGAGCTCCTTCCCGGCAAAGAAGATCCTCGAGCAGAGTCGCCGCCTCGGTCACGATCGGATCGTGCGCGGAGTGGAGGTGCTGGCCGGTGCGGACGCGGACCTGAGGGGACGCCTCGGTTGGCCGGCCGAGCTCGTCATGGAAGTCGCAGTGGCTCGCCTCGCACAGCTGAGCCGGCCGACCGCCCGACCGGCGCCGGCCCGGGCCGCCGGATCGACCAGGCGGTGACCCTCCCCGACGACGACCTGCTCGCGCTGGCCGCCCTTGCTGAGGAGCTGGCCCATGAGGCTGGTGCCCTCTTGCTCGGGTACTACGACGGGGCTGGCCCGTCTGAGGCCCTCACCTCATCGGTCCGGTCGAAGAGCACGCACACCGATCTCGTCACCGAGGCAGACCGTGCGAGCGAGCAGATGATCGTGACTCGGCTTCGCTCCGAGCGCCCCGATGACGCGGTTCTGGGTGAGGAAGGTGGTTCGCACGCAGGGAGCTCGGGTCTCACCTGGGTCGTCGACCCGCTCGACGGGACGATCAACTTCGTCTACGGCTTCCCTGTGTTCTGCGTCTCGATCGCGTGCCAAGCCGGCGACGAGCGGCTCGTCGGTGCCGTGTTCGATCCGTTGCGCCGTGAGACGTTCACTGCCGTTACCGGCCGCGGAGCGGCTCTCAACGGCGAGTCGCTCCGGATCTCGGCCGGCCCACCCCTCTCGGAGGCATTGGTCGCGACGGGCTTCGGTTACGAGGCCGAACGCAGGCGCGCACAGGCGAGACTGCTTGAGGCGGTACTGCCCGAGGTGCGCGACATCCGCCGCGCGGGAGCCGCCGCGCTCGACCTCTGCTGGCTCGCGGCCGGACGGGTCGACGCCTGCTACGAATCCGGTCTTGCACCCTGGGACCTCGCCGCCGGCGCGCTCGTCGTCACGGAAGCAGGAGGGCGGGTCGAGGTCCTAGACGGCCTGATACCCGGCGCGTCCACTGTCGTCGCCGGGCCTCCGCTGCTACAACGCGAGCTCGTCGGCCTGCTCGAGCTCGCTCGACGGGCCGCGAACTCTCCCCGGGTCCTGTGAGCGCCGAGTCGTCCATCGAGGTCCGCCGGCGGACCGCTGCGGATCTCGAGGCGCTCGCAGGCGTGCTCGGCCGCGTCCACGCGGTCGACGGCTATCCCGTCAACCTGCCGCCCGATCCTGTCGCGTGGCTCTCGGGACCACGCACGCGAGCGAGCTGGGTTGCTGTGACCGACGACGATTGTGTCATCGGTCACGTCTCCCGCTCGGTCACCGAAGGGGACCAGGCCGAGGCGCTCTGGACTGGCGCCCTCAGCTGCGAGAGCGAGGACCTCGGGGTCGTGAAGCGCCTGTTCGTCGATCCGGAGTACCGGGCGGCAGGCGTCGGGCGGCGCTTGCTCGAGACGGTCGTCGCCGACTCTCATCGTCTCGGGCTTCGCCCGGTGCTCGACGTTGACGTCGGGGCCGCGCCGGCGAACGGTCTGTATCTGCGGGCCGGTTTCTTCGTCGTCGGGACCATGGAGCTCACCTGGACGGGACTCGGCGGCGTCTTCGTAGCTCATTGCTACGCCGGCCCGCAACCTGAGCGAGCATCCGATCTTCCCGGCCGGTAGGGTCACCGTCACCATGGAATTCGAAGTCGTCGTCGAGATCCCGAAGGGTCAGCGGAACAAGTACGAGATGGACCACGTGAGTGGGCGCATCTACCTCGACCGGATGCTGTTCACTTCGACTAGGTACCCGGCCGATTACGGTTTCGTCGACGGCACGCTCGGGCAGGACGGTGATCCTCTCGATGCGCTCGTCCTCGTCGAGGAGCCGACATTCCCCGGGTGCGTGATCCGCTCCCGGACGATCGGGATGTTCCGCATGACCGACGAGAAGGGCCCCGACGACAAGGTGATCGCGGTCCCGGCGGGAGATCCCCGGCTCGAGCACCTGCAGGACCTACGACACCTGCCCGAGTTCGACCGGCTCGAGATCCAGCATTTCTTCGAGGTCTACAAGGACCTCGAGCCGGGCAAGTCCGTCGAAGGCGCGACCTGGGTCGGCCGCAGCGAGGCCGAGGCCGAGATCGAAGCAGCGCGAGCCCGCGCTGTAAAGGCTCACGAGCAAGACAGCTGAGCGACGCCGCCCGGACGCCAGTGGCCGCTTCGGACCGCTACGGGACTTTGCTGGCCGCTACGGGACTTTGATGAGTGGTGCGGCGTGAAGGTTGACGTGCCAGGCGTTGCGCATCGGCGTGAGCAGTGCGCTCGCAAGAAGGTCCCACCCGCTCGGAGCGAGGTGTACGCCGTCGCTGTAGCGGATCTGAAGGATGTCGCCGTCGATCTTCTTGTACTGCACGAACTTCCCGCCGGGCCCTGACAGAAGGCTCCACGACGAGTAGTAAGTGGCGCCCGACGTGGACGCCGCCAGCTGTTGAGACATCTGGTTCACCTTCATCGCGAACGTCGGCGTCACAGCCGAGTCCTGCACCGGCGGCAGCCCGACCCAGAGGACATGCGCGCCCGCCGCGGTCGCCTCGGCCATCACGAGGTCGATCCGGTCGTGATAGGCACGGTTCCACTCGGCCGTTCCCACCGCGACGCTCGATCCGCCCGGCACCGACAGCGCCTGATCGTCGTTCGCCCCGATCATCATGACGACCACGCCAGGATGGTATTGGCGCAGGTCGGCCTCGAGAACTGCCGGCCAGTTGTAGGCATCCGGCCGAGCGAGCCCGGTGTCGATATGGCCTTTCTGGAGCACCCGGACGTACGGGTCGTTCGCGAAGACATCACCTAGACCGAAGCCAAGGTCCACGCCTATCGAGTCACCGATATCGAGTATCACCAGCGGATCGGCCTTCGTCGGCTGTGGGATCGGTGGCGGCCAGAGTAACTGCGCGGTGGGAGGCCCTTCGCCCCCGCGGGAATGCGGCGCCGGAGCAACCCCCCAACCGTTGGCATTGTTAGGCGCGCGTCGACCTTGAAATGCAGGTGGTGGAGGGAGCGGTGGCAGTGTGGAGTCGGTAGCCGGTCCGTTGCGACCGAGTGCGCCGTCGGCCGCGTTCACTGGTCCGGAGATCCCGACGGCGTTCATCGCCGTCGCGAGAGGACGCAGAATCTCGATGGCGACGGTGCGCCGCGTCCCGAACGGTGAACTGAGGGCGTTGTGGTAGAGCTGATTCGCGTCGAACAGCGTCCACAGACCAAAACAGATCAGCCCGGCGGCGATCACCCGCGCGGCGGATGCTCGTCGGCCGCTCGACACTCCGAACCGCTCCCCTGAAACAAGGGACGGCACTCCGTCGACCGGCGACCGGACCGGTTCCCTTTCCGTCTTGACCGAAAGCACGTCTTCGATTACCGGTGCGGTCCGGGTGCGCCGCGACGGTTTGGCGGGCACCGGAGACTTCGGAGACTTGGTCGGCGCGGGACGGCGGCGGCCTTTTACGGCGGGCCTCCGGGCGGGCTGGCTGACCGGGCGCGGATCGCCCTCGCTCGGCGGCGACGCCGGGTCGTCGCGCTGATCCGTCTTTGGCCACGGGAGATCTTCGAAAACGTTGGGCGTAGGCGGCACGATAGGAGGCTCGGTCGACTCGGGAGGGCTTTGGCGTGGGCTCATGCTCAGAACCTGAAGTAGATGAAGGGAGCGACCCCGGGTGGGCCGAGGGTCGTGATGACGAGGAGGATCGCTCCGAGCGTCGCACCCTGGAGCACCGCGCCCCACCGGGCGAAGGTCTGCTGGCAGGCGAGCGCAAATCCTTTCGGCACGTACTGGGTGCCGATACCCACAGCGATGGCGAGCAGGACCGGGAAGGTGACCAGCGGTGACGGCATGGTCCAACCGGAGACGAGCCGGCCGAGCACCTCCCAGGCGTTGCCGAATCCGGTCGCCCGGAAGAACACCCATCCAAGACAGACGTACTGGAACGTCGCAAAGCGCTGCCAAGCTACAGCGAGACGTCCTTCCCTCATGGCAGGCAGTCCGGCACCCACACGACGCTTGCGGCGGAAATGGCCCGTGCACTGGCCGATCCCGTGCAGCGCTCCCCAGGCAATGAAGGTCCAGGCGGCGCCGTGCCACAGCCCTCCGAGGACCATCGTGATCATGATGTTCCGATACATCGTGGCGTCGCCGCCCTGGTTGCCTCCGAGCGGTATGTACAGGTAGTCGCGGAGCCAGAACGACAGCGTCATGTGCCAGCGACGCCAGAAGTCCTGCAGCGAGCGAGCCGTGTACGGGGAGTTGAAGTTCTCCGGGAACCGGAAGCCGAGGAGCATGGCGCAGCCGATTGCGATGTCGGTATAGCCAGAGAAGTCGCAGTAGATCTGGACTGCGTAACCCCAAACGGCGAAGAGCGTCTCGAGACCCGAGTGCTGGCTCGGCGTTGCGAAGACTGGGTCGACGATCGCCGACGAGACGTAGCTCGAAAGTACGACCTTCTTGAACAGGCCGGCCATGATCAGGTAGGCCGCTCGGGGAAAGTCGATGTTTCTTGGATTCCGGCGATGAGAACGCTCGATCTGTGGGATCAGCTCCGATCCCCGGACGATCGGCCCTGCAACGAGGTGTGGGAAGAAGGCGACGAAGACGGCAACGTCGATTGGTTTGGCCGGCTCGAGGCGGCGGCGATGGATGTCGATCACGTACGACAGGCCCATGAACGTGAAGAAACTGATGCCGACCGGCAACGTCACGTTCAGCAACGGGAACGAGCCGTGAAGGCCCATGCTGTGGAGGGCGTTGTCCACGCTCTGGGCGAAGAACCCGTAGTACTTGAACCAAGCAAGCAGCCCGAGCTCGACTGCCACCGTCGTGCCGAGGCAGAAATTCCGTCCGCGATCTGTCTGCGAACGGTGCACCATGATTCCGCCAAGGGTGGTGGCGACGGTCGAAGCCGCCAGCAAGAACACAAAGCGCCAGTCCCACCAGCCGTAGAAGACATAGCTGGCGGCGAGGATGAACAGCTTCCAGTACCGGGGGGAAGGCGCGAGCAGCCAATTGAGGACGAAGACGATCCCGAAGAAGATCGCGAAGTCAATAGTGGGGAACAGCAACGGACAGCCCTCAGTGCACGCGGTCGACGCGCAGGGAGCGCATAGACGACCGAACGTTACTCATGGGATGACCAGGCATTCGCACAGTCAGGACTGTCCCTCGAGAAGCTCGCGTCTCGTCACGCTCATGTGACGACCGGCGAGCCTCCGATCTTGCGAGACTCTTGACCAGCCTTAGGCGAACCTAGGTGTGCCGCCTACTGGCGAGCCTTGATCGCCTCGATCAGTTTTGGCAACACCTTGTGAACATCGCCCACGACGCCGAGATCGGCGATCGAGAAGATCGGCGCAGACTCGTCCTTGTTGATGGCGATGATGTTCTTGGAGCTCTTCATGCCAACCATGTGCTGGGTCGCGCCGGAGATACCGCACGCGATGTAGACCGTCGGCTTGACCGTCTTCCCGGTCTGGCCCACCTGGTGCGAGTAGGGCACCCATCCCGCGTCGACGATCGCACGGGACGCGCCGGCCGCGCCGTTCAGCAACTTCGCGAGCTCCTCGATGAGGGCGTAGCCCTCGGAGGCGCCGAGACCCCGACCGCCTGAGACGACGACTGTCGCTTCGTCGAGCTTCGGACCGGAGCGCTCCTCTTCATGCCGTCCGAGCACCTTGGCGCCGTCGGTGGCTCCGGTATCAGGTAGCTCGATGGACACAATCTCGGGCGCACCGCCGCCGGCTGACTCAGCCGCGAAGGACTTGGGCCGGACGACGAAGATGCCTGGGCCTTCGCCCGTGAAGCGGGCGGTCAGCACTTGCGTGCCACCGAAGATGGCGTGCTCTGAGACGAGCGAACCGTCCTGCTCCGTCAGCCCGGCGATGTTGGTCAGCACGGGCCGGTCGATGCGGGCAGAGAGCCGCCCGGCGACGTCGCGGCCGTCGTAGGTCTGACCGACGAGGAGAGCACCGGGCGCACCCTCGGAGGCGATCAGCGCCTCGAGAGCGCCGGCCACGCGCGGCCCTGGCAGCGAGCCGCCCAGGTCTCCCGCGTCGAACACCTTCGTCGCGCCGTGCTCACCGAGTACGGCGGCGGCATCTGTTGCGCCCGCTCCCCACGTGATGGCCTGAACGGCTCCACCGAAGCTGCGCGCAGCTGCGAGGAGCTCGAGCGCAATCGTCGACGGCTCACCGTCGCGCTGCTCTGCGAGTACCCAGATCTTGTCCACGTCCAGCTCCTCCTAGAGAACTTTGATCTGCTCGAGGTAGGCCACGATCTTCTCGTGGGCGTCACCCTCGTCGACGACAATCTCGCCGGCCTTACGCGCCTCGGCCTTTTGTACCGAGACGACCTCTTGGCGGGCGCCGGCCGCACCGACCTGTGAAGCGTCGATCCCGAGGTCGGCGATGGTGAGCTCCTCCACCGGCTTGGACCTGGCAGCCATGATCCCCTTGAAAGAGGGATACCGCGGTTCTACGACGCCTGCTGTCACCGTCACCACGGCAGGCAGCGGGCTCGTGATCTCGTCGTAGCCCGATTCCGTCTGGCGCTGAACCTTGACGGAGTCCGAGGTGACCTCGACCTGCTTGGCGAAGGTAATCGCCGGCCAGCCGAGTAGCTCGGCGAGCTGCACCGGCGTGGTCCCGGTGTACCCGTCGGTCGACTCGGTGGCCATCACCACCAGATCGGGATTCGCCCGCGCGATGGCGGCGGCCAGCACCTTGGCCGTGCCCAGGGCATCGCTGCCGGCGAGCGCCTCATCACTGACCAAAATGGCCTTGGCCGCCCCCATGGCCAGCCCGGTGCGNNCGAGCACCGCGCCGGCAGCGCCCATTGCAAGCGCCGTGCGCAGGCCTGAGGTCTCTCCGTTGGGCGCCATGGAGACGAGCGTCACGTCACCGCCCCCAGCCGACTCAACGAGCTGCAAGGCCATTTCGACCCCGTACGCGTCGGAGTCGTCAAGGATGAGCTTCCCCTCGCGGACGAGGTTGTGGCTGGAGGCATCAAGCGAGAGCTGACCGGCCGGATCGGGGATCTGCTTCACACAGACGGCGACGTTCATGACTGTGATTGTTCCCGACCCGCAGGCCCCTTGGCCAACTCGGACTTCGCGAGCGCCCGACGCGCAACTACGACATCGTTCGTGATGACGGCATCAGCGCCGAATAGTCCCAGTTCAGCGACTCGTTCCGGGTCGTCAACCGTCCAGACTCGCAGAGCCAGTCCCGCAGCGTGCGCTGCGGTGACAAGGCGGCTGTCCACCAGAGGGTCGTAAGGATGGATGCCCTCGAGGCCGTCCGCCGCCGCGATGGTCAAGACGTCAATCTCACTCAAGTTGAGCCCGACGATCCACGCCGTCTCGAGCGTCGGCGCGACCGATTTCACGGCTTGGATGGCGCTCCGCGAGAAACTCGAGACCACCACGCCCTCATCCGCCACCCACCCGAGCGCCCCGCGCTCGAGAAGAAGCCGTGCGCACGATCGCGCGACCCACTGAGTCGGGTCGAAGTCTGCATCGACCTTGACGTTCTTCACCTCCACGTTCACGAGCAATCCCGTGCAGGCGTCGAGCGCCTCGGCGAACGACGGGATCTCGCTTGGCAGGTCAGAGGAGTGCGTCTCACAGATGAGCGGGCCACCGGTCAGCGCTGCATTGTGGTGGACGACGAGCTGTTGGTCTGCCGAGCGGCGCACGTCGAGCTCCACTCCGTCGGCGCCGAGCCGACTCGAGGCGAGGAAGGCCGCCACGGTGTTCTCGCGCTCGGGTCCGAGTGGACCCGATCCGCGGTGTGCGATCACGAGGGTCATGACGCTCCTTCTGGCTTGAGAGGGGTTTCGAGCCTGAAACGGGGGGAAATTCATCTGTGCTCGTGCTCACATGCTTGCAGGCGTTACCTATTCGTCCTATCATCTTGACCAGCAGTACGGCTCGTTGACCCGGCCGGCTCCCACGCTTCAACGCCGCAGATGGCAATAAGCGGCCCGTTGTTTGTGACTTTATTCACGAGTCGGTCGGCGAAGAATCGAGACGGCAGCACCTCACAGGAGGCGAGGGTGGCACTGACCTGGACCCGCTCGATCGAGTGGGATACCGACGACTGGAGGAAGAACGCGGCTTGTCGGGACACCGACCCCGACCTGTTCTTCCCGGTCGGCACGACCGGCCAAGCCATCGATCAGATCGATGCCGCTCGGGGCGTCTGTTTGAGCTGCGAAGTGCGCGAGCCGTGCCTGGAGTTCGCCCTCGCGACCAATCAGGAATCCGGCGTATGGGGCGCCACCTCCGAAGAGGAGCGCCGCAAGCTGCGCAAGGCCTGGCTGGCCGCTCGCCGGCGCCGGGCCTCCTAGCATATAAGTCCAGCTCAGCGAAGTGTGAGCTGACTCAGCCGCTCACCGAGAGGCGCTGACAGGTCGTCACGACCGCTGCTGGAATCCCGCTGGTGGCCGGTAGCCCGCTCAGTACGTCGCCACAGAAGGTATGCCGGCTCACTTCCCAGATTCCGGATGAGGCTATGACCGCAATCCCGGTGCGCCACCTGCCGTTGCCGGCTTGGTAGATCACCTCGGCCTCCCGCGCCGAGAGGAACGTCACCGTTGCCACCTTCACCTCGGTCGCAACGGTAGACGGTGTCTGCAACTCCTTCGCGCTCGAGCTGCCGGCAGAGCCGATAGTTCGATGAGAGGACGACTGCCCAACCGAGGAGTCGAGGCTCGCTCCGCTCTCGACCGCCGCGAGGTTGGTAGCCACTCCGCTCGAGGCATCGAACGTATACGCCTGATGGAATGCCGAGACCACTGACTGCGTGGCAAGCAGCGGCGCAGCCGGCTGGCTCCCAGATGTGGTCTCGGTTTGATCTGCGGATCCCGAGGTCAGGCAGGTGCCGCTCGGCGCAATCGATGAAGTCTGCCCGGTCGAAGTGCCGATCGCCTCTGGGCCCCAGCCCATGAGGAACCCGATCGAATGGAGCGACTGACCCGAGCCGTCCTCGGCCACGACGCTGAAGAAGCGCGACGTCACCGACGCCGCCGTCGTACCACCGAGAACCGCGACATCGGCCACGGGCCGCATCGCGTCGGTGGTTCCGTCTGGCTCCTCGGCGGCCACGCGGGCGACATTCGAGCCCACGGCAATCGTCGCCCACCAAAGGTCGACGGTGTCCGACACAGGCATCGCTCCGGAGTCCACGACTTCCAAGCCCTCCGGCGCAAGGGGCTGCAGCGCGACTACGCCCGTGGAGGTGGCTACCGCCGTCCCCTTCGCTGCCGTCGTCGTCAGGAGCTCGGCGGCGAAGCAGTCGTTCAGCGAGGTACCGCTCGCGACTCCCACCGGACTCAGCCAGGTCCCGTCGGTGGTCAGCTGGGTCCCTGCAGCTGTCGCGCGCTTGATGTCGAGTGGGGACTCCTGGCCTTCTGTTCCCGGGTTCGTCGGGCCGCTGGCTCTGAGGCCGTGCTTGCTGGGCGCACTTCGCCCGGGGCCCGTCGGCAACGAGCCCCCCTGGTTCTTTGCGCTGGACGAGAGAATTCCGTGCTGGGCGCGGATCGGTGCGAGGAACGCTCCGAATGACCCCCCGACCACGGCAGCGACAACAAGGGCGGCCGCCGCGAGCGAGAGGCGGCCCCTGCGCTGTGAACCGTAGGCCGCGCGGTCGATGCGTCGCTTCAGATCGCCGAAGTCGGGCTCGGCATGCACCGTGGAGACTCGCGCTGAGAGGGCCCGCCGGAGCGAAGTACCGAGATCGGTTGGGTCGCGTGGATCCGAGCTCATTGCTCGAGAACTCCCCTCATCCGTTCGAGGCCTCGGTGGATCAGGGAGCCGACCGTTCCCGGCCGGCATCCGAGCGCCTCGGCGATCTCGACCTCGGAGAGGTCGGCGTAGTACCGCAAGACGACAGCCGCCCTCTGGCGGTAAGGCAACGTCAGTAGAACGTCGTGCAGTTCACCGGGATGCGCCGCCGAAGGGGAGGCCGACTCGACATTGTCGACGACATACAGGAGCGGGCGTCGATCCCGCTCACGCCCGACCTTGCGGAAATGGGAACGGCAGGCGTTCACAACGGCCTGCTTGGCGTACCTGTCCGGCGTGTCGAGCCGGTCATAGTGTCGATGAAGTCTCACAAAACAGTCCTGTACCAGATCTTCTGAGATCTCGTTCGAGCCAGTGAGGACGAACGCGAGCCGTACGAGCGATTGGTAAGAGGAGACGTAGAGCTCCTCGAAAGACGGCCGGACCTCGGCAATGTCAGCAAGGGATTGCTCCCCGGCTTCGTCGGGAGCCGCCTTCATCATGGCCATCGGAGGTTGAGACGCCGCGCGGGGCTCTGATCTTGCAGCGGCCTCGTCGACATCCCCGCGTGGCACCGAGAGATCAGCCGATCCGTCCGGTGTCGCCGAGATCTCGGCCATCGGTATCTCCCCTAAAACGCGGTGCCCGCCCGACGAGTCGGCACGTCGAGTCGCACCAGTGTCCCACGATCATCGACCATCGAGATACTGCCATCTAGCTGGGTTCTGACGAGGTCGCGTACGATCGACAAGCCGAGGCTCCGAGTCACCTCGATGTCGAAGCCCTCCGGCAAGCCGACGCCGTTGTCGCGGACGATCACCTCGTAGTGCTGGGGATCGTGATGGAACACGAGGTCGATGCGGGGAGGGCCGTCCGGGCGCTCGGCGACCACCTCGGTGTCTCCGGCAACGAATGCGTGCTCGATCGCGTTCTGAAGGAGCTCGGCGAGCACGACCGACAGCGAGGTCGCCATCTCAGCCGGGATATCGCCCAGCTCTCCCTCCACGCGTACCGCGACGTCGTGTGGGCCGACGTTGGACTCTTGTGCCATCTTCACAAGCGCGTGCACGATCTCGTCGAACGGCACTTGATCGCCGGACTCGCGCGAGAGGATCTCGTGAACCACGGCGATTGCCCGGATCCGCCTCTCCGCCTCGGCGAGAGCGATCTTCCCTGCCGGCGCCTCGATTCGCCTGGCCTGCAGGCGAAGCAACGAGGAGATCGTCTGCAGGTTGTTCTTCACACGGTGGTGGACCTCGCGGATCGTGGCATCCTTCGTCAGCAGCAGACGGTCCCGCCGGCGGACGTCTGTCACGTCACGAAGCAAGACGAGCGCCCCGGTCACCTCGCCCCGTGAAAGCAGAGGGATGCACCGCAGCAGTAGCGTCACCTCCGAGCGCCGCTCGATCTCCTCCACGACCGGCAGGCGGGTGGCAAACGAGTCCTGCACGATGCTCGTGTCCAGCCCGAGCGCCGGCAACGTCGAGCCGTTGAGGGCGCTCATGATCCCAATGCGGTGCAGCGCGGACACGGCGTTCGGTGAGACAAAGGTGATCCGGCTCCGATCGTCCAGCACCATCACACCGTCGCCGACCCGCGGTGAATGCTCGACCGGCAGCTCGTCGTCGGCGAAGGGGAAGATCCCGTCGGTCACCATCAACGAGAGGCGCTCGAAGAGTTCCAGGTAGACCCGTTCGAGAGCGCCGCGGCGCCTCGCGATGGTCGGTGACCACACGCGGGAGATCGCTCCGAGGACCTGTGCCGAGTAACGGACCGGGATGCACTCGACGCGCAGGTGACCCTCCCCGCTGTCGTTGCGTTGCTCGCCCACAGCGATCGCACCCGTCCTGAGCGCCTCTACTACGAGCGGGAGTTCTCTCGCGGTTACCACTTCACCGACGAGGTCGATCTCGAAGAGAGTCGGGCTCGTCGTCGGGCGTACCTGACCGAGGACGACGAGCATGTGCGCGTCGTCGGAGAGCGTGCCGCCCGCGAGCGGATCGAACGGGACATACAGGAGTAGATCGGAGAAGCACAGGTCCGCCAGCAGGCTCCAAGTCGCCATGAGGCGGTCGAGGTGCCTTCGGGCGCCGGGCTCGAGCGATGTATTGCGGTACGCGAGCTCGAGAGGGGAACTCATGGATTGTCCGAGCCTGCATCGAACCCAAGCTCCTCACCCACACGGGAGCGGAACCGCCTGACCGAACCGAAGCCGGCCCGGACGGCGGTCCGCTGAAGCACGTCGATGCGGTTCCCCACCCGGCCGACTCCGTGCGCGTCGGACGCGAAGGTGATGGGCACGCCCTTCGCGCCGAAGCGCTCGAGCAAGCTCGGCGACGGGTAGTCCTCGCGACACAGCTTCAACATGCCGGCTGAGGACATCTCCGCCGCCATACCGCTCGAGGCAGCCGCCTCGGCGATCCGTTCCTCGCATTCGTCCACGACAGCCCGGTCCGGGAACCGTCCGGCCGCTTTCACGAGATCGGGGTGAGCCAACACGTCGCACGCCTTGGTCTCGGCCAGCTCGGAGAGCGCTTCGGCATATGCCCTCCAGACGTCGGAGTAGGTCCAGCGATCCCACTCCTCCATCTGCATCGCGTCCGAGAAGATGTCGAACATCCAACTCTCGATCCAGTGGACGGAACCAAGCAGCACGTCGAAGGGGTAACCAGCCAGCAGGTTTGAGACCTTGTCCATCCGGCCGGGGTAGTAGTCGACCTCGAGCCCCACCACGACCGGGAGACCGGCCTTCTTCGCGGCGACCGCTGTCTCCACGTACAGATCGAGGTCAGCCGTCGCGTGGTGGTCGAAGTAGGCTTCGGCCTTGGCGTTCAGCGGCTGACCGCCCCGCTCGGCGCAGTTCTCCCACCAACGATCGACGACGGCACGGCCCTGGACGAAGCGGAAGAAGTGCTCCGTCAGCGCTATCTCGCCCACTCCGGCTGCTTGTGCCTGATCGGTGTACCGGCTGATTCGATCGAGCGCGAGCTCCCCCTCATCAGCGCGCTCCGCGTGGGGCCAAAGATGGACGTGGTAGTCGATCATCGCTTTGCTCGTCCCGGTTCGGTCGGAGTCTCTCCCCAGATCCTCGCACCCATCTGGAGCAGACCGGCAAGGTCGGTGATGTGACCGGCTTGGTACGGCACGATCGCGGTCACGTCGTGGGATGCCGAGAGCTCCCTCAACAACTCGGCCTCCCGCGTGGCCACCTGGCGGAAATTCGAGAAGCTTTGTGCCACCTCTTCGAGCACGCGCTCTACGACGACAGGGGTCATCTCCTCGTCACTGCCGGCGCTACCGCCTTTGGCGGCGAGTGCCGGCGCCAGCTTCTCCGACAGCGCGGCGGCGTCCTCGGCGACCACGTCGGCCGCCCGCGCCGCTGCAGGGTCAGTGAGCGACGTCGGCAGCACCTTGTTGCACACGAGGAGGCCGAGATGAAGCTTGCGCGAGGCGAGGGCCGCCTTCATCTCGGACGCTTCCCGGCCCGGCACCGCTTCCAGCGTCGTAACGAGGAGGAACGTCGTCCGCACGTCACGCAACAGTCGGTCGACGGCGTCTGCTCTCGCGACGAAACCGTCGCGCATCGTCTGGAGGAGGATGAAGAAGTCGGCGAGATCTTGCAGCAGCTGGCTGCCGAGCACACGGTCGGCCACGGAGTAAAACGGCCGCGAGGCTGCGTTCACGAGCCTTGAACGGTACGGAATCGTCAGCCAGTGAAGGAGGCGCGACGAGAAGAACTCCTGCATCCGAGCGGGCGCGTCGAGGAGGTCGAGAGCGTTGCGGGACGGGGGTGTGTCGACGACGAGCAGGTCGTAGTCGCCATCCTCGTGCAGCTCGTAAAGGCGCTCCATCGCGATGTAGTCCTGGCCCTGGGAGAAACGCCGGCTGATGTTCTGATACAGCGGGTTCGCGAGGATCTGCTTCGCTGTGCCCGCATCGGGAGCGTGCCGGCGGACGAGTGCGTCCCAGGACTCAGACATGTCGAGCATTGCCGCATGGAGCTCGCCTTTCGGTCGCACTCCGACGGCGGTGAACGCCGATGTCGGGATCCTCGTGGCCTCGTTGCCGAGAGCGCCGATGCCGAGGGCGTCGGCCAGGCGCTTGGCCGGGTCGACCGTGAGCACGAGAACTCGACCACCGACGCGCGCGGCGACGGTCGCCGCCAAGGCTGCCGCCGTCGTCGTCTTGCCCACTCCACCGGGGCCGCATGCAACGACCACCTCCTTTGCCGCGACGAGTTGCTCGATCTCGATCGCCGTCTCCGAGGCGACCGGCTCAGATACCGCACGTTTGCGGACGGTCGAGCGCGGCGGGCTCACATCTCTTCTCCGAGAGAGCGGGCCACTTGCCGGATCGCTCGCAACCCGTGAGCGCGGCCGAACAGATACGGCAGGTACAAGAGGGGAACGGAATCCTCGATGCCTGCGCGAAGGCGGTCGAGGTGCGCCACGCCGTCGCGCCGGATCGTGACAGCGAGGCGTGCCGACGCGAAGACCGAGCGAATGGCGGCGCCATCAAGACCCGCCTCTTGCGCAAGCTGGGTCGTCATTCGCGGCGAGCTGAGCTTGTCGAACACCAGCTCCTCTCTCGTGCTGAACAACTCGGGGAGCACCCGGTTCGCGATCACGCACGCGAGTCCGACTGGTGTCTCACGCTCCAACCGCGACGCGAGGTCGACCGCCTCGCTCACCGGCATCTCCTCGGGCGTGGTGACAATCACGGCTCCGGTCACCTGCCGGTCACGGAGGATGTCGAGCATCCAATCGGTCTGGTTGCGAACGAGGCCGACCCGCACGAGCTCGTTGATGCCCGTGGGAGCTGCGAGCTGGCCGACCACCTGGCCCGTGGAAGACGCGTCCACCACAACGAGGTCGTAGTGGCGCTCGCGGACCTCGAAACACAGCTTCCCGATCGTGAGGATCTCCCGGACCCCGGGCGCGGCTGTCGCTACCAAGTCGAATGCCTTCGCGACCGGACCGATCCGCCCGATCACGGGCACGCGGGCGATCATCTTCAAGTACTCCCTGAGCGAGGCTTCGGTGTCCATCGACATCGCCGTGAGACGGGCACTCACCTCGCGCCCGTGAAAGGGTGTCGATCCGCACTCGTATGCGACGGACAGGTCCCCCTTCGGCTCGACCTCGCACACGAGCGTGCGCTTGCCTTGCTCAGCTGCAAGGAGCCCGAGCGCTGCTGCCACCGTGGTCTTGCCGACGCCACCTTTCCCGGTGACAAAGAGGAGACGGCGCGACAGAAGGTCGATCACGGGCGCGAGAGCCTCACATCGGCCTCAGGCTTGGCAACCCGTCGGACGATTCGCCACATGGCCACTCAAGGAGCGCCGAAGCCGACCCGCCGCTCGTCCGCCTGCGCCCCGACCTCGACGTACGCGATGCGGGCGGAAGGAACACCAACGCGGCGACCGCGCTTGTCAGTCAGCCACAACACCGCTTCGGCGTCGGCGAGCGCCTTCTCTACGTCCGCGATGACCTGGTCGCGATCTGTGCCCTCGGCAAGCTCAATGTCGAGCTCCTTTGGGGTCTGGATGATCCCGATTCGGACGTCCACGCAGCTGCTCCTTTAAATCGGCCCGGTGAGGGCGGTTTGCCGTCAGGCGTGGCCATCGTAGGGGCGTTACTCGGACCCCCGTGGCAGGCGATCCCTAGACCAGTTCAGCCTGGCGATCGCCTGCGAGCAGGCGTAACGGTCCGTCATCCCAGCCACATAGGCAACCGCTCCCAATGTGGCGGAGTCCGCGGCCATCGCGCGGGACGGAGTTGCATCCCCGCATGCGAACTCGGCGGGCATCTCCGAGCGATGGCTGGCAAAGTGCTCGACCAGCGCACGCAACATCTCGATCACCCGCTGCGACTGCTCGATGGAGGCGGTCCGCAGGTAGATGTGCTCGTAGTCGAAGCGGCGCAGCTCCGAGAGAGCCTCCGCCATCGCGCNNACAACGAGCTCCGGCAACATGCCGAGATCGACGATGCCCGCCCGGGCAGCGTCCTCCAGGTCATGGGCTGTGTACGCGATGCGATCGGCGAGCGAGGCCACTTCCCCCTCAGGCGTGAACGGGGCCGGTCGAGACCATGAGTGGTTGCGAATGCCATCGAGGGTCTCTTCGCACAAGTTCAAGCCGGCGGCGGTCACATCCGCACCCCACACGGCGTGGTCGTATCCGCCTTCCACAAAGGGCGAGAGTGCATCTTCGCTGGCGTGACCGCCAGGTCCGTGCCCGCAATCGTGGCCAAGAGCGATAGCTTCGGCGAGCGCGACGTTCAACCGGCACGCTCGAGCGATCGCGCCCGCTACTTGCGCGACCTCGAGAGCATGGGTCAGCCGAGTGCGCTGGTGATCAGCCGGGAACACGAAGACCTGCGTCTTGCCAGCCAATCGGCGGAAGGCATCGGAGTGCAGGATACGGTCACGATCTCGCTCGAAACACGTTCTCCATTCGTCCGGCTCCTCCTCGACGAGGCGGCTCCCCGCTCCGCGCGCTCTCGTCGCCCCCACGGCGAGCGTCTCGTCCTCGACCTGCTCGCGAGCCTCCCGGTCGAGCACCGTAAAGCCGACCTCGATCGCTCGGGTGCCGTCGTGCGCGGTCCGCACTCCGGCGAGCTCGGCCGCCGAGTGCCCATCCATGGTCGACGCCCACGTCAGAGCGCGAGCCGTCAACTCCCCTTCCCGCTTGGCCAAATCCGGTGCAACCGCCATACCTCGGAGGATACGCCTGGGGTGTTCGCTGGTTGGCTCAGCGAACCGACAGCTCAGATCGATAGACACGAGACGGCCCGAGCTCCACGACCTTGGCCGCGAGGGCGGCGAACAGGGCACCGAGCTCGCTTTCGGGATCAACCGCCGCGATCGGCTTGCCGATGTCACCGCCTTCCCTCAGCGCCGGCACGAACGGAAGCTGAGTAAGAAGGGCGACCCCGAGCGATTGAGCGAGCGTCTTGCCGCCACCCGACCCGAACAGCTCATAGCGGTGACCGTCGTCGCCGGTGAACCACGACATGTTCTCGATCACCCCTCGCAACGGCAGGCGCAACTGCCGCGCCAGCACGGCTGCGCGCTGGGCCACTCGCTCTGCGGCAGGCTGCGGCGTCGTCACGACGAACAGCTCGGCGCTCGGGACGAACTGGGCGATCGACAGCGCGACGTCGCCGGTTCCCGGAGGCAGGTCGATAAGGAGGTAATCGGGCGTTCCCCAGTGCACGTCGACAAGAAACTGCTCGAGCGCCTTGTGCAACATCGGCCCACGCCAGATCACCGCCTGGTCCTCAGGCACGAAGAAGCCCATCGAGATACACCGCACCCCGTACGCCACCGGCGGGAGCAGCAGATCACCGATCAGGCTCGGCGGCTCTGTGATCCCGAGCATCGACGGGACCGAGAAGCCGTAGACATCGGCATCGAGCAGCGCGACCGAATGGCCGAGGCTCGCCAAGGCGACTGCGAGGTTCACTGTCACGCTTGACTTGCCGACGCCGCCCTTGCCCGACCCGATCGCGACCACGCGGGTCGGCGAGCCTTTCTCGGAAAAGGGATGGTGCCGGGTCACCGGGCCTTGGGCACCGTGCCGGCCGTCGGGCGTCGCACCCGGCCCCGCCTCTTGAGCAAATGGAGACCCACGCGGGGCACCGCTCCGCCCGAGCTCGTGCAGGCGAGCCTGTAGCGCTAGCTCGTCATCTGACGTCATCGCGACGAGCTGGATCTCTGCCGGGGCTCCCCCGGCACGCTCGACCGCCTCTGTGACCGCGCTGATGAGCGCGTGCTCGTCAGGGTGACCACCGCTCGGAACGGCCAGCACGATGTTCGTCGCGCGCCGCTTCTCCTCGACCGACCTCACCATGCCGAGGCCGCCGATCGGATGGAACAGCCGCGGGTCGACGGTCGCTTCGACGGCGGCCGCGACTCCCCCACCTGCATCGTTCGCGCTGATGTCACCTGTGCCGGAGCTGCTCACTGACCTCTCGTTCCTTCTACGATCCCGTGCCTCACCTGCAATGACGGGCGCACCGGTACGATAACGGGGTGAGCAAGGTGCAAGAGAGGGAAGGTGTGGGCCGGGAGGCTGATGGTTTCTCTGGGGCTGTCGCCGCGATCACGTCGGCCTTCGGAGACGCAACCCGCCGCGGCATCTACCTGTTCGCTCGGGACCGTGAGGCAGTGACCGCCAGCGAGGTTGCTCAGCACTTCGACCTGCACCCGAACGTCGCCCGGCATCACCTCGACAAACTGGCCGGCGGCGGCTACCTCGAGGTCTTCGTCGATCACGTCGGCTCGGCCGTCGGTCGGCCCTCGAAGCGGTACCGGGCGGTCGAGGGTGCCACGTCGTCCGTCCCCTCGCATCGTGACGATCTCCTCGTGTTGCTCTTGGCTCGGCTCCTGCCTCTCGTCGAACCCGCCATCGCGGAGAAGGTCGCATACGACGTAGGGACCGAGTACGGGCACTCGCTCGGTGTCCAGATGTCGCCGGGAGATGCTCCTCGATCGATCCGAGCCGCGATGCAGTCCGTCGCGGACGCGTTGACGGCGCACGGCTTTGCGGCTCACGCCGCGCAACCCTCGGCGCCCGCATCGGTCGTTCGGGGGGCCTGCCCGTTTGGGAACGCCGCCATCGAGAATCCTGTCTTGTGCGCAGCGGACCGCGGCCTCGTCGAGGGACTCATGTCGGTCTTGTGCGGCGACAGCGTGGCGGTCCAGCTGTCGTCGAAGGCGCGCGGCGACGAAGTCTGCGCGACGTTCGCCGGCTGAGGTCGCTTCGCCACCGTCAGTGCGCCACTACCTCGATCACGCTTCGTCGACACCGTTACGGCCGGCTGCCGTGCGCGCCATGCGGGAGTTGCTCGACCGGCTCGGCGAGCCGGACGGCACCGGTGATCCCGGACGGGTTCACGAGGAGGGTCGCGTCGCGCGGGAGTCCGTGGAGCTCGCCCGGGAGCAGGTCGCCGCTCTGGCATGCGTCGCTCCGCGTCGGGTCGTGTTCACGAGCGGAGCGACCGAGGCAGCGAACACTGCCGTGGCTTCCTTTGGGCCAGGATCGGCGATCTTCTGTGCTCCCGTCGAGCACTCGTGCGTCAGGGAGGCATCGGCGCGGACTGGCAGGCTGGTGGAGGTGGGCGTCCTCCCTGATGGGGCCATCGACCTCGAGTCCCTCGGCTCGTTGCTCGGCCGCTCAGCGGGGAGAGCGCCGGTTCTCGTGAACTGTCAGTGGGCGAACCACGAGGTCGCAACAGTGCAGCCTGTGGAGGCGGTGGCCGAGTTGTGCAGCAAAGCCGGGGCTGATTTGCACGTCGACGCCGCTGCCGCATTCGGCCACGTGCCGACCGACTTCGGCTCGCTCGACGCAGAGTACGCCTCGGTGAGCGCCCACAAGATGGGCGGACCGGCCGGCGTTGGCGCTCTGATACTCGGGCGGGGCGTGAGGTTGCAGCCGTTGCTGGTCGGCGGCTCAGAGGAACGTGCCCGTCGCGCCGGTGCCGAGAACCTCCTCGGGATCGTCGGCTTCGGGGCAGCCGCGGCCGAGCTGCTGGAGGAGGGCCGGCTAGCGGCGGAGTCTGTTGTCGCAGCTGGATGGCGTTCCGCCCTCGTCGAGATCGCCTGCGCAGTAGAGGGTATTTCTTTGCTGGGACCTGTCGACATTGACAGGTCGCTCCCGCACATTGCCTGTCTCTCAATCGAGGGTGTGCTCGGCGAGGCCGTGCTGCTCTCGCTCGACCGCGCTGGGATTGCCGTTCATTCCGGGTCGGCCTGCTCCTCGGAGATTCTCGAGCCTTCGCCGGTGCTGGAAGCGATGGGAGTGGACCCCGACAGCTCGCTCCGCCTCTCCGTCGGCTGGTCGACCACCGAGGAAGACGTCGTTGCGTTTGCTCGTGTCTTCGCTAGCGCGGTCGCCGCTCTGCGGGAGCTCGGCGCTGCGGGTCCTACACCCTCGGGGTGAGCCCGACCTCGTTAGCCGGTTGCGGAGGGTTTTGTCGCGTCTGCAATTCTTCCTGGGACCACGACGCGGGCCGCGTGGTAGGCGCCGATGGCGTAGGAGCGGACGCTCCATAAGAGCGGGGCCGAGGGATGATCGTCGAGCATCCCAAGGAACTGAGTGACAGCGAGGCGGTCGTCGTGCCTGTCGCTGTAGAGCATGATGCCGTCATAGGCGCGAGCGATGGCGTAGCCGGGATCGACTTGCACGGCAGCTTCGATCTCCGCATCGCCGTTGCGAACTAGCCCCGCCTCGTGTTGCGAGAGTCCAGCGAGGCGGGCGATCCACCCACCCTCTGCCAGGGCGACCGGTTGCTCCGGGCGGAGCGCGAGCACCCCGTCGTACGTCGCAAGGGCTTCGGTGACGTCCCCCTTCGAGCCGAGCACCGAGGCTTCGGCCAGCATGATCTGGACGCGGGCGTCGACCGACAACGGCGGTGTCGTCGCAAACGGGCCGACACCAGTCAACGAGAGAACCAGCAGCACACCGGCCAGCACGAGACACGTGAACGCCGACCACCCAGTCACGAGCCGCGCACGCTTGGTCGAGAGCACGTTCCGGACGCGGTTTGCGCCTGCCGACCTTGTAGAGCTCGCGGACCCGCCGGCTCCCTCGCCGGCAGTCTCACCCGACACGGGCGCCAAAGCCGATGTCGGAGCCGGAGCCGGAGCCGGTGTCAACGCGCCGAGCGCTTGTTGCACCTCGCTTTCTTGGGTCTCGTAGCGGGCGCGCAATCTCTCGTAGTCGCGGTCGCTGACGTCGCCGACAGCGTGCTCGCGCTCCAAATCATCGAGCGAGCGCCGCAGATACGACAGCTCCTCGTTGAGCTCGGAGCCGGTCAAGGTGAGACTCCCTCAGGCTCGTCGGTGAGCTCAGAGTCGCGGCCTGTGCCGGGACGCCGGCGCCAGAGGTACCAGCTCAGCCCAGCTACTGCGAGGCCGATGGCGACCACTGGAACGACGTACAACGTCTCGCTCAATCCGCTCGTCGGCGGCACGAGGAGGGCGTTGCTGCCGTATCGGTCGGTGACCCACGCCTCGATATGGGCGTTGGACCAATCCTGCGAGACGAACACCGATACTCGATGCCGTAGCGCCACAGCCGACGGTGCGTCGGACTGGGCGATCGAGAGATCCTCGCAAGCCGGGCACTTGATGACGCTGTCCAGCTGAGAGATACGGGCGGCATTGCTCGACGGGTTGCCGTGAATGCTGCCGAACGTGAGAAGCGAGACAGCGACTACTACGAGCACCAGCCAGGCAGCTCGAGATGCCCACCACCGGTTCGGTGTCCGAGCGGACGCCGGAGAAGGAGCAGCAATCGCAGGGGCTGTGCTCACCGAGCCCTCGAAGGGAGTAGGGCCGCCTCGCGCTCGAGCAGCTGGTCGAGCTGCGACGCCGTGATACCTCCGAGGATGCACGCAACGACGCGGCCGCCGGGAGCCACGAGATACGACCGCGGCAAGCTGCCAACGCCCCAGGAGGATGCAATCTCCCCGCCGGGATCGGAGATGGCCGGCCACGTGGCGCCCTCGGAGCGCTGGAACTCGATGCCGTCGGAGCGCGTGTCGCCGTACAACACGCCGATGATTACAGGATGCACGCCGCCGGGCGTCGAGTACAGGAATCGCTCGAGCTGCGGCTCCTCCGATTGGCACTCCGTGCACCAGGAGGCGAAGAAGTTCACGAGAACCCAATGCTGACGATACGAGTCGAGCTGCACCGTGGATCCCGACGTCAGGGTCTTCCCCTCGAGAACCGGAGCGATCTTGCCAACCAACGGGCTCTGCGCAACCTGCTCAGACGCAGGCGGGCGCGTGGCCAACACGGCCACCAGCACCGCCACCACGACGACAACCCCCGCCGCCGACCACCGAGCCACGGCAAACCGCCGGCTCCATCCCGCCCGAGAGGCACCGGGCCCACCGCCCGCCGGCTCGCCAAGCGGTTCACGCCCCGGCTCGTCCGCCAGGTCGCTCACTGCACCACCACCGGTTCCCCCGCGTCGACAGACTCGGAGTCATCCAGCCCGCCCGCACGGCCCGCGACGCTGGAGCGGCCCGCGACGCTGGGGTCGGAAAGGGCGACCGTTTCTTCGGTCGCCCTCGACGAAGCCAGGATCGCAGTAGTACGTACGCCGAGCGCTGGGACAGCCGACACAGGCTCAGTTCCCCGCCGCCGCTTACCAGGCACCGCAGCCAGCACCGCGCCGAAAGCAGTCAGGAACCCTCCGAACCACAGCCACTTCACGAGCGGCTGGTCCACGTAACCGAACGCCACCGCACCCTTGCCGTTCTGGGAGGCGCTGTCGATAGTGAGGTAAATGTCACCGTGGAAAAACGACGAATCGATCCCTGGCGTCCCGATGCCCTCTTGTCCGGGGAAGTTGCTGATCGCGGGACGCAAGAGGGCGCCATCGACGAGGACGGTCGCGACGACGCCGTTTCTATTGGGAGACGTGAAGTGCCGAGCGGACTCGAACACGATCGAGTGCCCGCCAAATTCAGCCCGACCACCTGGACGCAGGACGACAGTCCCGCGGTGGCCGAACGAAGTGGCTGCCGCCAGCCCGCACGCCACGACGACGACTCCAAGGTGCACGATCATCCCGCCGTTCGCCCGCCCGACGAGCCCCCGCCAGGCGCCCGCGCCGGATCGGTGAGCCGACATGGTGGCGAGCACAAGCTGGCGCAAGGCGGACCCGCCGGCGACGCCCGCCAAGCCAAAAGCCGCCAGCGGAGTAAAGCCGCGTACGCCGCCGATAACGCACGCCGCCACAACCGCGACGCCGATCCATGCCGGGATCGCGAGGCGCGACCGCAAGAGCGGCGCCGAAGCTGCCCGCCAAGGCAACACGGGGGCGACCGCCATGAAAAAGAGCAGAGCGAAGCCGATCGGAGCCGTGACCGAGTCGTAATACGGCGTGCCGACCGAGATCTCCTGGTGGCCCAAAGCCTCGACGAACAACGGGAAGACCGTGCCGATGAGTACGACCACGGCGAAGGCCGCGAACAGCAGGTTGTTCACGAGAAACGCACCCTCGCGCGACACCGGCGAGTCGATCGAGCCCGGCGAGTGCAATCGGTCGCCACGCCAGCCGATCAAACCGACACCGAC
>PLDN01000028.1 GCA_003136185.1 Acidimicrobiaceae bacterium | reverse complement strand
GGAAGCTCAAAGCGCGGTTCACTATGCCGTTCACCTGCGCCTCGTCGAGGGTGGTGTCGACCGAAGTGCCGAGCGCCCGTTCGGCAGCCGCGAGGCCTGCCCTGCGTCCGAATACGAGCAGGTCCGACAGCGAATTGCCCCCCAGGCGGTTCGCCCCGTGCATCCCGCCCGCCACCTCGCCCGCGGCAAACAGGCCGGCGACGGTCGTCATCTCGGTGTCCGCTTCGACCCGCACACCGCCCATGATGTAGTGGCAGGTAGGGCCGATCTCCATCGGCACCGCAGTGATGTCGACGTCGGCCAGTTGTTTGAACTGGTGGTACATCGACGGCAGGCGACGCTTTATGTACTCAGGCGACCGCCGGGAAGCGATGTCCAGGTAGATGCCTCCGTGCGGGCTGCCCCGACCTGCTTTCACCTCGGTGTTGATCGCCCGTGCGACTTCATCCCGCGGAAGCAGTTCGGGAGGCCGGCGAAAGGCCTTGTCGTCGTACCACTTGTCCCCCTCTTCGATGGTGTCGGCGGTCTCGGCGGCAAAGTACGGCGTGATGTAGTTGAACATGAAGCGCTCGCCGTCGCTGTTCTTGAGGATGCCCCCGTCGCCCCTCACGCCCTCGGTGACGAGGAGTCCGCGAGCTGACGGCGGCCACACCATGCCCGTCGGGTGGAACTGGACGCACTCCATGTCGATCAAGTCGGCACCTGCCCAGAGCGCGAGCCCGTCACCGTCGCCGGTGCACTCCCACGAGTTCGAGGTGAACTTCCAAGTCTTGCCCACACCCCCGGTGGCGAGCACCACCGACTTGGCCGAGAACGCGACGAACTTGCCGGTCTCCCGATAGAAGCCGACCGCCCCGTTCACCTCGCCGCTCGCGTTCTTTAACAGCCGCACGATCTTGCACTCCATGAAGACGTCGACGCCGAGGCTGACGGCACGCTGTTGGGTGGTGCGTATCAGCTCGAGCCCTGTCCGGTCTCCGACGTGAGCGAGGCGCGCATAGCGATGGCCGCCGAAGTCTCTCTGCAGGATCCGGCCGTCCTCGGTCCGGTCGAACAGCGCACCCCATTCCTCGAGCTCGAGTACCCGGTCGGGCGCCTCCTGGGCATGAAGCTGGGCCATGCGCCAGTTGTTGAGCATCTTGCCGCCGCGCATCGTGTCCCGGAAGTGGACTTGCCAGTTGTCCTGCGGCCATACGTTTCCGAGGGCGGCCGCTACGCCGCCCTCGGCCATGACGGTGTGTGCCTTGCCGAGGAGCGACTTGCAGATGAGCGCCGTCCGGCAGCCCTTGTCGGTCGCCTCGACAGCGGCCCGCATGCCCGCGCCGCCGGCGCCGATGATGATGACGTCGTAGTCGTGGACCTCGTAGTCGCCCGTTGCGACCTCGTCGGCCATCAGAAGAACCTCGGGTCGTGGATGGTGCCCATCGCGACCAGGTAGACGTACAAGTCGGTGCAGGCGATCCAGATCAACGAGAGCCATGCGAAGAGCTGGTGGTGGGCGTTCAGCGGAGTGACGATCTTGCTCCAGATTTTGAAGCGGGTCGGCGAGCTCGAGAACTTCCGGAGGCTGCCGCCGCAGATGTGGCGGCAAGCATGGCAGCCCAGGGTGTAAGCCCAGATCAACACGGCGTTGAGGATGAAGATCAGTGTCCCGAGACCCATTCCCCAGCCACTGCCGAACTGGAAGGCCTGGATGGCGTCCCAGGTGAGCAAGCCCGCGAAGACCACCGCGAAGTACCAGAAGTACCGGTGGATATTCTGCAGGACGAGCGGGAAACGGGTCTCACCTGTGTAGCGAGACCGCACACCGCCGGACTTTGTCGATCCGACGTCAGCGACTGCGCAAGCCGGCGGAGATGCCCAGAAGGACCGGTAGTAGGTCTTGCGGTAGTAGTAACAGGTCACCCTGAAGCCCATCGGGAAGATCAAGATCAAAAGCGCAGGTGAGATCGCTCCTACGTTGCCGATCGGTCCCCAGCGGACCGCCGTTGGGCAGCTCGAGACGAGGCAAGGCGAGTAGAACGGCGACAGGTAGTGGCTCGGCAGATGTGAGACGCCGCTGATCGTCCCTGCGAAGTAGTAGTCGCCCCGGAACGCCGTCCAGGTCCCGTAGGCGACGAATCCGAGCAAGCCGAGCCCAGTGATGAGCGGTTGTACCCACCAGAGATCTCGTCGGAGAACCTCTGACCTTGGTGGGCCGCCCCGAACACCGCCGATCTCCACAGGGATCGGTGCAGGGCTCGCAGTCCCTTGTAGGACGCTCAACGAATACCTCCGTCTCGACTCGTCAGGCTCGACAGCTCCGACCGCCGTCAACCCGCGGAAACTCCGCGTTACGGCACCATCTCGGAACGGTAGCGATCATTCCACCAACTCCTGGTCGGAGGCGAACTGAGCCGCAGGGCGATTTTGCGCCGTTGAGGCACACGGCGCGGGCACACCCCTTCTCGGCCTCGTAGTCTCGAAGGTGATGACTAAATCCTCTTCTGAATCCACTCGACCGGCGCCGTCGGTCCCCGTCGGCGTGACCGTCGAGAACGAACCGCCTCCGGCCGCGACGATCGGCGAGCTACGAGCGTCCGGCTGGAAGTCGTACCCGGTCAAGCGCGAGATGCGAAAGAACCTTCTCGAGCGGCTCTCAAGTGGCCGGCCGATCGTGGAGGGAGTTCTCGGTTTTGACGAGACAGTGCTTCCCTCGATCGAGCAGGCGATCATCGCCGGGCACGACCTCATCCTGCTCGGTGAGCGTGGCCAGGCGAAGAGCCGGATCATCCGCTCGCTTGTGAACCTGCTCGACGAGTGGAGCCCGATGATCGCCGGCTCGGAGATCAACGACGATCCCTACGCGCCGGTCAGCCGGTACGCGCGAGATCTCGTCGCAGAGCTGGGCGACGACACTCCGGTCGCCTGGGTGCACCGGACGCAGCGCTACGGGGAAAAGCTCGCCACCCCCGACACTTCCATCGCCGACATCATCGGAGAGGTGGACCCGATCAAGGTGGCGGAAGGCCGCTACCTCTCCGACGAGCTCACGATCCATTACGGCCTCGTGCCCCGGACGAACCGCGGGATCTTCGCTGTCAACGAGCTTCCGGACCTTGCAGAGCGGATCCAGGTCGGCCTGCTCGACGTGCTCGAGGAGCGCGACGTGCAGATCCGCGGCCACAAGGTGAGGCTTCCTCTCGACGTGATGCTCATCGCGTCGGCCAACCCGGAGGACTACACCAACCGCGGCCGGATAATCACGCCGCTGAAGGACCGTTTCGGCACGAGGGTGCGAACCCACTACCCGCTCGACGTCGACACCGAGCTCACGATCATCCACCAGGAGGCTCAGAGTCTCGACGACGTCGGGATCCGCGTCGAGGTGCCTGCGTTCATGGCCGAGATCGTGGCCCGAATCAGCCAGCTCGCGCGGCGGTCACCCCGCGTCAGCCAACGCTCCGGCGTCTCGGTCCGCCTGAGCGTGGCGAATTACGAGACGTTGTCGGCCGCGGCGGTGCGTCGTGCAATCCTGCAGGGCGAGCACGAGGCCGTGCCACGTGTGAGCGACCTCGAGTCGCTTACCTCCTCGACGCTCGGCAAGCTCGAGATCGAGTCGCTCGAAGAGGGCGAGGACGAGGAGATCGTCGACAAGCTCGTCATGGCGGCGGTGCTGCAGACCTTCCGGGAGAATTGCCCGACCGAGCAGCTCGGCCAAGTGGTGGGCGGCTTCGACGACGGGCACGTCGTCCATGCCGGCCCCGATCTGACGTCGGCCGATTACATGGCGGTGCTCGACTCGATCCCGTCGCTGCGCCAGCCCGTTATGGCCATCGCCGGCTCGGAGAGCCCCGGCATGATGGCGAGCGCGCTCGAGCTGATCCTCGAGGGTCTCCACCTATCCAAGCGCCTCAACAAGGACGCTGCTGGGTCCCGCGCGACATACCGGTCCCGGTCGTGAACCGCGCGTGAGGCGGTTCCGGTACTCGCGCTGGGATGGTACCCAGGAGGGCTTTGACCTCGATGCCGACGCGATCCTGTCGGAGATCAACGACGACCTGCTCTATCACGGGGACGTCAACGCCGCGCTGCGGCGCTTGATGCAGCAAGGCTTCCGGGACCGGGAGGGTCGTGACGTCTCGGGCCTGCGTGACCTGCTGGAGCAGCTCCGCGAACGCCGCCGCCAAGAGCGCGAGCAGTTCGACCTCGGTGGTGTCTACTCCGAGATCGCCGAGCAGCTCGAGGAGATCGTCCAGCAAGAGCGCGGGGCGCTCTCGGAGTTGCAGCAAGAAGCCGATCAGTCAGGCGACACGCGTCGCAAAGAGGTGACCGACGAGGTCGTAGCGAACCGTCAGATGGAGCTCGGCCTCCTCCCTGAGGACCTCGCAGGCAAGGTGAGGGGCCTCTCGTCCTACGAATTCACCTCGAGCGAGGCGAGAGAGCGTTTCGAGGAGCTGATGGAGCGCCTCCGCCAAGAGGTCGTTCAGTCGTACCTGGACGAGGCTGCTGGTGCCATCCAGAACATGGGCCCAGAAGAGCGTGACCGGTTGCGGCAGGCTCTCGATGGCCTCAACAAGATGATCGAGCAGCACGAGGCGGGAGAGGAGTTGGATCCGAGTTTCGGCCAGTTCATGGCGGAATTCGGCGACTTCTTCCCCGGTGATCCGCAGAACCTCGAGGAGCTGTTGGAACAGCTCGCCCAGCGGATGGCGGCGACTTCCGCCATGCTCGCCTCGATGACCGAGGGTCAGCGCCAACAGTTGCAGTCACTGATGGACGAGCTGCTCGGCGACATGGACTTGTCGTGGCAGATGAACCGTCTCGGGTCCAACCTGCGTTCGATGTTCCCGCAGGCCCCGTGGGACCGGCGTGTCGGCTTTTCGGGGTCGGACGCTCCCGGGCTCTCGGAGGCATCTGACATCTTCCAACGGTTGGCGGACCTCGACCAGCTCGAGCAGTTGCTTTCGGGTACTCCCCAGCCGGGAGCTCTTGCGGAGGTGGACCTCGACCGCGCCCGGCAGTTGCTCGGCCCGGACGCGTCGGCGTCGCTCGCGGAGCTTGCAAAGCTGGCGAAGCGATTAGAGGACGCCGGGCTCGTCGAGAACCGCGATGGTCGACTCGAGCTGACGCCCCACGGGCTGCGCAAGATCGGGCAACGGGCCCTTCGTGAGCTCTTCTCGCGCCTGTCGAAGGATCGCCTCGGTGGTCACGAGCTCGTGAAGATGGGGTCGGGACACGAGCGGGCAGAGAGCACGAAGCCCTACGAGCTCGGCGACCCCTTCAACCTCCACATCGAGCGGACCGTGCGCAACGCGATCCGGCGCGAGGCGGAGCGGATCGAGGAGAGCGGTGAGGGTGCTGGTGCTGGTGGTGGTGCTGGCGGTGGTGCTCGGGCCGGCGTGCGGTTCCCAGTGCGTTTGCAGCCGGACGACTTCGAGATCGAGCGGACTGAGCACCTGACTCGCTGTGCCACCGTGCTGCTCGTCGACCTCTCTTTGTCGATGCCGATGCGGGACAACTTCCTTGCCGCCAAGAAGGTCGCGATGGCGCTTCACTCACTCATCTCCAGCCAATTCCCCCGTGATTACTTGGGCATCGTCGGCTTTTCTGAGATCGCACGGGAGATCCGCCCACAGGACCTGCCGGACGTATCGTGGGATTTCGTCTACGGCACGAACATGCAGCACGCATTCCTTCTCGCCCGCCGGATGCTCGCCCGCCAGTACGGCACGAAACAGATCGTGATGATCACCGACGGCGAGCCGACGGCTCATCTGATGGAGGACGGCGAGGTCTTCTTCAATTACCCACCCGTCCGCGCGACCGTCGACGCCACCTTGTCGGAGGTGCTTCGCCTCACGCGGGAAGGGATCCGGCTGAACACGTTCGCCCTCGACGCGACCGGCCACCTGCGGGACTTCGTCGAGAAGATCACCGAGCTGAACCACGGCCGGGCGTTCTTCACCACGCCGGAGACCCTGGGCGACTACGTCTTGGTGGACTTCATCGAGCACCGCCGGTCGATGGGCTCGTCGGGCGGTCGGGGGCGCGCGTCGGGCCGCGCGTCGGGCAGATCAGGGCAGGCGCGCCGGTTGGCGTAGAGGTTCTCGGGCCTGGCGATGGCCGGTCTCCGGAGAGCGGCGCCATGCTGCGCGCCTTTTGTGCGNNGCCGACTATGTACTCAGGGCGGCGACTTGGACCAAGAGCCTTCCAGTGTTGATCTGTAGCAGCGGCTGGTCCGGTTATCAGGGCTTGTCGGCGAAGGCCCGTTGTACCCATGCGAAGTGTCGGCTGCCGTCCATTCCCTCTTCGATCGCTTCGCCAAGCCAGCGCAGGGTCATCGTTCGGGTGAGCCAGGTCAGCCGTTGCGCGAACGTCTGATCGAGGGGTCTGCGATAGGCCTCCCGTACCGCGCGAACAAAGCTCCAGTCGCTGATGGTAATCAGTCCCACGAAGTCGACTGCGGGATCAGTGACCATGGCGTCCGTCCAGTCGATGAGGCCGGTGAGACGGCCGCTCGCTGCGTCGACCAAGACATGCTCGGCGCAGATGTCGTTGTGGGCAAACACCCGGCCGCCCACTAGGGGAGGGAGGGGGAGTTCCCCTAATAGATAGGGATCCGCCGCGGCCCGGAGTGCAGTCGGCAACCGCTCCCGCACGGCGCGGGCGCAAGACGACAGGTCAAGCCGGTGTCCAGCAGCCGCTAGCGGCTCCTCGCCAGTGGGCGTCGGCGGCACGAGACCGGCATCCACGTTGTGCAGTCGTGTCAGTGCAGCTCCGAGGTCCGCAGCGAGCGCGCCGTGGTCCGGTAGGTGCGCGTCGGCCGGGATGCCCGGTACCAGGGGATAACCGACGAAGGGGTAGGGGAAGTCGCTGGTTGGCTCGCCGACGTAGGAGAAGTCAGGGACGATTGAGCCCAGCACGGCCCGAGCGAGACGAAGGACCTCGGTCTCGCGGGCGAGCCAAGCGACCTGGTCGATTCGCTTGGGAAAACGAAAGACCAGGCCTTCACATAGGAACACGTCGTGGTCCCAGCCGGCTCCAAGCGGTGTCACAGCAGCACCTGCCAGTTCCGGGAACTGCTGAGCGAGCACTCGTGCGGCGACAGCTTCATCGAGGTGGCGGTCACTTGACATCACAACGACAGACTGCCCGATCCGCGCTTGCGGCGTCAGCGATGGGCCAATCGACCGGCCGCCCTGATCGACGGCTCCGCGTGCGCCCGATTGCCGGCGACAGACACTCGGTCGGACAGGTCCCCGGGAAGTGCATGGGCGAGGAGGAAATTCACCGTTCGGTGTGAAGGGGGCTTGCCCGTAGTCTTGTCGTCACGAGGTCCGTTGCGTTCGTCATAAACCGGGCCGTGACCCGTAAGGTGGATCGGCTCAAGAAGCGGTGCCGGGAAGTCACCGCGTCCAATGGATGGGAGCCCCTTTTCCTGGACAGCACTCCCGACGGGGGCACCTGGGCGGAAGGCGTCGCTGTGCTCTCCCACTGCGTTGTCACCACCGGAGTACGACTGGTCTTCGCTGTGGGCGGCGATGGCACTGTCGGGGCTTGCGCGCAAGCTCTCGCGGGCACTGGAGCTTCTCTGGCGATCTTGCCGAGAGGCACGGCCAACCTGGTTGCGCACGCCTTGGGTGTGCCCTTGGGACTCGAAGCCGCCCTTGCGGTCGGATTCAGTGGGCACGAACGCCAGATCGACCTCGCAGTTGCCGANNAAGCAGCACCTGGGCTGGCTCGGCTATGCCGTTGCCGGCTTATCGTGCCTCCCCGGCCGGCCCCATGAGTTTGAGGTGCGTCTCGACGGTGGCGAGCCGCTGATCCGGAGGGCGCGGACGGTCGTGGTGGGAAACGTCGGGATCCTGCCAGGCGGGTTCGTGCTGCTCCCTCGCGCGCGGCTGGACGACGACCTCTTGGACGTCGGCGTCGTCGCGCCAGAGGGCCCCTTGGGCTGGGCACTGCTGGCCGGTCGCGTGCTGGCCCGAAACGTGCCCGCTGATGGCGTGATGGTCAGTCGCGGGCTGGCCGGCAGCCGGAACCTCGAGCACTACCAGGCTCATCAAGTAGAGATCAGGGCCGACGCCGAGCTCCCGCGC
>PLDN01000039.1 GCA_003136185.1 Acidimicrobiaceae bacterium | reverse complement strand
GGGCCTGCCCCGACGACCTTAGAAACGGTCGTCGGCTCCGGCTCCGGCGCAGCCGCCGGCGCGGGCGGGGTCGCAGTCGCCGATTCCGGCACCAGCGTCACGGCGGGAGCGAGCGGGGTCGCCGACGCTTCTTCTGCTGCATCCTTCGCCGACGAACTCTTGCGGGGAGCAGCGGTTGGGGCGGAGCCGGCGACCGTATCTCCGGTCGGTGGGAGGGGCGCAACGGCCGCGACCTTCGCGGGAGCCGACGCTGGTGCCTCGGGGTGTTCCTCGGGCTGCTTCTCGCGCTTCAGACCTTCGCGCTCAGCCTTCCGCCGGACGCGATCGCCTTGTGCGTCCTCGATCGACGACGAATGGCTCTTTACGCCGATCCCGAGGTCGATGCACAGGTCGAGCGCTTCCTTGTNNGCTCGTAGACGCGGATCTTCTTGGGCAACTTTGCGGTTCGGTCCTCTCCGATTACGGGGCGCGCGCTGCAGGCACCAGGTGCCACGGCGCGAATCTCTATCCTCGCACATCGCCAGCAGGCCCGTGGACAGACCCCGGACCTGCCAAGACGATGCGCTCTAGTTACGTTTTACCGGCTCAGGGCCTCCTCGTCGGCACGCTTGAGGGCGTCAACGAGCCTTTCGGCCTGGTCCCGATCGACCGGTTGACGCAAAGCGACCGACCAGCGGTTGCGTCTTGATGCGATCGTGGCGCACTCGAGCGCCGAATCCGAGCACAGCCACGCCCCGCGACCAGGTAGGTCCCTCGAGACGGCGAGCTCGCCGTCGGTCCCAGTCACGACGCGTATCAATTCATCGTGTCGCCGGACCTCCCGGCAGCCCACGCACATTCGGCGCGGGCCTTCGGTAGCGTGCGGCGCCCGACCACTAGCCAGGACGGCCCGGTCCCGGTTCGCCCTCGGCTGACTCGAAGCTCCCTGCGACGCTCGGCGCGGTCTCGACGTCGAAACTGTCGTCCTCAGCCGACGCCTTGAGCTCGTCGGCGGCCTGGTCGAGCTCGTGATCCTCCTCGTCGATAGCCGCCGCGGCCTCGACCAGGTTCTCCTCAGCCACCTCGCCTGGGGCGACGTCGTCGGGATCAGCCTGCGCGTCGCCGGCAGCCCATTGCTCGGCCGACAAGGTCTCTCCGCCTTCGGCGGGCTTCCAGACCATCTCGCCTGACTCGTTCTCGACCCACTCGCCCTCGGCCCACTCGCTTTCCGCCTCGGCCGCGACCTCGGACTCCGAGCGGATGTCGATGTGCCAACCGGTAAGGCGAGCAGCGAGCCGGGCGTTCTGGCCTTCCTTGCCGATAGCGAGCGAGAGCTGGTAGTCGTGCACGATCACCGTCGCGCGGCCCTTGTCCTCGTCGAGGAGGACTTCTTTCACCTTCGCCGGCTGCAGCGCTCGTGCGACGAACTCCGCCGGGTCGTCGGAATAAGGAACGATGTCGACCTTCTCGCCTCGCAGCTCGGTCGTCACCATTCTCACGCGGGCGCCTCGCGCGCCTACGCACGCACCGACCGGGTCGACGTTCTGGTCATTCGACCAGACGGCGATCTTGGTCCGGTGACCAGGCTCGCGAGCGCAAGCCTTGATCTCGACGATGCCGTTCGAGATCTCAGGCACCTCGAGCTCGAAGAGCCGCTTGATGAGGCCCGGGTGACTACGCGATACGACGATCTGCGGGCCCTTCGAGGTCTTGCGGACCTCGACGATGTAGGCCTTTAGCCGCGCCCCGTGGTCGTAGCGCTCGTACGGCACCTGCTCGGCCTGCGGTAGCAGCGCCTCGACCTTGCCCAAATCGAGCAAGGTGAACCGGCTGTCGGTCTGCTGGATGATGCCAGTGACGATGTCACCTTCCCTGCCGGCGTACTCCTCGTACTTCCGGTCGCGCTCGGCCTCACGCACGCGCTGGGTTAGCACCTGCTTGGCTGCCTGGGCCGCGATGCGGCCGAAGTCCTTCGGCGTGTCGTCCCACTCGCGGATGACGTTGCCGTCCTCGTCGAGCTCCTGGCCGAACACGCGGAACTCCCCGCCGTCCGGATCGATCGTGACTACCGCCTCTTCGGCGGCATTGGGCAGGCGCTTGTAAGCCGCCACGAGGGCATTGGCGAGAGCGTCGAACAAGGTGTCGACCGAGATACCCCGGTCTCGCGCCATCTGTTGCATCGCCTCGAGCATCTCGAAGTTGGCTGGGCCGCTCATCTTGTCTCCGTCTCGTGTCGGTCGTCGTCTCGCTCGTGACTATCTGTGTGGTCGTCTTGCCGCCGGGCGGCCTTGTGTTCGCGCCGTGCGCTCGGTGCGCTCGTGCCGGCGAGCGCCGCACGCCAGTCGAAAACGGTATGCGCCCGCTCGACGTCGCCATACGAAATCGTCCGACTGCCGGCGGCAACGTTGTCGCCTTCGACCCGGATCGTTTTCTCGTCGGCGGCCGCGATCACGCCCTCGAGCCGGCGATCGCCTTCTGTGCCGGGCTTGGTCTTGATCGAGACCATCGCCCCGATCTGGGCCTGGAAATGCTCCGGGCGGCGCAAGCGCCGCTCGAGGCCCGGGCTCGATACCTCGAGCTCGTAGTGGCCGCCCGGGACGGCGTCTGCCTCGTCTAGCGCACGGGAGATGGCTGAGGTGGCGGAACCGATTGCGTCGAGATCCACACCGCCCGCCCGGTCGACCGTGATGCGCACCGTCCCGGACTGAACTTCAACGTCAATGAGCTCGAGGCCAGAAGACCGAAGCACGGGTGCGACGACGCGCTCGACCTTGTCCATCGTGCTCATCGACGCCTCCTCCCGTGCTCATGGCCGATCTCTCGGCACAATTAAAAAACGTGGGCAACCGCCCACGTCACTCCTTGCTGCTCCTACTCGAACGGCGCAGGAAAGCATAGCAGTCGCATCGCCATTCGGGAACGCCCTGAGCAGGCAGTTTCTTGTTCTGGCTCGATCTGGCGAAGCCGTCATTCCTCCGAGAGCTCGGCGCGCAGCGCTCGGCGCGCGTGCTCGAGTTGCTTTCGCACTGTGCCTTCAGCGATCCCGAGAGACCGAGCCGCTTCGCCCGTGCTGAGCCCGACGACCAGGCACAGCACGGCACATGCCCGGCGACGCGGCGGCATTGTCGCCAGCGCGGCTTCGACGTCAACGCGGGCAGCAACATCCGCAAGCTGGTCATGAGAGCCCGCTCGTTCCTCGTCGAGCTCAAGATCGGGGAGCCTGCGGAACTGCCGGCGGGCGAGTCGGAAGGCGGTGCGGAAGACGTACCCGGGTGGGTTGCTCCCTTCGCGGACCCTGCGCCAGTGCCCGAGCGTGCGGGCGAAAGCCTCTTGCGCCGCATCTTCGGCGGACGCATGGTCGAGACCGCCGAGCTCGAGCGCTCTGACGACGCGCCTGTAGTGCGCCTCGAACAAGGAGGCGAAGTCGGCCGCCACCTCCAGGTCGGAGGCGCCGGGCGAAGGAGGCTCCACAGGCTCGCGCGCGATCGCGCCAGTGTTGTCGAGTACGCAAGGGTCGCGCGGGCACCCTTGCGCGGGAGGCTTAAGGCTTGGCGGCGGGGCAGGCGGGGAGAGCAACACCGATAAGGCCGGGCTCGGGGATGTGCGCACGCTCGAGTACCGAGCCACCCGTTGACCTGGCTTCAAGAGTTACTCCCTCACTCGAGGCAGGAGAAGAGCTGGGCGCTAGTCCCACGAAGACCACCCAGCCGTGGCTCGGCGTGGCGCTCGAGGAAGCGCTGTTCGGAAAGTCTGCCGACACACTGGCGACTCGACTCGAGAGCAGAGCGGTGGCTACCAGGACGGCCTCGCTCCCAGTTGGGCGTAGGACCGCCTCCGACAGAGCCTCGAAAGGCTCCGTGACGCCGACCGTCTCTGGCGCTGCGAACTGACCGAGGATCTTGCCGTTGACGGTGACCCGAACCAGCAGCTCTGTTAGGCGCTCGCAGCTCGGCAAAGCGGCGGGGAGATTCGGCAGCGCTGCGGGCTCTCGGTTACCGGTGGCTGAGAGGGCATCGCCATGCAAGGAAGTAGGTGCGACGGAGACGAGGTACGCCTCAACGGAGACGTCTTCGACAGTCTGGTGGGCGACGGGCCCGAAGCCGCCGTAGTAGGTGCAATCAGAGAGAAGGCACAGGGCGTTGTCGACGGCGTTGGACACGATCGACGTCGATGTCACGGCCGCGGAACTGCCGGAGATGGCCGCCCCCGCCGGCGCGAACGTCGCGCCGGACTCGAACTTCAAACCCGACGGCGCCTTGAAGGGCGCTGGGACGAGGGCTCCCGCGGCTGAGTTATTGGCACCCTGAAGCTTGCTGGGTAGCTCCGGTCCGGGTAGCGCCGACTTCAGGCGCCCTGTGGACGACTGGCTAATCCCCAGGCCAAGGGCGGTGCCGCCCAGCGCAATGACGGCAGTGAGCGCTGTTGCACGAAAACGAGCGGCGCGACGGCGACGACGGCGCCGCACGACCGACGACAGGGCCCGTCCGCCCAGTTCAGGGCCTGAATCTCCGTCAAGGAGGTGGCGAAGTGGGGCTTGCTCCATCACTAATGCAAAGCGCGATCGAGGCTCAGTCGCGTACTCGAGATGGCGCGAGATCCACAGGGCACTGGCCAGAAACGGTAGGTGGAGCGGTAAGTGAGGACGTCACGATGCGTTCATGCCAATCGCCGTTCGATCGAAAGGTGCGCGAACGAGCACCGACCTACCTGATGACCAGTCAGGAGGCACGCTCCGGCTCCGACGGGCCGCCCGCAGCGAGACGACCGCCGGACGTAGGGATCGGGGCGGGCGCCGCCAACCGCGCCTCGTCTTGGTGGGACTCGCGCTCGTGCTCACTTGCGCAGCAGTCGGGGGCGAGTTGGCACGAAAGGGCGTTCGCCTCACGCGATACCTCGTGCTCTCCCAGTCGGTGCCGGCAGGGGCCATCGTCGACGAAGCCGACCTTCAGTCTGTCGATCTCAGCTCAGCGGGCGGGATGGATGCCATTCCGGTGACCGACGCTTCTCAGGTCGTCGGTCGACGAGTCGCCGAGACCGTGGTCGCTGGGAGTCTGCTCGTCGTCGGCGACCTCTTAGGCGGCGCCAGTCCCTCGACGGGTAACGCCCTCGTCGGAACGAGTCTCCAACCCAACCAGGTCCCGTCGAGCTTGCAACCTGGCGACGACGTTCTGGTCGTGGCCTCGAGCGCGACAGGGTCAAGCGCAAGCAGTTCCACGACGCCCGTAACGCCGAGCGGAAGTCCAGCGGCGGTGATCGGATCGACCCCGATCCTGCTTGGCCGCGGCACCGTTTTCGCACTCAACGGCGAAAGCTCCTCCATGACTGGAAATACCCAAAACAGTTCGACCGGCGTCGAGACCGTGACGATTTCGGTCCCTTCGGCGTCCGCCGCCGTCATCGCCGCAGCG
>PLDN01000069.1:16381-22021 GCA_003136185.1 Acidimicrobiaceae bacterium | reverse complement strand
GAGCAACTCCGGACGAGCCCGTTCTTCTTGCACTTCTGCCTGCGGGCGCGGGCCTGAGCCAGCTCTGGCAGGATCGGCAGATGGATCTTCACGAAGCGCTCTATACGACCCGGGCGATGCGCCGTGTCCGGCCTGACCCGATCCCAGACGATGTGCAGGCTCGCATCCTCGATGCGGCGATCCGGGCGCCGAACGGTGGGAACACCCAGCCGTGGCGTTTCGTCCTCGTGGACTCGCCCGAGATCAAGGCGGAGTTCGGGCCTCTCTATCGGCAGTGCATTGCCACATTGTGGGATGTCTTCTACCGTGAGCGCCTCGAGCGGGCGGCGGCAGAGCCCGACAAGCCCTCCAACCAGTCTCTCTTCAAGGTGCAGCGCTCTGCGCAGTGGCTAGCGGACCATTACGAGGAAGTGCCGCTGTACCTGTTCTGTTTCGTGCGGGGTGCCGGAGGTGGCGGCGCCGGATCGATCTTCCCGGCGGCATGGAGCGCACAGCTGGCGGCGCGTGGCGAGGGTATCGGCAGCTCCCTCACATCGGTGCTCGGCATGATGCACCCCGACGTGGTGCGCCGGGTGCTGGAGGTGCCCGACGACACCTGGGAGAACGCCTGCATGATTTCCTTCGGCTATCCGACGGGCCGGTGGGGCGTCGCAGAAAGGCTCCCTGTCGACAAGGTTGCCGCAAGAAACACCTGGTCCGGCCCCCTCCCATTCTCCATCCCGGAACCTCTGTGGCACGGAGGCGACTGATCTGGTGAGCGTAGGCCAGCGCACGGCCGACACTGCGATCTTTGGGGCGGCGGTGTGCACTGTCGACCCGCGCCGAGCGGTGACGGAGGACCTGGCCGTGGCAGTGCTCGGGGGCGAGATCATCGCTGTCGGGAGCTCCGAAGAGGTCCGTGCGTGGTGCGGTCCTTCTACAGAGGTGATCGACGGGACGGGGCGGCTCGTCCTGCCGGGCATCGTCGATGCTCACGTCCACCCGCCGATGGCCGGCATCGAGATGGTGCGCTGCAATCTGAGCGGGTTCGGCACTCGTGCTGAGTACATCTCGGCGGTGGGGGCGTACGGACACCTCCATCCGGAGCTCGAATGGATCCGTGGCGGCGGGTGGGCGATGGCTGCCTTCCCGAATGGCCTGCCGGTCGCCGAGGATCTCGACGTCGTGGTGGGCAACCGGCCCGTCTACCTGCCAAACCGCGATCACCACAGCGCATGGGTGAGCTCACGCGCTCTCGAGCTGGCTGGGATCACGGCGGCAACTCCCGACCCCGTCGACGGGCGGATCGAGCGTGATGAGGGTGGGCGCCCGACTGGAGCGCTTCACGAAGGGGCGATGACACTTGTGGAACGGATCCTGCCGCGCTTGTCGGTGGCGGACTACGTCGAGGGCCTTCTCGCGGCGCAGGCCTATCTGCACTCGCTTGGCATCACTTCGTGGCAGGACGCCTGGGTGCCGCTTCACGGCGATGGCAAGCACGCCTTTGATGCTTATCTCGATCTGGCGTCATCGGGGCGCCTGACGGCGCGGGTGGTAGCCGCGCTGTGGTGGGAGCGCGCCCGCGGTTCTGAACAGGTGGAGGGGCTATTGGAGGCCCGTGCGCAGGCCGCTGCGGTCGGATCCGACCGGCTGCGGGCATCGAGCGTGAAGATCATGCAGGACGGGGTGTGCGAGACGTTCACCGCCGCCATGCTGACGCCTTATCTCGACGTCCACGGGCATGAGACAGGCAACTGTGGCCTGTCGTTCGTCGAACCGGAGGCGCTGAAGGCCCACGTGACGCGGCTCGACGCGGAGGGCTTCCAGGTTCACGTCCACGCCCTCGGCGACCGTGCGGTGCGTGAGGCACTGGACGCCTTCGAGGCAGCGCGGGCTGCCAATCACTCGACTGACCTGCACCGGCATCACATCGCACATCTGCAAGTCGTGCATCCCGATGATCTGGGGCGATTCGCGCCCCTTGGAGTCACTGCGAACTTCCAGCCCTTGTGGGCTTGTGAGGACGACCAGATGGTGGAGCTGACGATCCCGTACCTCGGGCCCGAAAGGGCCGCACAGCAGTATCCGATCGGGAGCCTCTTACGCCGCGGGGTCCCGCTCGCCTTCGGTAGCGACTGGCCGGTATCGACTCCCAATCCTCTGGCAGAGCTCCATGTCGCTGTGAATCGGACGCCGCCACCGCTCGGCGGCTCGGCGAGCGGTGGCGCGGGGGAGGCGGCTAGGTCATGGCTTCCCGACGAGCGCATATCGCTCGAGGCCGGGGTAGCGGCCTTCACCAGGGGCTCGGCTTACGTCAACCAGCTGGAGGACGTCTGCGGGTCGATCGAGGTGGGCAAGGGAGCGGATCTGGTCTTGATCGATCGCAACGTGTTCGAGGTCGATGCGGACGACGGCGGCATCGCCGCGGGAGAGGTGCTGCTCACGATGGTTGGCGGCGAGACGGTTTATGAGGCGCCCGGTCTCTGACTGCACGGAGCAGTTTCAGTCAGTGGCGACGGCTCCGCCGTCCGCTTGACACGAGCACGATAGAGAGCACGAGCAGCACGACGCCGACGGCGATCCCGGCGTAGCCTCTCTTCGTGTGTTTGCCGACGGCGAGTACGTTCGAGGAGTGCCCTGGCATGAACGACGGAAGCGAGTGAGCGGAGAGGCCGAGGTACAGGCCACCAACCACTAGAGCTACCAGCGCGACCACAAAGAGCACTCCGGCGACAAATGTTCGACCAGTTCTCATGGAGCCAGCCTAGGACGATCGAGCCGTCATTGGAAAGCAAATGCCCTTGGATCTCAGTGACCGGACGCAAACCGGCATAGGCGTGTCGGCGAGTTTGCGTCCAGGACTCGCAATCCGGCCCGNNCGAGCCCGAGCCCAGCGCGGCTAAGACAGCTCCCGCTCGTAGACGACGATGGAGATCCGCTTTGCGACCTGGTCGTAGAGGGATCGGGCCCGACCATTGAACTCCTGGGTGTGCCAGTACACCTTGTCCGCTCCTCGCCGGCCGGCCTCCGCCGCCACCGCCTCGATTAGCTCCCGCGCGACCGGAGTGCCTCGGGTCTCCGGTGCCACGAAAAGGTCCTCCAGGTAGCAGTAGGAGGCAGTTGTCCACGTGGAAGTGTGCAAGAGCGCGTGCACGATGCCCACGAGCTCGCCCTCGGCGCCCTCGGCGACGAAGCCGAACATCTCATCTCGCTGCTCGCAAAGCCGATCGAAGGTGGAGCGGGTCACGTCCTCGGGTAGCTCCTCCCGATAGAAACGCAAATACCCCTCCCACAACACCCTCCACCCACTCCAGTCGTCCACGACGAGAGGCCGGATAATGCCGCTGGAGGACGTGAGCATGGAGCGAGCGTAGATTGAACTGATGGGCCGCTATGAGCAGAAGGTCGTCCTGATCACCGGGTCGTCGAGCGGGATCGGCGAGGCCACGGCCCGAGCGTTCGATGCCGAGGGCGCAAGCGTTGTCGTCAACTCCGTGACCTCCGTCGAGGCGGGCGAGAAGGTGGCTGCCTCGCTTTCGGACGGCTACTACGTGCAGGCCGACGTGGCGGATCCCGCCGCCTGCGAGGCGCTGATCGCGAAGTCGATCGAGCGCTTCGGGCGCCTCGACGTGCTCGTGAACAACGCCGGCGTGACGAAGGTCATCGCGCACCACGATCTCGACGCCGTCGACGACGAGACCTTCCGTCGCATCCTCGAGGTGAACGTCATCGGCACGTTCCGGCTGACGAGATTGGCGATGCCCCACCTGAAGGCCACTGGCGACGGTGCGGTCATCAATGTGACCTCGGTCGCCGGTCTCCGCCCGACTGGCAGCTCAGTTCCCTATGCCGTCTCGAAGGCAGCGCTCAATCACCTCTCTGCGCTGCTCGGCAACGTCATGGGGCCCGAGGTTCGCGTGAACGCTGTTGCACCGGGCCTAGTCCGGACGCCCTGGACGGCCGACTGGGGACCCGTCCACGACGCGATGTCGACTGCCGCACCCCTTGGCCGCTCGGGCAAGCCGGAGGACATCGCGCAAGCGATCGTCGGTGTGGCGGCGAACCGATATGTGACGGGTCAGGTGATCGTCGTCGACGGCGGTGTCAGCCTGCGTTAGCGCTGAACGTCTTGCCGCTCGGCCGGTTGTACATGCTGTACTTGGCCGTGGCCAACTGGGCACGCACGAGCGGCTCGAAGTGCTCGAGGGGCAACGTGTCGTACGCTGGGTCGAAGGCGGGCTGGTCGTACTCGGCGCAGAACTCGGCCGTGTAGTCGAACCACTCGTGACCGCGGTACTTCTCGCGGGCGTCACGATCGAGGCCGAGGTAGTGGAAGAAGTAGTAGCCCTGGAAGAGGGCGTGCTTCTCGACCATGAAGTGGTTCTGCTCCGAGACGAAGGGCTTCACTATGGCCGCCGCCACGTCCGCGTGGTTCGACGGTCCGAGCGTGTCGCCGATGTCGTGCACGAGAGCGCAGAAGACGTACTCGTCGTCCCGATTTGCCCGGTAGGCCCGGGTGGCGGTCTGCAAGGAGTGTGTCAGACGGTCGACGGCAAAGCCACCGAAGTCACCGTCGAGGAGCCGGAGGTGGGTGAGCAGGCGCTCGGGCAGTCCCATGAAGAGCTCGATCGAGTGCCCGGCGATGATGCTCCAGTCCTCTTGAGTGCCTTCGGTCATGGCGTGGAACTTGGCGCTCTGCGGGGTCTCTGTCTGAGTGGACATGGCTCTAGTCTCTGCCATTCAGGCGACGGGTACAACCTCCGGGTCTGCTGCAACCCCTGGGGTGGGTCCCTAGGGCTTGCCCGGAGCGCCGGGTCCGAGGTCTGCTTTTACGACTTTGCCGAGTGCGTTTCTCGGCAATTCGGCGACGACGCGGATCACCTTGGGGCGCTTGTAGGGAGCTAGCCGCTCAGCGGCGAAGGCGATCAGATCGGCCTCGCTGACGGTGGCGCCGTGGGCGGTCGGCTCCACGAACGCCACAACCTGCTCGCCCCATTCGGGGTGAGGCCACCCGATCACCGCCGCGTCGGCGACCCCTACGTGCTCGCGCAGCGCGTCCTCGACCTCGCGCGGATACACGTTGAACCCTCCGCTGATCACGAGCTCGGTCTTCCGCCCGACGATGCGCAGGTAGCCGTCGGGGTCGAACCTGCCGAGGTCGCCTGTCCTGAACCACGCCCCGTCGAAGGCAGCCGCCGTGGCCTCTGGGCGCTCCCAGTAGCCACCGAACACGTTCGGCCCCCGCACGAGGATCTCGCCCGCTCCGTCGTCAGCCTCTTGGTCGAGACGCAGCTCGACGCCGGGGAGCGCCAGGCCCACGGTCCCCGCTCGCCGCTCGCCGTCATACGGGTTCGACGAGTTCATCAGCGTCTCGGTCATCCCGTAGCGCTCGAGGATTCGCTGCCCGCTGGCCTCCTCGAACACCCGGTGCAGGTCGGTGGGGAGCGGCGCCGAGCCTGAGACGCACAACCGCAGCCGCCGCAGCTGCCGCCCCTTCGTCGTGAGCCGTGCGTAGATGGTTGGGACGCCGAAGAGCATGGTCGCAGAGTGCCGACCGACCGCTTCTCCGACGTCTTCGGCGGAGAAGCGCGACCTCACCACCACCGACCCTCCCGCTGCCAACGTCCCATGCAGCCCGACCACTAGCCCGTGGACGTGGAA
>PLDN01000069.1:0-16354 GCA_003136185.1 Acidimicrobiaceae bacterium | reverse complement strand
GACGGCAACCGGATAGCCGTGCCGTCGATTCCGATCGTCACGATCGGGCTGGACCTGCCAGCAGCACCAACACCCGCCGCCTCCTCCACTAAGCGAGCGCGCTCGCGGCGGTCGGAGACGACTGCTTTCGGTCGGGAGTCCTCGACCACGTGGCTGATCTCGCGGGCTTGGTAAGCGGTGTTCATCGGGACAACCACGAGCCCGAGGCGGAGCGCTGCGACATGAGCCACCGCAAGCGCGACCGACGGCCCGGCGGACATGAGGATCCGGTCGCCGGCCTCGAGCCCTGCTGCTGCGAGGCTGCCGGCGAGGTCGCGGCTTTCGGCCTCGAGCTCGCCGGCAGCCATCCACCCGCGGTCGTCGTCGAAGAGGACGGGCTTGTCCGGCGCACTGGCCAGGGTCGCCGCGAAGAGGCTCGTCACCTGCTCAGACTACGACGCGCCTCGCTCCGGCAACCCCGGCCAGTGTTGGTCGAGGCAGCCCAGTGTCGGCGAGGCAGGCCACGTGGCGACCTGGAGTCTCAGTGTTGGCCGAGGTAGAACGCGGCTCCCTGGTCGTCCACGCACTCCGAGCTCCACCCATAAGGCTCCAGTTCGGGATCCGTTGCCGTCCCACCTGCTTCCCGGACACGGACCACCGCAGTCTGGATGTCGTCGACGCGGTACATCGGGAGGATGCAGGCCCGCTCCGAGCCACCGCTCATGCCCGTCATCGGGTGGACGTCTGTCGGCCCCCACCCGTCCTCGATACGACCGGGCTCGAACTCCCAGCCGAGGACCGATCCGTAAAAGGTCCGCGCGACCGCCGAGTCGACGACGTGCATGGTGATGTACGAGATGTCGCCGTGGCGCTCGCCGTTGATGGCCGGCCGTTCGGACCGCCCATCTGGCGGCGGCAGCTCGTAGATCGCGAATCGGAGGCCTTCGGGGTCGGTGCACATGACCGATCGGCCCCACGGCTCCTCGGTTGGCTCCTCGGCTTGCCCACCCGCAGCGCGGACCGCCTCGACAGAAGCGGCGATGTCGTCGACGCCGTAGTTGCAGAACAGCGTCGGTGGGTCTATGTGGCCGGCAAAGCCATGCGGAACCGCCGCCCAGGGGACATGACGGTGCCCTTCCTCGGGCCACCCGAGGACAGCGGAGAAGAAACGCCGCGCCCGCGCCTCATCCGGCTCCCACAACGAGGCGTACCCGACGTCCCCCTCGCGGAACGTCTCGCGCCTGGTGGGGCCCGAGATCATCCAGCGGTGAGCGAAGGGCCCTTCGACTGCGCGATGGCAGCAGCCTGGCACTCGTAGGCTGCCAGCACTCCAAGGCCGGCGAGCGGGCTCTCGGTCGTCGCAGCCTCGTATGTCGCCACCAGCTCATTCGTTCGCTGGGTCGCCGGCACACCTGCCTCGGCGCCGACTACCCGGGCGAAACCCTCGAACATCGCCACGTGCGCCCTCGGCTCCGAGAGCTCGTCGTGGAGGTTCGCCTCGACGAGTGAGCGGGCCCGCCCGGCGGGGAGTCCGTCGGCGATCGCCCGCAGCGTGCCCGGGAGGGACGCCTCGACGTGGCGGTACTGCTCGGCGTAGCGGGCGAGTTCGCCCGGCTCGAGTGTGCCGGCTTGCCAGCGCCGGTAGAAGGGGTGCTCGAGGAGTCGCCGATCGGTGAGTGCTACAGCAAGTGCCGCGTCGAGTTGGGTGCGCGCCATGGCGCCGAGGCTAGCTCGCGCGCGCCGGGCCGCGTGGCCCTTGCGGTGTCGGGGTGGGATGCTTTCGCCATAGGCGCAATGGGCACCATCAGGAGGCAGCGATGACGACGATCGAGCCGGCACTCAGGTACGAAGGGATCAGCGCGCAGGGCTTTGCTCACCCCGCTGATCGGGCCGCCGCCGCCGCCATCCACTCGATCCCGATGCTCGACCAGGCGATCAAGTGGCTCTCTGAGTTCCAGGGCGAGCGCTTGATGCGCCAGCTCTACCTCGGCCAAGCGGTTCGCCTCGGTGAGGACCAAATGCCTGCAGTTTGGGCAATACAACGCCAGTGCGCCAACACACTCGACATCGACAAGTGCCCGAAGCTCTACGTCACCCAGCACCCGTTTGGGAACGCGATGACGGTCGGCACGAAGGAGCCGGTCACGCTCGTACTGTCCGGACTCGTAGCCGGGTACTCCGAGGAAGAGCTCCGCTCGGTGCTGGCGCACGAGATGGGTCACGTCCTCGCGGACCACGTCGGCCTCACCACCAGTCTCGTCATCGTCCACAACGCACTACACGGGGTGCTCGCGAGCCAGCCGTTCTCGAAGATCCCGCTGCAGGCGCTCTATTACGCGCTGCTCGAGTGGTCGCGAGCCGCCGAGCTCACGGCCGACCGGGCATCCGCCCTCGTGGTCGCCGACCCTCGGGTCACCTGCGCGACGCTCATGCGGATCGCCGGTGGGCCCGTCCGGGACCTGAACCTCGACGCGTTCATCAAGCAGGCGACCGAGTACGAGAACGAGGATGATCCGTTCGCACGGTGGTCTCGTTTCTTCCGGGAGATCAAGTCGACGCATCCATTCCCTGTACGGCGGGTGAAGGAGCTCATCGCGTGGGTGGCGGTCGGCGACTACGACCGGATCCGCTCGGGGGATTACCTCCGCCGGGGCCAGGAGCCGCCGCCTTCGGCTGAGTTCGACCTGATGTTCAGGCACTACCGGAAGCGCTTCTCGACGATTGTCGACCGTGCCGGGTCCGGTATCCAGACGGTCGTCGGCCGCGTCAGCACGTGGCTGGGTGGAAACGGCGCTCCTGGAGGGGCTGGCGGTGGGGCTGGCGGTGGGGCCGAGGACTTCAGCACCGATTTCGACGACGACGATTTCGACGACGACGACTCAGCCTCCGACTCCGACGCATAAGGGCCGCCGCCTGGCTTCGGCCTCCTACCCGGTGCTGCCGAGCGAGTCGAGGAACCTGGCGACGATCGGTCCGTCGATTGGCCCACCGTTCCCGGGCGAGTTGATGACGACCATGGCGAACGCGATGTTGCCGTTGAACCCCATGAGCCATGCGTCGATCGGGAGTGGATTGCCGGTGCCGTACTGAGCGGTGCCCGTCTTGGCGTACGTGCCAGGCGGGAGCCCGGTGCCCGAGGCGGTACCGCTTTCGACGACGGAGAGCATCATCTCGTGCAGGTCGCTCACAAGAGTCGCGGACAGCGGCGCAGTCGGAGCATGCTCAGCGCGGGCGCCCTCGGTGATCCAAGACGTGCGGACCGTCGAGGTGTCGAGGTCCGCCGCGACCATCGCAAGGTCTAGTGGGCTCATCACGACCTTCGATTGCCCGATGGCGCTTGCCGCCAGGTCGGTCTGACCGACGTTGACCGGGACCGATCCACCGAAGACTGGCAGGCCGACTCGCAGCGTCGTGCCCAGACGGTAAATCGAGGCTGCGTTGTGCAGGCTGTTGTAGTTGAGGTTCGCCATCGTGAGGCCGATGAACGCGGTGTTGCACGAGACCGTGAAGGCTTGCAGCATGCTCGACACCGGTCCTTCGCCACCGGCGTTGTGAAAGCTCTCACCGTCGACGTTGATAAGGGGCGGGCATGACGCAGGCGACTGCGGCGTGAGACCGTCCCCGATCAAGGCGGTCGACGTGATCACCTTCATCGTCGAGCCCGGCGGCTGCTCACCCTCGAGCGCTAGGTCGCTTCCCTGCGACGTATTGGCGACCGCGAGTATCTTGCCGGTCGACGCCTGGATCGCGACGAGGGCCGCCTCGTTGGGAGCGCTCTCGAGAGCGGTAGCCGCGTCGGTCTCGATCGCGGGGTCGATGGTCGTCTGCACGGCAGAGCCGGGTTTGTCGGGGAACGTCGCGAGCACGTGGGAGACGGTTGCCGCCGATACCGGCTCGCTCTCAGTGGGGTTTGACGGCCCCGACCGACTCGTGACCGCCGAGATCGTCAGGCCGGGTGAGCCTGCCAGCTGCCGCTCATAGGTCTGCTCGAGTCCGCCTTGGCCGACGGTGCTCTTCGTGTCATAAGGCGGGCCGAGCCGCTTCAGCTCAGCGGTTGTGATTGCACCGAGGGTCCCGACAACTCCTATAAGGGCAGCGGGCGTTGAACCGGTGCCGCCCAACTGCTGGAAGAACACCCCCGGGATCGGGTTCAGCGTCGGGCGCAACTGCTGATAGCGGGACCACGTAACCGTGAACACGGGCTCGAACGTTGTCGGATTGGCCTTGGAGGCGGTGATCGCAGGGCTCGTCTCGGCAACAGTCGCGCCCGCTGCGACGAGCGACTTCGAGAGCGAGACGGTGTTCTTTATGTAGCTGCCGTACAGCCCGATGACGACCGAGGTGGGATCCGCGGGCGAGATCGCTGTGCCATCGGACGCGAGGATCGGAGCCCGCGCTGGCCAGGTGTAGCTCACCGCGTAGTGCCCATCGGTCCCAAACGCCGGATTGATCACCGCCGGCGTCCACACCACTCGCCAATGGTGACGGGTGAAGCGCATCTGAATGGCTGTCTGCACGGTCCATGCTCCTGCGACTGGCAGGACCAAGTGCTCAGTGACCGGCGCGCTGGCGCGTGAGCCGTGCACTCGTAGAGCACCGCCGGAGTAGGACTCGGCGGTCGCACCGAGAGCGGTGAGCGCCTGAACGTTGGCCGTCCGGAAGTCCGCCGGAGGGTCCTCGACGAGCGCCGCAAGGGTGGACCAATCCCGATCGGCCCAGGCAGAGAGGTAGGAAGAGAGCGTCGGCTTGGGGCTCGGTATCGGCGGCGCGCTCGAGAGGGCACTGCATCCGCTCAGGCAGCTGCAGCCGATCATGAGCGCCATCGCCACCGGCATCCACACGAGCGGGCGAGCACAGCGAGCACGGCGAGCACGGCGAGCCTGAGCCCCGCCGGACGAGCGCCGCACCGACACAACGCTGAGTCCCATCGGCGGCGATGTTAGGAGACGCCAGCAGGTCCCACCCCGCACCCGACGCGACAAAGCCGCCGGTGCAGCGGAGGGGAGGGCGCTGCAGCGGCGGCTTCTCCGGAACCGAACTCAGGCTGGCGGACCTGCGACCAATGTGATCGAGCTCGTATGCCTTGTCCCAGAACCGTCCACCCAGGTGACCGATACGGTCTCACCCTCCTTGTCGCCCTTGAGCGCTGTCGTGAGGGCGGTCGGTGAGGCGATCCGCTCGCCGTTCAGCCCGACGATCACATCTCCGTCCGAGATACCGGCCTTCGCCGCCGGGTAGCCGCTGAGCACCTGTTCGACGACGGCGCCGTAGTTGACGGGAATCGTCACGCTCGAGCCGAGGAAGCTCTGGGCGCTCGCCTCAGCCTGCGCAACGGTCTCGGCATCGATGCCCATGATCCCGCGCGAACCGAGCTGAATGGTGCTCGATGAAGCGCCCTTTTGGATCTGGTTCGCAATCGCGAGCGCTCTGTCGATCGGAATGGCAAAACCAATATTCGACGCCGTCTGAGTCCCCGACCCGGTAAGGGCCGCTGTGTCCATGCCGATCACCTGGCCGGAAGCGTCGACCAAAGGTCCTCCGGAGTTACCGGGGTTGATCGGAGCGTCGGTCTGCAGCATGCCGCTGAGGTGCTCGGAAGTGCTCGCGCCTGCGTCGGTCGCATTGACCGAGCGTCCGAGAGCCGAGATGATCCCGCTCGTGACCGTAGGCGTGCCGCCGAGGCCGAGAGCGTTACCTATGGCGACGACCGGATCGCCGACGGTGATCGCTGAGGAGTTGCCCACCGTGACAGCGGGGAGACCCGAGGCGCCCTCGAGCATCACAAGGGCTACGTCGTCTGTCGCGTCGGTGCCGAGCACCTTCACGGTGTACTTCTGACCCTTGCCGTCGACTTGCGCAGTGATCGAAGTTGCGCCCTCGATGACGTGATTATTGGTGAGTACCTCACCGTTCGAGGTGAGGATCATGCCTGTGCCTTCTGCCTCCTCATTCTCAGTACTGAGGATCGAGGTGATGTCGACCGTCTCCGGGTCGACTTTGCCGGCAATCGCACTGACGTTGAGTTTCGTCTGGGAGGTGCTCTTGCTCGTCGGCGCAGGAGACGGCAGGGTCTGCGTCGACGGCGCAGAGGTGTTCGTGTGATTCCGGCCGATCAGCTCGCCGCCGCCGGCGGCTGCCGCGATGAGGGCGGCGACGGCAACTCCGAGGAGAACCTTGCGACCGGTGCGAGGCGCACGCTTCCCAGATGGACCTGGGGCACCGCCTGGGCCGTCTGGGNNCTCCGAACCCGGGCGACGCGCCGTAGGGGGGTTGGCCGCCGTAGCCATAGCCGGTAGGTGGCTGGCCGTACTGGCCGTAGGGCGGCTGGCCGTACGGCGGCTGGCCGTAGGGCGGGGCCGGGGGCTGTGGCTGGCCTGCGCCGTAGGGCGGCTGGGGCTCGGTAGCGCCGGCCGTGTAAGGCGGGGGGAGCGGCTGGAGCTGGGTATCGCCGGCCGCGAAGGGCGGCTGGGGCTCGGTAGGCGGCTCGCCTGCGCCGTAGTGCTGCTGGTCACCGTAGGCCGGAGACCAGGTCGGGGGACTTTCCGGCGTGGCAGTCTCCGGCGGCGCCCAGTACCCGGGCGGCAGCGGTTCCCACTTGTGTTCGGCCCCGGCGGCGGCATCCGGCACCGTCTGGTCACCGGAGTCGATCGGTTGTTCGCTCTCGCTCGAATCGAATGGGTAGTGGTCCATCGGTATCGCTCCTGTGCGGCGCCGGGGATGGGGGCGCCTCTCCTTGTGTGCTCCCATGATTCCCGACCAACCTGGGAGTCCTCTGGGACATCGCTGGGGAGTTCTAAGGACTTTAGAGGCGCGTGGGTGCCACCCGGACCAACGGAGGAGTCGTAGTACCTGGCAAGATCACCAGATGGTGCGCGAACATGCAGTTCTGGAAGTCAAGCTCGCCGAGACCGAAGCCTTCGAAAATGCCTTCGCGACGGCGATAGCGATCATCTCGGCGTCACCTGGATGCCGCAACGTCCGCCTGGAGCACTGCGTCGAGCAGGCGAACCGATACCTGCTGCTGGTCGAGTGGGACTCACTCGAGGCCCACACGCAGGGCTTTCGCGGCTCGCCCGCCTACGAAGAGTGGCGAGCGCGGCTGCACCACTTCTACGAACCGATGCCGACGGTGGAGCACTACGAGGCCGTGCTCAGCTCACAGGCTGCCAGCTGATGGCGACCTTACGGCCGATGACTCTGGCGGAGATCGAGGAGTTCCGCACCGGCCACATTGACGAGTACATCAAGGGCCGCGTCGATGCTGGTGAAAGTCCAGAGACCGCTCACCGGATCGCCTTGGCTCAACACGAGGAGTTCTATCCTGGCGGCCTTCCGGCGCCTGGTCATCACCACTATCGGGTCATCGAAGACTCCACCCCGGTCGGATCGTTGTGGCTCGGGACTGCGCCAGGTGACAAACCAAGCCAGGAGTGGGTGTTCTTGGTCGAGATAGACGAGGCACATCGCGGCAAGGGGCACGGCCGGGCGGCCATGTTGCTGGCCGAGGAGGAGGCCAGGCGACACGGAGCCAAAGAGCTAGGTCTGAACGTGTGGGGACCCAACAAGGTGGCTAGGTCCCTCTACGAGTCCCTTGGTTACCAGACCTCCTCGATCCAGATGCTGAAGCCGCTCTTGTCGCCCGAGCAGCCCGAGCCGACCGCGACTTGAAGGCCCTCGTCTTCCGGCATGATCTCCGGCGGGAAGCCGCCGCCAAGATCGCGGGATCGATCAATCCCCGCGGCTTCGTCTCGGGCGTCGGCCCGTGCCAGCTCGAGGACGTCTCCGAGCCCACGCTGCCGGGCCCTTCATGGGTGACGTGCCAGACCATCATGAGCGGCCTGTGCGGCTCGGACGTGAAACAGATCGTGCTGAACGGCCGTCGCGACAACCCGCTCACGGCACTCGTCTCGTTCCCCCACGTACTCGGTCACGAGGCCATCGCCCGTCGCCTCGACACAGGTGAGCGCGTCGTCCTCAATCCCTGGCTCTCCTGTGTACCCCGAGGCGTCGACCCACCCTGCCCGGCGTGTGCGGAGGGAAGGTACCCGTGGTGTCGGAGTTTTGCTCGGGGTGCTTTGCCGCCCTCGCTCCACCTCGGCAATTGCGCCGGCGCGGGAGGGGCACACGCCGAGCGTTTCGTAGCCCACGAGAGCCAGCTCTTCACCGTGCCGGACGGTGTCAGCGACGATGCAGCGGTGTTGGCGGACCCCGTCAGCGTGTCCCTGCGCACCGTGCTCCTCGCCCCGCCCCGCGCCGCCGCCCCAGTGCTTGTCTACGGCTCGGGACCGCTCGCGCTGGCGGCCGTGGCGCTCGTGAAGAAGCTGTACCCATCCTCGCCAGTGTGGGCCGCCACAAGAGGGGGTGCGAGGGTTCGGTTGGCGAAGCTGATGGGGGCCGATGAGGTGCTGCCAACCGCGCCCGACGAGCTCGTCGCTGCCGTCGCTTCGAGGGCGCACACGACGCCCATCGTGCCGTGGAGCGGGAAGGCATGGCTGCAGGACGGCCCTTGTGTCGTGTACGACACGATCGGGAGCACGGAGACCGTCGAGACGTCGATGCGCCTTCTCGAGACTGGAGGCACTCTTGTGATCTCGGGCGTCGAACCCTCCGGCCGTTTCGAGTGGACGCCGCTTTACTTCAAGGAGCTCAGGGTCATCGGCTCGAACGCCTTCGGCATCGAGGACGTGGCAGGCGTGCGACAGCATGCTTTCTCGCACTACCTCTCGTGGGCAGCATCTGGGCTTGATCTCACGCCGCTCATCACGCACCGTTTCCCTCTCGACAGTTGGCAGGACGCTGTGCTTGCCGCGAAGGGTGGCAGCCGGAGCGGAGCGGTGAAGATACTGCTCGTGCCCTAGCCCGACGCTGGCGAGCCGAGCTTGCGGTGGTCCCAGCTGACGGTGCGATTGACATGCAGCTTCACGACGATCCGCTTATTGAGCATTGCCTGCACGAAGGACTCCATTTCCTCGGAGTAACCCCCGTAGTAACGCTCGAACACACTCACGCCGAGTGCCAGGAGTCGTTCGGGGTCCTCCACGATCTCGGCAGTACCGACGAGCTCGACGCCCCGGAGCGTCTCGTAGGTGTCGCCGGCCTCCATGAGGACCGTCATGTTCGGGTCCCGGCGGAGGTTCTGGGCTTTTTGGGACTTGGCCTTCGTCTCGATGGCGATGGATCCTTCGAGGAAGCCGTACCACATGGCCACGGCGTGAATGGTCCCGTCGTGGTTGAGGGTGCACATCGTCATGGCTCGCCTCTCCGCGAGAAACTCAGCCACTTCGTCATCACTCATCTTGATCTGGGCCCGTTGGTTGACACCGTGGCCCATCGCTGGCGTCGAGGACATGGTCGCATCCTTCCCGTCCGGGAGCCCTGGCCGCAATCCGGCGGCGCAGATTGCGCCCGGCGTGATCCGGCGGCGCAGATTGCGCCGCGCGTCCGGCGCGAGCGGAAGTGCCACCCTGCTCGCCCTAGACTTACGCTCTCCGCGCAATTCGGAGCTCCCTATGAGAACGCTCCCCAGTCATTCCCGCGCCCGCGCCCGAGGCCGCACGGCTCTCGTCGCCTACCTCGGAGCGCTCGCCCTCGTCACGGCCTCCTGTAGCGCCGCTTCTGCTTCCGGCAGCCGTCCGCCAAAGGTAGGTCGGTCGGTCCTCGGTCGCACCGAGACCGAGATGGGTGTACACGGTCTGGCGCACATGGCATGGCAGGGATCGGACCCGACCGGCACGACCTCGCCGGTACTGACGGGGACGAGCCCGACTACGAATCCCACGACGACAACGCTGCCGGATCCGGCGCCCGGCCTCGTGGCAGGTCGGGTGACGGTCGTGGGGGACTCGGTCACCGTCGACGCTCAGCCAGCCCTGCAGGCGCTGATTCCGAAGTGCCAAGTGGACGCTCAAGTCGGAGAGCAATGGGAAACAGGCATCGAAGCGCTGCAGCAGCTGCGCGACTCCGGACAGCTCGGGTCGATCGTCGTTGTGGCGCTCGGTACCAACGGGCCTGTCTCGGTGTCGGAGTTCGCCCAGATGATGTCGGTCCTTAACGGCGTCAGCCGCGTGGTGTTCGTGACCGATCACGCGCCCGAATATTGGGAGGAGCAGAACGACGCCGTGTTCGAGGCGCAGGTGCCGCATTACCCGACGGCGCGGATCGCCAACTGGGACGCGGCCGCCAAGGCGAACCCGTCGTGGCTCTACTCCGACGGCACACACATGCCTATCGGGGGCGCCGGCTCGTATGTCTGGGCGAGGCTCGTGAAGGCAGAGATCTGAGCCGGAAGGGCCTCTGAGCGCGGTAGACAGGAACGATGGCGCCAATCCGAGCCGTACTCGCCGCAGAGCCCGCAGAGACCGCAGAGCCAAGCCAAGCCGGCCAAGCCGGTCAACCCAGCCCAACCGGCCAAGCCGGTCAACCCGCCGCGACCGCCGCCGACCGCACACGCGGCAGGCTCGGGGAGATCGACTCAGCCGACCTGCCCGAGGGTGACGTCACGATCCGTGTCCAATGGTCGAGCCTCAACTACAAGGACGGACTCGCGGTCACCGGCAAAGGCAGGGTCGTGCGGAGCTTCCCGCTGGTGTGCGGGGTCGACCTCGCTGGAGTGGTCCTCCAGTCAGAGGCGCTCGGTATAGAGCCTGGCCAGCAAGTGATCGTTACCGGATGGGGACTCGGCGAGGAGCGCCACGGCGGATACGCCGACATCGCCCGGGTGAAGAGCCAGTGGGTCGTGCACGTGCCGGCCGGCCTGGATCCGCGCAGCGCCATGGCCATAGGCACGGCCGGGCTGACTTCGATGCTGAGCGTGCTCGCGCTCGAGGGCCACGGGCTGAACCCGATCGGCGCAGCCGGCATGCCGGTCGTCGTGACAGGAGCGGCCGGTGGTGTCGGCAGCGTGGCAGTAGCGCTCCTCGCCCACCTCGGGTACGAGGTCACCGCCGTGAGCGGCAGAGCCGGGGAGGCCGAACAGGAGGGCTACCTGCGGGCTCTCGGTGCCACCGAGGTCATCGCGCGTACCGAGCTCGCCGACGCCAAACCACGCCCGCTCGACAGCGAGCGATGGTCCGGCGGCATCGACGTCGTCGGTGGGCCCACCCTCGCTACGGTCCTTCGCCAGACCCGCTACGGCGGCTGCGTGGCGGCTTGCGGCCTCGCGGGCGGCGCCGACCTCCCGACGACGGTTCACCCCTTCATCCTGCGCGGCGTCGATCTGGCTGGAATCGAATCGGTGCGCTGCCCGACCCACCTCCGAGTCGAGGCGTGGCACCGCCTTGCGAGCGACCTCCCGCGCGATGTTCTCGACTCGCTGACGGTCGAAGCGCGCTTGGAGGACGTGCCGGCCCTCGCGGAGGACATCCTCGCCGGGCGGACCCGCGGCCGGGTAGTGATCGCCGTCAACCCGTGAGATGAACCGCTGAGATGCCGGTCTACGGCGTCCCCCCGAGCGTGTTCCGGAACGGCGGAGTCGCTGGCCCGGCGCCCGGCACGTGGCCGCGCACTCCCGTCGAGACCGCCATCGTGTTGGCTGGCGGGGGCAATCGCGGAGCGGTGCAGGTGGGCATGCTTCGGGCGCTCGTGGAGCGGGGAGTCGTCCCCAACCTGATCGTCGGCACCTCGATCGGCGCCATCAACGGCGCTGCCTTCGCCGGCGCTCCGACGCTCGAGGGCGTGTATTTGGCGGCAGACCTGTGGCGACGGATCGCGGCGAGAGACGTGTTCCCGAGGCGGAGGTTTCACGGGACTTGGCGTTTCTTGGAAAAGCGTGCCTCGGTGTTCCCGATAGAGGGGTTGAGGGGGGCTGTCGCGGCGTATCTGCGTTTCGAGCGGTTGGAGGACGCGCCGGTCCCGCTCCTGCTCATCGCGACGCGGCTCGACGACGGGGTCGAGGAGTGGCTGACGACCGGCTCGGCGCTCGACGCCATCATGGCTTCGGCCGCCCTGCCCGGTATGTACCCGGCGATCGAGATCGGTGAGCACCGCTACTTCGACGGCGGCGTGATGAACAACGTCGGCATCTCGGCCGCGCTCGCAGCGGGAGCCAAGCGGGTGTACGTATTGCTGTGCGACCGAGTCGATGCGGCAGCCCCGTCGTTCTCCCGCCCGTTCGAGGCGATGTTCGCGGCGTTCTCGCTCGCGCTCGGCGCCCGGGTCCGCCGTGACCTCGCCAACGTGCCGGCCGACGTCGACGTCGTGGTCATCGAGCAACCGGGGACGGCGATCTTTGACCCGCAGGACTTCTCGAAGACCGACGAGCTGATCGAGCAGGGTTACAGGGCTGCGCGTGAGGTGCTCGACGAATACGACCGCGGCCTGCGCGTAGGAAGCGGGCGGGGCACAGAGCGAGACCTCGTGAGCCGCCTACGCCGGGTGGGCGCCGCCTCCGCCGCCCGCCGGAAGGATCAGAGGGATCCGAACGCGGCCTCGCGGGCCGACGAGGTGCCGTCCGGGTCGACGGAGTAGGCGAGCTGCCCGTCGGCGAGCTCCACCCGTTCGGCGTCGCCTCTCACCCGGAGAAACTCCAAATGCGCGTAAGTCTCGCTCTCCGCCATCATCCCCCAGACTGGCTTGCGGAAAAGCTGCTGGGAGAGCTCGATCACGGTCGCCTGCCCAGTCGAGCGGCCGATCTCGCGCAGGGAGACAAGGCGCTCGTCGTGGTGGTCGACGATCTGCCGGACTCGCTGGTCGAGACCTTGGAAAGGATGGCCGTGCGCTGGGAGCACGTTCGTGACGGGCCCTAGATCGAGCAGCAGGGCCAGTTACTCGAGAAACGACCCGAGTGGATCGCTCAACGGCGACAACCCACCCACGTGCGGCGTGATGGTCGGAAGGACGTGGTCTCCCGAGAGGAGTAGCTCGTTCTCGGGGTCGTAGAGACACAGGTGGTCGCTCGTGTGACCAGGGGTGTGAACAGCGCGCCATTCGCGCCCGGCCAGCATGAGCTTGTCGCCGTCGCTGACTCGCCGCGTCGGGATGGGAGGGCGGAGACTCGGGACGAGGTTGCGGGTCGCGAGCTGGCGGACGATCTTCTGGCGGCGCCGCCCCCCATGTTCGAACGGTGTGCCGCCCCAGGGCGTCCGGCGGGCCTTGATGAGGTTCTGATAGCCGGTGTCGTCCTCTTCCGGCCTCGCGTTCTCGAGGTCGTCGTCCGCCGCCGGTGAATCGTCCGGCGCAGCGTGCGAATGCGAGTGTGAGTGCGAATGGGGCGTGCGCTCGAACCAGGTGTGGAAGCGGCGCTCGGTGACGATCTCGGCGTTGGCCGCGTGCGCGAGCCGGCCCGCCGACCCGAAGTGGTCAGGGTGGGAGTGGGTGATGAGCACCGTGTGGATGTCCGACAGCTTGAGGCCGGCGTCTTTCAGCCGAGTCCGGATGGCGGACCAGGTCTCTTTGCCTGGAAGACCGGCGTCGACGATGGCGGCGCCCTTCGAGTCGATGAGGGCGTAGGAGTTGACATGGCCGAGGCCGGTGAAGTTGATCGGGATTTGGAGGCGAAGGACCTTCGGGGCGACCTCGGTGATCTCTGCCGACGCAGGCTCCTGCTCCTGCTTGCGCGGTCTGGCCGGAGTGGCCGGGGTTGCCGGACTGGCCGGGCTGGCCGGGCTGGCCGGGGTGACCGGCACCTCGCTCACTTGGTGTCCTTCCTTGCGGGGTCCGTCGGGCTGGTCGGGTCCTTCGCGGTCGCCGCTCCGCGGACGAACTGCTCCTTGTAAAAAGTGAGCTCAGCGACGCTCTCCCGGATGTCGTCGAGCGCACGGTGGGCCGTCTGCTTGTGGGGCCTCCCGGAGTAGAGCTTTGGATTCCATCTCCGGCAGAGCTCCTTCAGCGTCGAGACGTCGATGCTGCGGTAGTGGAAGTGGCTCTCGAGCTCCGGCAGGTACACCCGCAAGAAACTCCGGTCCATCGCGATCGAATTCCCACACAACGGGGTCTCGCCTGCAGGGACGTGCTGGCGGACGAACTCGAGGGTCGCCATGCCGGCCTCCTCGACGGTCACCGCCGACTGCTGGATCAGCGGGAGTAGCCCCGAGCTCGTGTGCATCCGCCGGACCACCTCGTCCATCTCGGCGAGTTGCTCGTCGGTCGCATGCACGACGAGATCAGGTCCCTCGGCCACGATGTTGAGGTCGTCATCGGTCACGAGGGTGGCGATTTCGACGATTACGTTGCGTTCCGGGTCNNTCTCCGTGCTCCAACTGGACCCAGACATGGCCTTGCCGGAGCCTGCCCGAGAGGGGGACGCAGGCATCGACCTGCGGTCGCGCGTCGACATCGTGCTGCAGGAAGGAGGCGGGCGGGCGCTCGTGCCGACCGGAATTGCCATCGAGCTGCCACCGGGTTGCGCCGGCCTCGTCCTTCCGCGCAGCGGGCTCGCACTCCGCCACGGGGTCACCTGCCTCAACGCGCCGGGGCTGATCGACTCTGGATACCGGGGGGAGGTCTCGGTCATACTGGTCAACACCGATCCTGCCGTTGCGTTCCATATCGAGCGCGGGGACCGGATCGCCCAGCTCGTCGTTGTCGACGTGATGACGGTACGGCTGGTGGCGGTACCTGCGCTCACCCCAAGCGAGCGGGGCGAAGGAGGATTCGGGCACAGCGGCCGGACGTGAGAATCCACTGTTCGGGCGGCACTTGATACGGCGGCGACTTGCAAAGGACATGCGATGCAGCGACTGAGTGGACTTGATGCGATGTTCTTCTACCTCGAGACTCCGAGCTCGCACATGCATGTGACGGGCGTGTACGTCATGGAGCCGGGTGATCGGGAAACCTCGTTCGAGGCCGTCCGATCCATGGTCGCCGAGCGGTTGCCGCTCGCTCCGCCGTTTCGACGGAGACTCGTCGAGGTACCGCTCAAGTTGTCGCATCCGATGTGGATCGAGGATCCCGACTTCGACCTCGACTACCACGTGCGACGGGCCGCCTTGCCCTCGCCCGGTGGGCCGAGGGAGCTCGAGGAGTTCGTCGGCCAGGTCGTGGGCCTACCGCTCGACCGTTCGAGGCCCCTGTGGGAGATGTACTTCGTCGAGGGGCTCGAGGGCGGGCGGGTCGCCGTCGTCACCAAGATGCACCATGCGGCGATCGACGGGGTCTCGGGCGCCGAGATCGCTGCCACGTGGCTCGACCTCGAGGCCAACCCGCCCGATCGGATCATCGTCGACCCGTGGCGGCCCGAGCCGATCCCGACGGAGGTCGAGCTCATGGCGTTTGCGATGGCGTCGCTCGTCGGCCACCCGCTGAAGGCCGTCAAGACCGCCCGGCGGGTGTTCGAGTCCACAATGCACGTGACCGAGCGCAACCGAGAGCCGGGGATGCAGCCGCCTCCCTCGCCCTTCTCTGCGCCGAAGACGTCGCTCAACCAGGCTTTGACGCCGCACCGCCGGGTCGCCTTCTCGGAGCGCTCTCTCGACGACTTCAAGGTCGTTAAGAACCACTTCGGGTGCACGGTGAACGACGTGGTGCTGGCTGTGTGCGCCGGGGCTCTGCGCCGCTACCTGATCGAGGGGAACGAGCTTCCCGAGGACCCGCTCGTCGCGATGGTCCCGATGTCGGTGCGGACCGAGGAGGACCGGGGTACTCAGGGCAACCGCGTCTCGGCGATGTTGAGCTCGCTCGCGACCGACGTCGAGGACCCGGCCGACCGCTTGAAGGCGATCTCGGAGGGGATGGTCTCGGCGAAGGAGCAAGAGCAGCTGATTGGCGCCGCGACGCTGACCGACTGGACCGAGTTCACGTTCCCTGCCGTGGTCGGGAGGGCTTCTCGCCTGATCTCGTCGACGCGGGTATTCGACCGCGTGCGGCCCGTGTTCAACGTGACGATCTCGAACGTGCCGGGGCCGCCGTTCCCGCTGTTCCTGGGCGGGGCGCGGATGGTCGGTTTCTATCCTTTGGGGCCGGTCGCCGAGGGTGTCGGGCTCAACATGACGGTGATGAGCTACTGCGGCATCGTCTACTTCGGGCTGAACGGGTGCCGGGAGACCGTGACCCGGATGGCGGAGTTGCCGGCGATGATCGACGAGTCGATGGATGAGTTGTTGGCGTTGGCTCGGCCCGCGCGACGCAAGGCTCGGGCGGCGGCGGCGGCGGCTGCTTCGGCTTCGGCGGCTGTGGCGCCTGTGGCAGCGGAATCCGCGGCGGCTTCGGCGTCCTTATCGACGGACGCCTCTTTCGCCCCGGCTGCCGCCGCTCCCGACGAGGAGGCCGGCGGCTCCTCGCTCGCTGCGAGCTGACGCCCGCCGGCCGGTCCGGACACCCCGCCGGGTCGCTGTCGCCGAATCCGTGCGCGCTTTATGTGCGTATACGCACCAAAGGCGCGCAGCGTGAGGCCCGGCCGGGCGAGGGAGGCTTTACGAACCCCAGCAGCATCGCGTAA
>PLDN01000160.1 GCA_003136185.1 Acidimicrobiaceae bacterium | reverse complement strand
ATCGAGCACATCGGGTGGGATGGCTACGGCGGCTGCGGTTACTATGGCCAGGGCGGGTACGGCGGCGGTCTCGGCGGTGGTCTCGGCGGTGGTCTCGGAGGCGGTAGGGGCCAGTTCGGCATGCGAGGGCCTCTCAACACCGTGACCAGCAGTGGCGGTGGTGGTTACACGGGCTTCGGTGCCTACGCCGATGCTCTCTATGCCGGTTACGACACGGCGCTGCTCCGCATGCTGACCGAGTGCCAGGCGCTCGGCGGCGATGGCGTGGTGGGCGTGACCATGACCGTGACGCAGCTCGGCAACGACAACCGGGAGTTCCTCGCTTACGGCACCGCCGTGCGTGCCGACAGCAAGACCCGCCCACGCAGTCTTTTCTCGACTCTGTTGACCGGCCAGGACACGGCGAAGCTGCTCCATGGAGGTTGGGCGCCGGTTGGGATCGTGGTGGGGCTGTCGATCGCGATCCGCCACGACGACTGGACCACCCTGCAGCAGGCTTCGATGATGGCGGGCAACACCGAGGTCTCGGGCTACAGCGAGCTCGTCCATCACGTCCGTTCCGACGCGCGCAAGCAGTTCCAGCAGCGCACTGCTGCTTATGGCGCCGACGGTTCAGTCTCGTCTTCGATATCGCTCGACATCTGGGAGCGGGAGGCCGGCGAGAACCATCGAGACCACGTCGCGCTCGCATCGATGACCGGCACGGCGATCGCACGTTTTCACAAGGGCGCCGAGGCGCCGACAAGCACTCTCAAGATCTTGCCGCTCGACTCTCCTAGGAGGAGCAAATGACCGACACCACCAGCCTGGGTGTCCCCGAAGATGCAATGAAGCGCCTGGCGGAGATGAAGCCGGGCGCCCCTGGTGCCCTTTTCACCTCCGACCTCAGTGTGAACGAGTTCTTGTTGGTGAGAGAAGCGGGGTTTAGGCCGCTTGGCCTCGTGCTCGGCTCGAGCATCTATCACGTTGGTCTGCAGGTGGGCCGATGGAGCCAGAACATGGAGCTCTCGACGCTTTCGCAGGCGATGTACCAAGCAAGAGAGCTCGCGATGACCCGTATGGAGGCGGAGGCCAACGCCCTCGGCGCCGACGGCATCGTGGGCGTCCGCCTCGAGATCGAGTTCAAGGAGTTCGGCAACGACCTGGCGGAGTTCATCGCGGTCGGGACAGCCGTCAAGTCCGACGACGGTGGGCAGTGGCGCAACAACCAGAACCAGCCGTTCACCTCGGACCTCTCAGGGCAGGACTTCTGGACTCTCGTGCAGGCGGGCTACGGGCCGCTCGGGATGGTGATGGGGAGCTGCGTGTACCACATCGCCCACCAAGGAGCACTGAAAGCGATGGGCAACGTCGGCAAGAACGTCGAGATCCCTCAGTTCACCGAAGCGCTCTACGACGCCCGGGAACTGGCGATGAGCCGAATGCAGGCGGAGGCCGAGCAGCTGAAGGCCGAGGGAATCGTGGGCGTGCAACTGCTCTCGTTGGCGCACAAGTGGGGCGGGCACACGACGGAGTTCTTCGCCATCGGCACGGCGGTCCGCCCGCTGCGCGCCGACCATGTGATCGCCAAGCCGCAACTGGTGCTTCCTCTCACCGACAGCTGATGTCCGACACCACGCCGGGGTTGCCGGGATCCGGAGGGACAGGCGAGTCGAGCGAGCTCGTCGAGAGCGTCGCGGCGGCCCTGCGTGCCGACACCGCAGATCTCGACTCCTATCACCGCGTCCTCTCGACGACCATCGGCGAGCTCCTCCCTGCCGGCATGGTCGAGGTCGACTACGAGCGCAGCCTCGGTGATCGCATGGCCGGCCGGCCCGGGAAAGCGATCGCGATCAAGCTCCGCCTCGGTGACTCGACGCTCGAGCTCGTATCCCGCCACGGCAGCCTCGTGGGCTCGGTGGCGCAAGAGGTGCGCGGCGTCACGATCTCGAAGAAGGAAGTTCCGGTGGCTGAGTGGGTGAGGCAGCTCGCCGCATACCTCGCGGCGGCGGCGGCCGACAGCTCGAGCGCCCGCGAAGCGCTCGGCAAGCTGCTCGGCGAGTAACCTGGTTCAGTAGCGCCCGGCGGAGGTGGTGCCGAGAGCCTCGGTGACCGCTTTCGCGAGGACCGGAGCCTGCTCGACCGGAAGCGCCGCGGTCGTGATTCGTATCCCCGGCTCGCTTGCCAGGCGAAACGCTCGCCCCCCTGCTACCCGCCACCCGCCCTCCCACAGCTTCGCGACACACGAGGCCTCGTCCTCGACGGCAACCCAGATGTTGAGGCCGGTGCGACCGACGGCTCGGATCTGCGCCGTCGTGAGGTGCTCGAGAAGCGCCCGGCGGCGGTCGTCGTAGGTGTTCGCTGCAGCCCTCGTGAGCTCGGCCACCGCGTCGTCGAACCAGAGATCGGCGACGGTCTGCTGCAGGAGGTGGCTCACCCAGCCAGCACTGGCGTCCAGGCTAGCGTCGACTCGATTGACGGTCGTGGCGTCGCCGGCGACGATGGCGACACGGAGGTCGGGGCCGTAGGCCTTGGCGGCCGACCGGACGAACGCCCATGGCCCGGGCAGCGACTTCGTGTGTGCGGCCGTGATCGAATGCAGGTCGACGTTGGCGATCTTGTGGCCGTGGTCGTCCTCGATGGTGATCACGCCGGGATAGCGGGCGAGTACCTCGACGACTGCGGTCGCCCGGTCACCGGTGATCGAAGCACCGGTCGGGTTCTGTGCCCGCGACGTGAGGACGACGGCGCGGGCGCCGCCTGCTAGCGCTTCCCACAAAGCGTCCGGGACCGGTCCGTCGTCGTCGACCGTCACTGGGACGGCGACGAGACCCCACTGGGTTAAGCCGTTGATCAGGGCAGGCCAGCCGGGATCTTCGATGGCGACCCTGTCCCCGGGCCGGAGCGACGAGTTGAGGATGCGGCTGATCGCGTCCAGTGCCCCGAACGTGCACGTGAGGTGATCGACTGGGACACCGTCGGCGGTGAGCTGGGTCGTGGCGACCTGCTCGAGCGATGCCTCGAGGACTGGTGACCCGTAGCTCACCGGGCGGTAGTTGATCCGGTGGAGCGTCGCGGCGAGGTCCGGCAGTAGCTCAGGATCGGGATTACCGGAGCCGAGGTCGACGACCTGGCCGTGCGATGCGTCGCTGCTCGGGACAGATGGCTCGCCAAGCCGGTTCCGGTAGCGGTTGTCCGTGTCCGTGTCCGGTGCAGGTGCCGGCCACGGCGCCGGCGTGGTCTCGCGTCGCCAGGGCCGGACCCGCGTCCCGCGCCGCCCGTCCGAGACGGTCAGGCCACGCAGGCGCGCGAGACGGTAAGCCGATGCGACCGTTCCCGGGCTCACTTCGAGGAGCTTCGCCAAGTCGCGGATAGGTGGCAAGAGCTCGGACGGCGCGAGCGAACCCGAGATCACTCCGCGTTCGAGCGAATCGGCGATGTTGGCGGCTGTGTTACCGGTGACCTGGTACTGTATTATCACAACAGGGCGATTGTACCACTACAATCGCCAGCGGAAAGCCAAGAGCGGAGCGGAGATGGACCGAACCTCGTATCCCCAGACTAAGGGCAACATCCCGTCGCGCCACTCCGAGCGCGCCCGCTACGACGTCGACACCGTCCATTCGATCTTGGACGCCGGTCGGATCGCGCATGTGGCTTTCGTTGCCGACGGGCTACCTCAGGTTCTGCCCATGCTGTACGTGCGCGTAGGGGAAGCTCTTTATCTCCACGGATCGACTGGCGCGCACTTCAACCGCGTGGCGGCCCGGAAGAAGGGCATCACCGTCGCGGTCGGGGTCACCCTCGTCGACGAGTTCGTGCTCGCACGATCGACTTTCAGCCACTCGGCCAACTACCGCTCCGTCGTCGCGAGGGGGGAGGCCTTCATCGTGACGAGCGAGGAGCGCAAGGCAGAAGTGCTCGACGCTCTCGTGGAGCGGTTGATACCCGGGCGGAGCGCGGACGCTCGCAAGCCGACGAGCGACGAGCTGCGCCAGACCGGCGTCTTGGAACTCCAGCTCGAGGAAGTGAGTGCCAAGGTCCGCACTGGGGACCCGATCGACACCGAGCAAGATCTCGGTTCGCCATGCTGGGCAGGTGTCCTGCCGATCACCGTCGCGTGGGGCGCGGCACGTCCCTCGGCGGACCTCTCAGGAGGGATCGAGGTCCCGCCGTACCTAGCTGCTGGTGCACCGGCTGCGTGGCTTGGCTGAACCCCATGAGAGCAGTCGTCCAGCGTGTCGCACGCACGGGTCGTCGTCGACGGGCAGATAGTGGGCGAGATCGACCGACCCGGCCTGTTTGTCCTCGTTGGCGCAACGCACTCGGACACTCCCGCTTCGGCGGCCACGCTGGCCGGCAAGCTATGGCACTTGCGGATCCTCGCCGGCGATGACGGGCGGATGAACCGTTCGTGCGCCGAGCTTGCCGCGCCCTTGCTCGTCGTCAGTCAGTTCACTCTGTATGCGAGCACGAGCCGGGGGCGGCGGCCGTCATTCGTAGAGGCTATGCCGGGCCCTGAGGCCGAGCCTCTCGTCGACCAGGTGGTTGAGACTTTGCGCCGCTACGGGGCAACAATCTCAACCGGCAGATTCGGGGCCGACATGCAGGTCGAATTGGTGAACGACGGACCGGTGACGATCGTCCTGGAGGTGTAGCGGGCGCAAGTCGGCTATCACTTCGCTATGCGCTACGTGATTCTCGGAGCCGGAGCGATCGGCGGTGCCATCGGTGGCAAGCTCGCCGCGCACGGCCATGACGTCGTTCTCATCGCACGGGGAGCTCACCTCGAGGCCCTCCGCCGGGATGGGCTCGAGCTCCGCGACCCCGACTCGACCGAGCGGCTCGACATCCGGGCGGTCGGCTCGCCGGCGGAGGTCGGTCTCACGAGCGACGACTGCGTGATCGTCGCCACGAAAACCCAACAGGCCGAAAGCGCGCTCGACGATCTCCGAGCGGCGTCAGACGCGGCGACTGAAGGCAACGGCAGCGCCGGGGCGNNATCGCCGTCGTGTGCGCCACGAACGGCGTCGAGGCCGAGCGGCTCGCACTCCGTCGCTTCGCGAACGTCTACGGCATGCGCGTCATCCTCGCCGGGACCCACCTCGAACCGGGGGTGGTGGAGATCGCGAGCGCGCCCGTCTTCGGTCTGCTCGACGTCGGCCGCTACCCCTCGGGCGGCGACGCCCGGTCCGAGCAGATCGCGGCCGATCTGAAAGCGAGCGGCTTCGATGCATGCTCGACCGACGAGGTCATGAGCTTCAAGTACCTGAAGCTGTTGGGCAACGTCGGTAACGCCCTCGATGCGGCGTGCGGCACCCGAATGGGCAACGACACGGCCAAGGCGATCTACCAAGCGACACAGGCCGAGGCTCGGGCGTGCCTTGCGGCCGCGGGCATCAAGATCGCCGACGAGGAGCGTGAGTCCGTGCGCCGTCGCCTTCGGGGCGGCCTGAGGCCGGTAAACGGTGTGACCCACCGGGGAAGTTCGAGCTGGCAGAGCCTCGAGCGCGGGACCGGCAACATCGAGGCCGATTACCTGAACGGCGAGATCGTGCTACTCGGGAGGATCCACGGCATTCCTACCCCGGTGAACACCTACCTGCAGCAGCTGGCAAACCGGCTTGCGACGCAGCGACGACCAGCGGGCTCAGTCCCCATCGAGGAGATCGCCGCTCGCCTGGACCTGGGCGGCGTCCTCGGGTGAACTTCGCCGGACCCGGCTCACTCCCCGAAACGGGGCGCCCGCTTCTCCACAAGGGCGGCAACTCCCTCCCGGTAGTCGGCGCCTCCCATCATCTCGCTCAGCATGGCGACAGAGTCGGTTATCGAAGCGGCTGGATCGCCACCGAGCCCGAGCAGGTCCCGGTAGAGCTGACGCTTGGTGACGGAGACCGACGCAGGCGACACGTCGTTGGCGAGCCTCGTGGCGTAGCCGCCGACAGCGGACATGAGCTCCTCTGGGACGTAGACGGCGTTGAGGAGGCCCGGAGGGGCCTGCTCGGCGAGGAAGATCCTGCTCGAGAGCAGCAGGTCGGCGGCATGGGTGACGCCCACGAGCTTCGGGAGCAGCCACGACAGCCCGAACTCGGCCGGCAGGCCGAGACGACCGTGTGCGGTCGTCAACTTGGCGCCCTTCGCGGCAAACCGGAGGTCGCAGTAACACGCGAGAGCGAACCCGATCCCGGCCGCTCCGCCGTTGATCGCCGCGATGATCGGCTTCGCAACGCCGAAGTGGTATGCCATGTCCGCATCGAACTCCGGTCGGAAGCCATAACCCGGCCGGGGGGCGGTGTCGTCAAGCCCAGATTCGTAGTGGCCACGCGCGGCGTGCCCCGCGAGGGCGTCGCTGTCAGCACCCGCACAGAAACCCCGACCGGCCCCCGTCACCACCACGACCCGCACGCTCTCGTCCTCGGATGCCTCGAGGAGAGCGGAGCGGTACTCGAGGCTCATCCGCCCCGTCCAGGAGTTCAATCGCTCGGGTCGGTTGAGCGTGATGGTGGCGACGCCGTCGGTCACCTCGTAGCGCACGACTTTTCTCTCGATCTCGACGGACTTTCTCTCGATCTCCACGAAGCTGAACCCTACCGGGGGCACTCGACAAAGAGAGGGTGCGGCGATGAGCCGCGGTGAGGGCCGCGCTATCGAGCGGGCGTCTGAGCTCGTGGCCCGGGTCTCGGCCGGTGGCCTCGTTGCGCTCACCGGCGCCGGCATATCGACCGACGCAGGTATCCGAGACTTTCGCGGACCGAACGGCGTGTGGACGACCAACCCGGGCGCTGAGCGCCTCTCCACGCTGGACGCATACTTGGGCGACGAGGAGACGCGCCGTGCGGCCTGGCAGAGTCGCCTCAGCTCGCCGGTCTGGGGTGCTCAACCGACCCCTGGTCATAAGGCGCTCGTCGCGCTCGAGCGTCTCGATCTCCTATCGCTCGTCATCACGCAGATCACCGACGGCCTGCACCTGCTAGCGGGCCACCAGCCGGACCGCGTCATCGAGATCCATGGGACCGCGCACTGGACCGAGTGCTGGAGCTGTCGCGACCGCCGTCCGACGCTCTCGGTCCTCGAGCGGGTCCGGGCCGGTGAGGCCGATCCGCGTTGCACGCGTGCCCGAACCGACGGCGCCGGCGAGTGTGGAGGGATTTTGAAGACGGCAACGGTGAGTTTCGGGCAGTCGCTCGATAGCGAGGCGCTCGAGCGGGCGTCCCGCGCCGCAGCAAGGGCGCAGGTCCTTTTGGCTGTCGGGACCACGCTCGAAGTCCAGCCGGTGGCCGGCATCGTGCCGCTCGCCAAGAGTCGTGGCACAGCGGTCGTGATCGTGAACGGCAGCCCGACGGCACTCGACTCGCTGGCGGATGTCGTCGTCAGAGGATCGATCTCAGAGGTGTTGCCGCAGCTGGTGCCGGCTGTGACTTCTTGAACGCCGGCTAGGTGACGGCCGCCAGCACAGCGTCCCTTGCTTCGGGCGGCTCGACCCGCTCGATGGCGACGGCGTCCGCTTTCACCCACTTCGCTGCCTCGATGAGCGCAGCACCGACTGCGCGCGCTGCGCGACCGGCAGGCTCGGAGCTCTCGAGGTGGACGCTCCGGGCGACGAGTGTGGAACCGTCGCGCGCCGGGTCCACGCGTGCCACGAGCCGGTCGCCCACGAGCACCGGCATGGCGTAGTAGCCGTGGATGCGTTTCGGACGCGGTACGTATGCCTCGAGGCGGTGGTGGAAACCGAACAAGCGCTCGACCCGCGCGCGGTCGCAGATGAGCGAGTCGAAAGGCGACAACATCACTGGTCGGACGCTTGCACCACGCGCCCCAGGCCGGCCGCCCAACGCTTTGTGCTCGAGGGCATTCGGCGCCACGAACGCCTTGTCCTTCCAGCCTTCTACGACGGCGGGCTCCAACCGGCTGGCTTCCAGGCAAGCCGTGACATCGACGCGCTTCAGACCGGTGTAGGAAGCGAGATCAGCGGCCGTCGCAACTCCTAGTGCGCCGGCCGCACGCTCGACGAGCACGCGCACCGCGTCGGGTTTGGGTACCCGGGCCTCGTGTAATCCGAGAGGGATTGCCCGCTCCGGCAGGTCGTAGACGCGTTGGAATCCTCTGCGGGCCGTACAGACGACTTCGCCGATGTCGAGGAGCCACTCTGCCGCGATCTTGGTCTCGGACCAGTCCCACCACGGACCACCCCGCTTTGCTCCACCAAGCTCCTTCGCCGTGAGCGGGCCGCGCTCGCGCAACTGGTTGAGCACCGCCTTGCACGACTTGTCGAGGTCTTCGACGCGATGCCAGCGAAATCCCTTTTCCCGCCTCGCCGCCCGTTTGAACGCGAGATTCGGCCACTCCTCGATCGGCAGTACGCAGGCGGCGTGATACCAGTACTCGAACGCTGCGTACGGAGGCCCTCCCCAGTAATCCGCCTCGATCCGCTCGCGCGGCACTGCGCCCAGTCGGGCGAAGGCCACCAGCTCATGCGATCTCGCGAGCACCGAGATTGTGTCGAGCTGGACGCCGCGGGTCTGGGCGAGCACGCTCGCGGGGCCTCCCGTCGGCCGCCGCCCGAGCAGCCCTTGCGCGGCGAGCTGGACCCGCCGGGCGTCGCGGGCGGACAGCTGCCAAGGTGAAGCGAGGGGTGGCACGGGAAGATCCTGCCGGATTTTAGTTTCGGTCTGCCGGGCGAGGCCCTACCATTCGCGTTGTATCGCGTTGTAGCGGCACGTACGGGCCGCTTTTAGTTGAGATCCGGCGCACGGCGGCGGGGAGGGGATCTGCAAATGCCTGGACCGACGGAGCACTCTCGGGGCGCCGTCGCGGCAGCGAGCGCAGTCGCTCTTGTAGCTGCGCTCGCATGCGCCTCCATCCCGCTTGCTTCTGCCACCGCGCAGGTCCGGCGGGCTCCGGCCGCACGTCAAGGGTGGATGATCGTCGCGCCGGTCCCGGCCGTCCCGACCCGGTCCGCCCGCCTCGGGCCACTCGCGGCGCAGGCTTCCATCACCGCCGACGTCGTCTTGCGGCCGCGCGACGCGAAGGGCCTGGCAGCCCTTGCTCTGGCAGTGTCCACACCTGGTTCATCCCTGCGAGGTGACTACCGGACTCCGACCGAGCTCCGGAACGAGTTCGGCCCGACGACGGCTGAGGTTGTTTCCGTCGAGTCTGGTCTCCGCCGCCTTGGCCTGAAGGTCGGACCGGTGACGCCCGACCACCTCACCATCCGCGTCGACGCGACGGCATCGGTCGTCGAGCGCGCGCTGCACACGTCGTTCGCGACCTACCGCTTGACCTCGGGCCGGGTCGCGTTCGCCAACACCAGTCCGGCCACCTTGCCGGCGTCGATCGGCGCTCGTGTCGAGACCGTGATCGGGCTCTCCGACGTGGCGAAGTACATGCCGCTCAACGTTCGTCCGAACGCGCTGCGCCATGTTTCCGAGGCAGCCAAGTCAGGGCCGGCAGCCGAGGGACGGACCCCGGCCGGCGCGACCGACCACATCAAGGGCGCGCCCAGTCCGTGTGCGGCGGCGACGAACCTGGGTGAAGGCGCGTACACGGCCGACCAGCTGGCGACGGCGTACGGCATGACCGGCCTCTCCGCGAAAGGCGACCTCGGCCAGGGCGTGACGGTTGGGATCTTCGAGCTCGAGAAGGACTACACCGGCGACATCGACGCCTACGAGGGCTGCTATGGCATCTCTACGAAGGTGAGCTACGTCAAGGTCGACCACGGGTCATCGGGCAGCAAGTACGGCGGGGGCGAAGCCGCCCTTGACATCGAGGACGTCGCCGGGCTGGCCCCGGACGCCAAGATCGACGTCTACCAGGGACCGAACAACAACGTCGGACCGTACGACGTCTTCCAGTACATCATCGACCACCCCGTCGCGCAGGTCGTCACGACTTCATGGGGCGAGTGCGAACAGGACTTGGGGGAGGGCCGCGCAGCGGCGATGGCTGCGGCGCAAGCGGAATCGACGCTCTTCGAATTCGCTGCCGCCGAAGGCCAGTCGTGGATGTCTGCGGCTGGCGACAGCGGATCGACGGACTGCACGATCGCCGGGGACATTCCCACCGGTCAGCTCTCGGTCGACGATCCTGGGTCGCAGCCATATGTGACTTCCGTCGGAGGCACCACTCTCAAGCTGAAGACACGTGGCAATACCGAGAGCGTGTGGAACGACTCGAATATCGAGAGCGGCGCGGGCGGTGGTGGGATCTCCGCGCTATGGCCGATGCCCGCCTACCAGTCCGGTGCGAGCACGGCCCTCGGTGTCATCAACAAGTACTCCTCTGGCAAGCCCTGCCTTGTCACGACCGGCGACTGCCGTGAGGTGCCTGATGTGACGGCCGATGCCGATCCCGACACCGGCTACGTCATCATTTGGGCGGGTTCATGGGGTTCGATCGGGGGTACGAGTGCTGCCGCGCCGCTGTGGGCTGCCGTGACGGCGTTGACGAACGCGAGCAGTAGTTGTGGGGGGAAGGCGGTGGGTTTCTTGAATCCGGTGCTGTACAGCGTCGCCGGGTCGAAGGGCTACGCGAGCGACTTGACCGACGTCACGAAGGGGAACAATGACTACAAGCCGTCCGGCTACTCCGGCGGCGACTTCCCGGCGCTAACCGGCTACGACATGGCGTCCGGCCTCGGATCGCCGCTCGTGACTTCGTCCGGCGGAGGATTGGCGGCCGCGCTTTGCCGGGGCCTCAGCACGACCCGGCCTGGCGTCGACTCGATCTCACCGGACTCCGGCCCGGTCGCCGGCGGCAACAAAGTGACGATCTACGGGTACGGCTTCACCGACGTGACATCCGTCGAGTTCGGGTCGACCAAGGCGAAGTTCACAATCGATCAGGCCTCGGAGTCGGCGCCGACCAAGCTCGTCGCGACCGTGCCGGCCGGCACGGGCTCCCAGTGGGTGACCATTCACAACGGGAAGTACACGAACTCCCGCACTCCGATGGACCGCTACACGTACACCACATGAGCTCGTGAACCGGGGTATCGCCTTACCTGGGCTATGATGACGACATCGACGCGCCTGGGCACAGTGCTCGCGCGAGCTCGCTGGTAGCCGATCCGGATCTCCGAAGGTTGCGAGTGTGCACCTTATAACCGGAGAAACGGAGCCATACCCTAATGTCATCGACCCTCGCGCCCTCTGGCGCGCCTCTTGCCTCGTCGCAGGCTGAAACCAGCGAGTCTGTAGCGACGCAAACCTTCGCAGCTCTCGGCGTCGCGCCCGAGCTGATCCAACTGCTCGACTCCCGCCAGATCACCGAGCCCCTGCCGATCCAGGCAGCCACCATCCCTGACGTTCTCGAAGGCCGCGATGTCTGCGGCAAGGCGCCGACAGGCTCAGGCAAGACGCTCGCGTTCGCACTCCCGCTGCTCATGACGGTGAAGAAGGCACGGCCCAATCGGCCCCAAGCGCTGATCCTTGCTCCGACCCGCGAGCTCGCAGCTCAGATCGCAAAAGAGCTCGTATCGCTCGGCGGTCCGCGGCGAGTCCGCGTGCAGGCGTTCTACGGCGGCGTCGGCTTCGGCGGCCAGTTGAAGGCGCTGCGGGACCGCGTCGACATCGCCGTCGCATGTCCTGGGCGTCTCGAAGACCTCATGAGCTCCGGCGCGATCCGCCTCGGAGACGTCGAGACGGTCGTGGTGGACGAGGCTGACCGGATGGCCGACATGGGTTTCTTGCCTGCTGTGAAGCGGATCCTCGATGCGACGACGCCTGACCGCCAGACCTTGCTGTTCTCGGCGACGCTCGACGGCGACGTAGACGAGCTGATCCGCCTCTACCAGCGCCATCCCGTGCGCCACGCGATCGAGGCGGACCTCGCCGAGCTCGCCCGGATGACGCACCGGTTCCACGCCGTCGACCACGAGCAGCGCCCGCAGCTGTGCGCGGAGCTCGTCGCTAAGCACGACTCGACCATCATCTTCGTGCGCACCCGCCACGGGGCAGAGCGCCTCGCGCGCCAGCTCGACCGCTCAGGCGTGCGAGCCGTCGCGATCCACGGTGACCGCAGCCAGCAACAGCGTGACCGTGCGCTCGCACAGTTCCGGGCTGGCCAGGCACGCGCGCTCGTCGCGACCGACGTGGCCGCCCGTGGGATCCACGTCGAGGAAGTCAACTGCGTCATCCACTACGACTTCCCGGCCGACTCGAAGGATTACGTCCACCGTTCCGGCAGGACCGCCCGCGCAGGGTCGTCGGGCACGGTCGTCTCCTTCGTACTGCCCGAGCAGCACCGCGCGGTCCACGTCCTTTGCCGGGACCTTGGACTCGACGCTGAACTGATTGGTGTGAACGCTGCCAGTGCGGTCCGAGCTGTCCGTGGTTCCGGTTCTGGCTCCAGCTACCGCGGTTCGTCGAGCAGGCGGCCGCAGTCCTTCGGGCAGGGCCAGGGCCAAGGCCAAGGCCGGGGTCAGGGTCAGGGTCAGGGTCAAAGAGACAGCCAAGGCCGGGGGCAAAGAGACGGCCAAGGCCGGGGCCAAGGGCAATACCAAGGCGCCCGCGCGGGGCGCGTGGCCGGTCGTGGCGGCGCAGGCTCGCGGAGCCGGTCCACAATGCGGAATCGCCCACCAGCCGCCTAACCGGACCTTGTACCATCCCGGCCGGGCTCGCGAACTGTCTCGCGAGCTTCCTGGCGACAGGGAGTGTGCTCTTGGCTCGGGATCACCATGACTTTCTGATCATCGGGGGCGGATCCGCTGGGAGCGCGCTCGCCCACCGGCTGTCGACCGACCCGGCCAATTCCGTCCTCGTTCTCGAGGCCGGACGGCCGGATTACCCGTTCGACGTCTTCGTCCACATGCCGGCCGCTTTGACGATCCCGATCGGGAACCGCCTCTACGACTGGAAGTACGAGTCCGAGCCGGAGCCGAACATGAACGGGCGGCGGATCTACCATGCCCGCGGCAAGTTGCTCGGCGGTTCGAGCAGCATCAACGGCATGATCTTCCAACGGGGCAATCCGCTCGACTACGAGCGATGGGCCTCCGATCCCGGCATGGAGACGTGGGACTACGCCCACTGCCTGCCGTACTTCAAGAAGATGGAGAGCTGCCAGGCGGGGACCGACGACTTCCGGGGTGGCAACGGACCGATCGTCCTCGAGCGGGGCCCGGCCACGAATCCGTTGTTCACGGCCTTCTTCGAAGCGGTACAGGAGGCCGGCTATCCCCTCACGAAGGATGTGAACGGCTTCCAACAAGAGGGATTCGCACCCTTCGACCGTACGATCCGCCGTGGGCGCCGTTGGAGCGCGGCGCGCGCTTACCTCCACCCGGCGATGCGCCGGTCGAACCTCGAGGTGACCACGCGCGCCTTCGTGACGAAGATCCTGTTCGACGGCGATCGTGCCGTCGGCGTCGAGTACCGCGAGGGCTTCGGCCCGCCCAAAAAGGCGATGGCCGGTGAGATAATCCTTTGTGGCGGATCGATCAACTCGCCCCAGCTGTTGCAGCTCTCGGGTGTCGGGAACGCCGACGAGCTGAAGGCCCTCGGCGCTGGCGTCGTGGCCGATCTGCCCGGTGTAGGCGAGAACCTGCAGGATCACCTCGAGGTCTACATCCAGTACGCCTGCAAGCAGCCCGTGTCCGTCGCGCCCGCTCTCTTATGGCGCAACCGGCCTTGGGTGGGGCTCAACTGGTTGCTGTTCCGGTCGGGGCCGGGCGCGACGAATCACTTCGAGGGCGGGGGTTTTGCGCGGAGCAACGACGACGTCATCTACCCGAATCTCATGTTCCACTTCCTCCCGATAGCCATCCGCTACGACGGGTCGGCTCCAGCGGCCGGCCACGGGTACCAGGTCCACATCGGGCCTATGTACTCGGACTCGCGGGGCTCGGTGAAGATCCGCTCTCTCGACCCGAGCGAGCACCCGGCCCTCCGGTTCAACTACCTGTCGACTGAGCAAGACCGCCGCGAATGGGTCGAAGCGGTAGCCGTCGCCCGCAAGATCTTGAACCAGCCGGCCTTCAACGACTTCAACGACGGTGAGCTGTCTCCAGGACCGAGCGTCGCGACGGACGACCAGATCGTCGAGTGGGTGCGGCGAGACGGCGAGACCGCTCTCCACCCGTCGTGTACCGCCAAGATGGGCACGGACGATCGGGCTGTCGTCGACCCGCTCACGATGCGGGTGCACGGAGTGCAGGGCTTGCGGGTCGTGGACGCGTCGGTCATGCCGTACGTCACGAACGGCAACATCTACGCCCCCGTCATGATGGTCGCAGAGAAAGCGGCCGATCTCATACTCGGCAATACACCGCTTCCCCCCGAGCCGGTCGAGTTCTTCCGTCGCGACCGCCAGCAGTGAGCTGCAGATGATCGAGTACCAGCTCTACATCGCAGGCGAATGGCGCCGTGGCAGCTCGACGATGCCCGCCGTCAGTCCTTCGTCTGGTGAGACGTTTGCCAGCGTAGCGACGGCCGACGAGCACATCGCTGGCGAAGCAGTCGAGGCCGCCGCCGCTGCCTGGCCGGGCTGGGCGGCGCTCTCGGCTTTCGAGCGAGCTGACTTGATGCAGGCCGCTGCCGCTTCGATCCGCCAGCACCGCGACGATCTCGCCAGGGTCCTCACCGAGGACCAAGGCAAGCCGCTCGTCGCGGAGGCCTACGACGAGGTCGACGAGCTGGTCGAGTACTTCCGCATGGCCGCAGCAGACGCCGTCCGCCAAGAGGGATCGCTGCCACACTCGGTGTCGCCCGAGAGGCGAGTACTCGTGCGGCGGGTTCCGCTCGGGGTGGTGGCAATCGTCTCGCCGTGGAACTGGCCTTACACGATGGGCGCGGAGCTCTTTGCGCCGGCGCTCGCCGCCGGGAACACCGTCGTCTGGGTGCCGGCACCGACGACGAGTGCGTGCTGTGCTGCATTGATGCAGGTCCTCGCCGAGGGAGCCGGGCTGCCGGCCGGCGTGTTCAACTTCGTCCCCGGGCCGGGGCCGGTCGTCGGGGCGGCCGTGGTGAGCCACCCCCTCGTGAACGGCGTCGGCTTCATTGGCTCGACCGCTACTGGAGCCGAGGTCGCCCGCCACGCGGCCGGCAAAGCCCAGATCCTCGAGCTCGGCGGGAACGGCCCGATGGTGATCCTGCAGGACGCGGACCTCGAGCTCGCCACGGCTGCGACTCTCGAGGCGGCGTACCTGTGCGCCGGCCAGAGTTGTACGGCCGGTGAGCGTTTCTTGGTGCATCGGGCGGTGCACGCCGAATTCGTCGAGCGCGTCGTCGAAGCCACCCGGGCGAGCGTGACCCTCGGTGACCCGTTCGATGCGTCCACGACCATGGGCCCACTCAACAACGAGCCGACAGCCGCCAAGTTCGACCGCCACGTCGCGGATGCCCGCGACCGGGGAGCGACGATCTGCACAGGCGGCCGCCGCGCGCCGGACTTCCGGACGGGGCTCTTCGCCGAGCCGACGGTCCTCGACGGCGTCACTATCGAGATGCTGATCGCAGCCGAGGAGACTTTCGGACCGGTCGTTCCGGTCATCGAGATCGGCTCAGCCGCCGAGGCGCTCGAGCTCACGAACTCCGCCCCACTGGGTGATGGCGGGTCACCATTCGGCCTGACGGCGGCCGTGTTCACTGCGGACCTCGAACGTGGGCTGGCATTCGCTGATCAGGCGAGAGCCGGTTGGGTCAACATCAATGCGTCGACCAACCTCTGGGAGTCCCACCTGCCTTTCGGCGGTCGGTCAGGGAGCCTCAGCGGGCGCGGGCGGGTCGGTGGTCGATCCGTCCTGGAGGCCTTCACAGAATCCCACACTGTCCTCTACCCGGCGCCCGGACTCCGAGAGCCCGGACGCCGGGAGCCCGTCCTACGAGACGACGCTCAGGACCACGAGTAGCGTGGCCAGCTGATGCCCGATCCAGAGGACCTCTCGGCAATCGTCGGTACTGCTGACGACCCTCTTGTCGAGGCGCACTCGCTGGCGGCCGGGGCGTCAGAAAAAGGCATACCGCTCCGCCTCATCGGCGGCCTCGCGGTCCGAGAGCTCTGCCCGGACTTCCCGCCCCGGCTCAGGCGGGACCAGGACATCGACTTCGCGTGCCTGTCGAAGCGCCGCAAGGACGTGATGGCGTACCTGGAGGAGAGCGGCTGCCGGCCCGACAAGGCCTTCAACAGCCTGAATGGCGATCGCCAGATGTACTTCACCGCTCCGTCCGGACGGCCGATCGACGTGATGGTCGACCGCCTGACGATGTGCCACACACTTGATCTCCGTCCCAATTTTACGGTGCTGCCTCTCACGGTCGACGTCGTCGACCTCCTACTAACGAAACTCCAGATCTTCGAGTTGAACGAGAAGGACGCCCGCGACATCGTCCATCTGCTAGCCGCCTTCTCCGTCAGCGGCGATAGCCCCGGAGAGGGGCGGCCCGAGATCGACCGGGACAGGTTCATCAAGATCCTTGGCAGCGACTGGGGGTGGTGGCGCACCGTGACGGGCAATCTCTCGAAGTTGCCGCTGCTCGTCGGGGACAATCCTGACCTCGTGCCCCCGCGCCCGCACCACGACCCGCTCCAGGTCGCGGAGAGGCTGCTCGAGCTGGCCGATGCTGCACCGAAGTCGGTCCAGTGGAAGCTCCGGGCCAAGGTGGGGGAGCGGGTTCGCTGGTACGAGCTGCCCGAAGAGGTCGCGCATTAGGTAGTCGCGCATTAGGCAAAGGCCAACCGCGAGGCGGCCCAGCCTCGTTCCACCATGTGGACCATCCTTGACCACGATGGAACCCGGTGATACCTGTTGCCGAGTGAAAGTCTTCTTCGCGACCGATATCCATGGTTCTGAGGTCTGTTGGAAGAAGTTTCTCAACGCGGCTGCCTTCTACAAGGCCGACCTTGTCATCCTCGGGGGCGACGTCACCGGCAAGGTGATGGTCCCGGTCGTGGAGCACACCGGGTACTGGCAGGTCGTGCTGAGTGGGGAGACGCACCGCCTCGAGAGCCAGGACGAGCTGCAGGCGATCGAGACGCAGATACGCAACAGGGGCTATTACCCGACTCGGGTCACCCCTGATGAGCTGTCGGAGCTCAACGAGGAGGACGGCTCGATAGATCGGCGTTTCACGACCGAGATGATCTCGACGCTCGACAGGTGGCTCGACATGGCCGACGGCAAGCTACGCGGCGGTGACATCCCATGCATCGTGAACGGCGGCAACGACGACACCTTCGAGATCGACGGCGTTGTCGAGGCGTCGCCCTGCGTGACATTTGCAGAGGGCAAGGTGTTGGATCTCGATGGTTTCTACCTGGCGTCGATGGGATACACGAACCCGACGCCGTGGGACACGTTCCGCGAAGCGCCCGAGGCTGATCTCGCCAGGAGGATCGACGACGTCGTGAGCCAGATCCCCGACATGGAGCGGGCGATCTTCAACTTCCATGCCCCGCCGTTCGGGTCAGGGCTCGACGAGGCTCCGGCGCTCGACGCCAACTTGCGTCCGATGCACGGCGGCGCCGCGATGGCGCCTGTCGGTTCGACGGCGGTGCGCGAGGCGATCTTGAAGCACCAGCCGATGCTGTCGGTCCACGGGCACATCCACGAGAGCCGGGGGATGGCCAAACTCGGCCGGACGCTCTCGATCAATCCGGGGTCGGTTTACGGGGACGGCGTGCTGCAAGGTGCCGTCCTCGACTTGAACCCGAAGAAGGGCAAGGTCACGCGGTACATCTTGGTCAATGGGTGATTCGCCCGTGCCTGAGTGAGTGAGTGAGTGAGTAGCAAGCCAGACGCACGATGTCCGACAACGGGAGGGTTTCATGGCAACGGTCGAAGAGGCTCAAGCAAGCCTGGGGGGAGTGAGCGGGGGCGCTGAAGCGCCGACTCTGTTTCTTCGCAAAGCAACCGGTCTGGTCAGGGGTTGGTCCGTTCGGGACGCCATTATCTACGCAGCGCTCTCGACGAACATCGTCACGCTCGGCATCGTGGAATTCGCCTACAACTCCTTCATCCCGAAAGGACAGCTGCTCAGCGCGGTCCTGATCTCGGGAGTATGGGTCTCCTTCCTCTGCATCACCTACGCCGGGCTGGTGGTCACAATTCCCCGAGCCGGCGGTGACTACGTCTGGCAGAGCCGCATCCTCGGAGGCCCTGTCGGGTTCATCATGTCGGCGACCGGATGGTGGTTCATCTTGTGGTTGTGGGCGCCGATCTACGGATCGATCCTCTCCGAGGAACTCGCCCAACCGTTGGCCGCAGACCTCGGCCACCAAGGCCTTGCGGCGTGGTTCGCTTCGAAGAACGGGATCTTCGTCGTCTGCCTCATCACGATCGCACTCGCCGGCATGCTCGTCTCACTCGGGATGGCGGGCTACGCGAGGGTTCAGAAGTGGTGCTTTGCCGGCGGGCTGCTCGGGTTCACGATCATGATCCTGATCCTGCTCTTCACCAGCCATGGCGCCTTCGTCTCGTCGGTGAACCACTATGGCAACTCGCTGTTCCACGTGAAGAATGCCTACAAGACGAACATCGCCGCCGGGGGGACGTCGTTCACCTTCGGCCTCGGGCCGCTTGGGGCAAGCATGGCGCTCGTGCCGATGATGATGTTCTACCTGCTGTGGCCGAACTGGGGCTCCACGCTCTACGGGGAGATCCGGGGTGCTAACGACTTCAAGCGGGTGTTCGCCGGTATGTTCTCCGGACTTTGGATCACGGTGATCCTGTCGGTCATCTTCCTATTCGTCGTCGACAAGACGATGGGCTGGAGCTTCTACAACAACGCGAATGCAGCGTGGGCGGACGGCAAGGGAGTGTTCGGGATCTTCCCCTACCCGGCGATGCTCGCCGGCTGGGTGATTCACAACCAGGCCGCCCAGATCGCGCTCATCTTGTTGATGAGCCTCTGGTTCTTCGGGTGGGTCGGAACGCTCTTCCTCTCATCTACCCGTGTGATCTTCGCGGCAGCCTTCGACCGGGTACTCCCGGACGTGGCGGCGACCGTCTCGGAGAAACGCAAAGTCCCGATGGCCTCACTCGTCCTCATGCTGCTCCCGGCCGTCGGGTTGTCGGCGCTCTACGCCTACTGGGGAAACTTCCGCACCTACACCCTTGATGCCACGTTGGTGATCGCGGTGACGTATCTGTTCAGCGCGTTCGCGGCGGTCATTTTGCCGTGGCGCAAGCCAGAGCTGTGGGCGGCTTCGCCGGCGAGCCGGTTCAAGTTCCTCGGGATACCTCTCGTGCCTTTCTCCGGGCTCGTCACGATGGGGCTCATCATCTTCAACCTCTACCACTGGTTCTCGAATAGCGCCTACGGGGTGAACAGCCGCGATTCCCTTTATTTCATGGGCATCATGTATCTCTTGGCCATCTGCCTCTATACAGGCGCACGTATCGTCCGAAAGCGCCAGGGCATCGACCTCGGCCTGATCAACAAGGAGATCCCGGTCGAGTAACTGCCCGGTCGATGAGCGGCCCCTTCCTCTCCCACCAACAGACCCCCTGTTCGTGAGCGCCCCGGGCGGCGCAGGCTCCGATGAGCCGGCCTTCGCCCGGGGCGTTGCACGCTTGCTAGTCCGAGCTGAAAGAGTCTTCTCGTGACGTCATCAACTTCCGCCGAAGCTCCTGAGGCGACCCAGGCGACCCGAGCGACCCGAGCGACCCGAGCGAGCGCCGTCGTGATCGGCGCCGGCATAGTCGGCAACGGCCTTGCTTACCATCTCGCCCGCTTGGGCCTGCGCGATCTCATCCTCGTCGACAAGGGACCGCTGCCTAACCCTGGCGGGTCGACGGGCCATGCCTCGAACTTCATCTTCCCTATCGACTACTCGAAGATGATGACGGACCTCACCTTCGACTCGACCGCCCAGTACAAGGAGATGGGCGTTTTCATCGAGTCCGGCGGGATCGAAGTCGCCCGGTTGCCTGAGCGAGAGGTCGAGTTCGCGAGGCGCGTCTCGGTCGCGAAGGCATGGGGCATCCCTGCGGAGATCATCGACCCGCAGGAGGTGGCGAGGCTTGTTCCCTACCTCGATCCCTCGGTCATCCGCGCGGGGCTGCACTTCCCGACCGTCGGGGTCGTCGACTCGCTTCGCGCCGGCACGATCATGCGCGAGCGGGCGCAAGCCACCGGCGCGCTCGAGGTGAGGGCGAACACCGAGGTGCTCGGTATCGATGTGAATCCCGCAACGAGGAGGGTGGAACGGGTCCGGACTACGAACGGCGACATCGAGACCGACATGGTCGCGATCTGTTGCGGGGTCTGGAGCCCTCGTGTTGCCGAGCTTGCCGGTGCCCACATCGCGCTCACGCCCATCGTTCACCAGATGATCAGCGTCGGCCCGATCCCACTTTTCGCCGACACCGTCGGCGAGATCGCCTATCCCATCGTGCGGGACGTCGACGCGAACATGTACGAGCGCCAGCATGGTGGCGACATAGAGGTCGGTTCGTACGCTCACCGGCCCATCATCGTCAGCCCCGGCGAGATCCCCTCGAACGAGGAGGCCTCGCTGTCGCCCACCGAGTTGCCCTTCACACAGGACGACTTCGACCCGCAACTCGCCGAAGCGCTCGAGCTCATGCCGGATCTGCTCGGCGACGAGGGTGTCGGCATCCGTTATGCCATCAACGGCTTGATCTCGATGACGCCCGACGGCCATCCCGTCCTCGGCGAGTCGCCTGAGGTGCGAGGCCTCTGGTCGGTCGCCGCCAGCTGGATCAAGGAAGGTCCTGGCATCGCCCGGGCATTGGCGGAATGGATGGTCGAGGGCCGTTCAGAGCTTGATGTGCATGAGGCGGATATTGCCCGCTTCTATCCGTTTCAACAGACTCGCCAGCACGTGCGGGCGCGGGCGAGCGAGAGCTTCAACAAGATGTACGGCATCGTCCACCCGGCCGAGCAGTGGTCTCTCGAGCGCGAGATCCGGCTGTCGCCGATGTTCGCGGCGGAGAAGGAGCTCGGGGCGTTCTTCTATCAGACCGCCGGGTGGGAGCGACCCCACTGGTACGAGTCCAACGCGCCGCTCCTCGACCGCTACGGCGACCGCGTGATGCCGCGGAGCGCCGAGTGGGAGTCCCGCTGGTGGTCGCCGCTCGTCAACGCCGAGCACCTTGCGATGCGCGACGGCTGTGGGCTCGTCGACCTGTCCGCTTTCGTCGAGCTCGACGTGACTGGCAAAGGGGCGCTATCGACCCTGCAGCTCCTGTCGGTCGCGCAGCTCGACGTGCCTGTGGGCCGCGTCGTCTACACGTCGTGGCTGGACGGCGCAGGAGGATTCAAGGCGGACCTCACCGTCATGCGCCTCGGAGTGGACCACTTCCGCGTCGTGACGGGAGGGGCGCATGGCATGGCCGACAAACAGTGGATCCTCGATCACTTGCCTACTGACGGCTCGGCGCACCTCTCGGACCTCACCTCGGCGTGGACGACGATCGGGCTGTGGGGACCTCGCTCCCGAGACGTGCTCGCCTCGGTCACCGATGACGATGTCTCGGCGGAGGGTTTCGGCTTTGCGACCTGCCGCGAGATCGAAACGTCCGGCCTTTCCACCCTCGCCTCCCGCATCTCTTACGTCGGCGAGCTGGGTTGGGAGCTCTACCTGCCGATCGAGCAGGGGGCCCGGCTCTGGAGGACGCTGTTCGAGGCCGGCCAGGTGCACGGTCTCGTCCCGGTCGGCATCGGTGTCTACGGGACGACAGGGAGGCTGGAGAAGGCGTACCGCTCATACGGCAACGAGCTCACGCCGGAGTACAACCTCGTCGAAGCGGGCATGGCGCGCCCGAAGGTCAAGCTGCAGGAATTCATCGGCAAAGAGGCTTACCTCGCTCAGCGGGAGAGCGATCCGGCCGCGCTGTGCTGCACGCTCACCGTCGACGATCATCGGTCGCCATCGACTGGCGAGCTGCGCTACATGCTCGGCGGCGAGCCGATCGTCACGCTGTCGGGGGAACGGATCGTCGATGCGAAGGGGAGGCCTTCGTACGTGACGAGCGCCGGTTCGGCGCCATCGGTTGGGGTCCACGTACTTTTGGCGTATCTGCCGCCCGATCTGGCGGTGGAAGGCACCAGGTTGTCGGTCGTGTACATGAACGAGCTCTTCGGTGTGACTGTGGCAGTCGTAGGGGCGCGACCCCTGTTCGACCCGGAGAACGAGCGGGTGCGCGCCTGATGCTGGCGGCCGGCGGCGTGCGATGAGGATTCTCGTCTGCGTGAAGCGCATACCGATGGTCGGCGGGCGCATCGTCCTCACGCCGGACGGTGGCCAGATCGACACGAGCATGCTCGGCTTCACAGTCAGTCCGCACGAGGAGTGCGCCGTCGAGGAGGCGGTCCGGATCGTCGAGGCAGTTCGGGCTAAAGGGGGTAGCGGCGAGGTCACGGTACTGACGCTCGGGCCGCCCGAGGCGGCCGATCAGCTCCGTGACGCAGTAGCACTTGGGGCGTCGAAGTGCGTGCTGCTCGAGACCGATCGGGAGTGGGGTCCGATCGCCACGGCCGAAGCGATTGCGCAGGAGGCTCGGGAACGCGGGCCGTTCGACCTGCTCCTGTTCGGTAACGAGGCGGCTGATTCCGGGGACTTCCAGGTCGGGATCCGCGTCGCCCACCTGCTCGACCTGCCCGTCGTGACGGGGATCAAGGGGCTGGCCCTGGAACCATCTGGTTCGGCGGGATCGCTGGCGGGATCTTTGCCAAGGGCGAGTGCGCGGCGCGAGTACCGCGGGGTCGAGGAGAGCTTTGAGCTTGGCCTGCCCGCAGTCGTGACGGTGAAGGAAGGGATCAACCTGCCGCGGTATCCCTCGTTGCCGGGTCGCATGCGTGCAAAGAAGGCGGTGATCGATTCGTTGGCCCTCGGGTGGCAAGGCGAGGCACTGTCGACGGAGTCGCTGCGGGTACCGACGGTCGAGCGCCGCCGGGCCGAGTTGCTCGGCCGGGGTGCTGAGGCCGTGCCGGCTCTCGTCGCGCTCTTGGAGTCGCTGGGGTTGCTCTCGTGACCCAGGTCCTGGTGCTCGTTGAGCACGACGCCGACGGGCTAATCGACTCCTCGCGGCGGGCTGTCACGTTTGCCCGCGGGCTTGCAGTCGCCAACGCCAACTCCAAGGTCGCCGTGTGCGTGATCGGTGAGGTACCCACAGGTGGCGCAGAGCTTGCCTCAGCTATCGGCCGGCAAGCAGCAGAGTACGGGGTGGCGAGCCTGCACGTGGTGCCGTTCACCGGCTATGCGCCGCTCGCTTGGGCCCGAGCACTTGGTCAGCTGGCGGATTCGCTCTCGGCCGACGCGGTGGTCGCAGCTGGGACCGATCGCGGCAGCGAGGTCATGGCGCACCTCGGGGCGATCACTGGCGAGGAGATGGTGGCGAACTGCTTCGCAGTGTCGCGAAGCGGGACGCACGAGTGGCACCTCACCCGTCAACGTTGGGGTGGCAGTCTCATCGAAGAGGCTTGGCTCGAAGCCGGCCGAGCGCTCCTCACAGTTGCCACCGACGCCATCCCGCCTGCTTCGGTGGTCGAGCCTGTCGCCGCGCCTCTTGAGCTCGAGCTCGAGGCCTACGAGCCGCAGCTCGCCGATGGCGACACCTCCGTGGTCGCGACCGAGTCCCCGGAGCAGGCCGGTGGGGTCTCTCTTGCCAGCGCACGCGTAGTGGTGAGCGGGGGGCGAGGCGTTGGGGGTGTTGAGGGCTTCTCGGTGATTGAGCAGCTGGCGGCCTACTTTGGAGGCGCCGTCGGAGTCTCGCGGGCGGTAACCAGCCTGGGGTGGCGACCGCACTCCGAGCAGGTCGGTCAGACCGGTACCCGGGTGACACCCGATCTCTACATGGCGTGCGGGATCAGCGGTGCCATCCAGCACCTAGCGGGCTGCCAGAGTGCCAAGACGATGATCGCCATCAACACCGACGGCGACGCGCCCATCATGGCGCGGGCCGACTACGCCGTCATCGGAGACGTGAACGAGGTGCTGCCGGCGTTGCTGGAGGTGCTGCGGGCCCGCGGCTAACGGGCCAAGGATCCGGCATGGCGGCAAAGTCTTGTCGGTACGATTGTGCCAGTGAGCGCCGACATCGCGCGCACCAGCGCGCCAAGCAGCAGCGAAGGTCCAGCGACAACGTCCGTGAGAGAACGGCCTCGACCACGGCCACCCGGTAAGAATTCCGTCGCGGCCGTGCTCGAGCCGCTCCTTCGGCAATTGTTCTCCGAGGGCGTGCCGCTGCGTTTCGAGTTCTGGGACGGGAGTGAGGCCGGTCCGTCAGACAGCATCGGCCGGGCGATCGTCCGTTCTCCGGAAGCTCTCAAGAGGATCCTCTGGGCGCCTGGCGAGCTTGGTATCGCTCGAGCTTTCGTGACCGGCGCCCTCGACGTCGTGAGCGAGGCGCCTGCCGGCAGCCCGGACAGCCCCGGCGCCGATATCTACGCAGTCCTGCGCGCGCTTCACGATGCGATGGCGAATCGGCTGCCGAGGGCCTCGGATACCGTCCTTCCTCTCTTGTCAGCCGCCGGACGGCTCCGCTTGCTCGGAGCGCCCCCGCCTCCGCCCGCGGCTGAGATTCGGTTAGCGGGAAAGTGGCGAGCGCGGTCGCTCCACTCTCGCGAGCGCGATGCCGAGGCGATCTCGCACCACTACGACATCAGCAACGACTTCTACCGCCTGGTGCTCGGGCCGGCGATGGCGTACTCGTGTGCCGTTTTCACGACCCCGGAGTCGAGCCTCGAGGAGGCGCAAGCCGCAAAGCACGAGCTCGTCTGCCGCAAACTCGGTCTCGACGAGCGCCCCGGCTCGCGGCTCCTCGACGTTGGCTGCGGGTGGGGATCGATGGCCCTTCACGCCGCGACGCACCACGACGCGCAGGTCGTCGGGGTGACCCTCAGCACTGCTCAAGCCGACCTGGCGCGAAAGCGCGTAGCGGAGGCGGGATTGTCGGA
>PLDN01000058.1 GCA_003136185.1 Acidimicrobiaceae bacterium | reverse complement strand
TCCACCAGGTTGGAGCCGGTTCACAGCTTGAGCGGGTTCAAACACTGGTTCACTTTCGTTACACCTCTCTGCCTTGCTCGCCGGACCCGGGCCGTCTGGCAGTGCCGGCCCGTCCCGTCTTTGTCTGGGCTGCTTCCCACCCTCCCGAGCGCCTCCTCGGTCAGGCTGCCCTCAGCTTCATCGGACTGCTGCGACAGCCCGATGAGGTGGGTCTCTCACCCCCCTTGGTTACATGGCGCCTCATGGCGCACGGTGTCGACGGTGAAGAAGTCCGTCGCGAGGATGCTCGTGGCCTGGGCGCGGAGGAACTCGGACCAGGTGGGACCCCGGCGTGGTGCAGGACCGAGTCCGTGGCGGCGCAGCACGCGGCGGATCGAGCTCGCAGACAGGCGGTGGATTCCCACGGAGGAGCGAACCGACTCGATGTGAGGTTCCATCAGGGTCGGTGAGCGAGAACCCGCACAGTCGAGGGGTGCCTTGAAGCGCCACGCGACACGCCCTACGGGCGTCATTGCCCTCGGTCGCTGTCATCCCTTCTGGCGGCAGTCCACGGAAGCCCAGAAGGGTGATGCCTCGGTCTCAGCCTGGTGACCGGAAGTTCTGGGAAACCGCAAGCGTAGGACGGCACGGCACTCGGTCAGGAGCCACGGTGTTCCACGAGGTTGGGCTGCATGAAGGCGCTGCTGCTCATACCCGTGCGGTCCGAAGCGAGGCGAAGGCATGAGCGTTCTCGCTTCAGTCAGGGCCCTGAAGCTGGGATCGGGCGCCTTTGCCGAGCACGTCGAGCAAGAAGTGCGGATCGCTGTAGCTCGCCAACACGCACAGGTCGGACCGCGCCCGTAATGTCTCATGTACGACCTTGGCGTTGAGCGGATAGTCCTCCACCTGTTCCCGCCAGTGCACCGCCACGACATGGCCGCCGTCTGACAACGCCGATGACGCCAGAGCGATGGTCTGGTCGAGCTCAGTCGTGTCCCAGTAGTACCCGACTTCGCTCATCACGATGAGGTCGAAAACGCCACGAGGCCACTGCCGCGGGATGCTTCGCTGCTCAAGCGTCACGCTGGCTGGCAGGACGCGCCTTGACGCCACGACGATCGCCGCCGCCGAGATGTCGACCGCCAGCAGGCCGTCACATCGGCTCGCCAGCATGCCGGTGAGCCGACCGATCGAGCAGCCGATCTCTAAGCCATGGCTATACCGCTCCCGAGGCAGTGCAGCCACGGTCAGGGCATACTTGCGGTGGTCGTACCAGCGTCGATCGAAGCTCCATGGGTCAGAGTTGGCAGCGTACATGGCGTCGAAATACTCCCGTTCGAGGCTCAAGGGTGTTCGTCCTCCAGCACGAACCCCTCGAAAGGTCTCGCGAAACGCTCCAGCATCTCGGCGGACAGGATCGGATCGCCGGATCCCTCCCAAGGTAGAATTTGGCTGCTGAAGGCACCGAGAGCCACGCGCTTGGCGTCCTGGGTCGCTCTCGACAGCCGCTCGAGCCTCAGGTCGGCCCACCGCATCCTCCCGTCTTCTGGTCGGAGCCATTGCCAAGCCCACACGAGGTACTCGACGAGGCGACCGCCTGAGATTGCACACGCGGCAGCAGCGGCGCGACCGGTCGCTTCGTGATCGGGGTGCCCGTCGTGGCGCCAGGGCGCAATGCACCAAGTGTGACCGAGCGGGGACGCGACTGATCGCGGATCGCTCAGCAGCTCGACGAGAAGGTCGGTGAGACGCGCCTCGCTCTGCTCGACTCGGCCATCGGGGATGCAGGCGCGCACCACGCTCACTCCAGCAAGGCCGAGCGACTCGAGAGACATACGCCGCTCGCGCGAGCGCACGGCCGCAAGCCGACGCCGCGCATCCGCAGGCGCATGCGGCTGCGCCGCCTCGCCGTCGGTCACGGCCACGACGAGCACTGAAAACCCGCGCTTCGCGAGCTGCAGCATCGATCCACCCACCGCGAGCACTTCGTCGTCGGGATGAGGCGCCACCACCACCACGCGTCCAGGGGTCCCCCACTGCATCAGTGGGGAAGCAGCGTCGAGGAACGCTGAGCGCCATACATCCTCGCTGGCTCGGCTCGTCGTGATCGGCCAAGCCTCGGCTCTGCCACCCGCTTCGGGGATCATGCGAACGCCTTCAACGTCCCACCGGCGAGGAAGAAGCCCTCGAGGGCGGCGAGATCGGCCTCCGCGTGACTCTGGCGCAAATAGACGGTGAGATCGGCGACGCGCCGGGCGTGAGCGCCATCGTGGCCGAGGGGTTCGGCGCCGGTGCCGCGCCCGACGCGGTCGAGTACCTCTGTCGCCCCCGACTCGACGAGATGGCGGACCACACCTGCCAAAGCGCGTGCCTCGCCCGTCGAGTCCATCGGATCGTCGTCGATCCGCAGTGCAGCGGTCCTGAGTGCTCCTTCCATCGACCACAAGCGGGCCCGAACGGCCCCCGCGTGAGCCAATCGGTGGGCCGTCGCGCCCTCCTTAGCGCACAACAGCGGCGCCGCCGCCGCCCGCGCACCTCCCCACCACACCGCTGACACGCCCACCGCACCGTGCCAAAAGCCCGGGCGTGACAGGTAAAAGTCTAGTGGTCCTACACCGGCGTGATCCTCGAGATCGACTTCCTCGAAGCTCACATCGAAGGTCTCGGAACCAGCCATGCCGACCGCGGGCCAGCTGTCAGCGATGACAGACACGCCCGGCGCCTGCACGTCCACGAGGAAGAGCTGGCCCTGCGACGCAACTTCGGCCATCACGAGCGCGTGAGTGAGGCTCGGAGCGCCGGAGCACCACCGTCGCAGTCCATGAAGTCGCCAACCACCGCTGATGCGACGAGCCGTGAGCGTAGGACGAGGTCCCGCGGCCCACACGCCGAGCCGAGCGTGGCTCGGCACGAGTCGATAGCCGGCCTCAGCCACGATCGCGAGCGCGTCGAGATGACCTTCTGCCAGCCGTGCCAACGACAGATCGCGGGAGCCGAGATCGGCGAGTGCTCGGAATCGAGTCCATGTGTCGCCGCTACCCGGGAGGGGCAGCTCGAGCTGAGAGGCCGCTACGAGCGACGCCAGCTCGGCTGCAGGCACCCCGACAGCCGGACGCTGCCTGCACCAGGTCCCGAGAGGATCGAGTGCCGCAATTCTCCGGGAGTTGGCCATGGTCACCCTGTGAGATCCAGTCGACTCAAGTCGCCCACACCGGACGCCGTCGCCGCCGACGCTGGGGAGGCGGAGAATTGTCCGAGCAGGCTGGCGAACCCATGAGGAGCTCGACCGACCGACCGACCGCTCGTCACGACGGCATTGTCGTCTGATGCCGCCAGGCGATAGCCGCTCTCGCCAAACTTGCGCCAAAGGGCATGGTCCTCGCCGGTCTCGAGCGCGGGCATGCCACCCACGGCCATGTACGCGGCCGCGCTGAAGGCCAAATTCGCCCCATATACGTGCGGATGCCCGACCCCAGTTCCCAAACGCGACATGTGAGCGCGGTACCGACGCCTGGCACGTGGGGGTTGCTCGTTCCAGGAATCCACCCGGATCGTGCCGGCGACACCGGCGAAACCACGGTCGCGCCACCGCAGCTGCCTGGCGAGCCAGTCGGAGCGGACCGTGCTGTCCGCGTCGGTCGTCGCCAACCACACCTTGTCAAGCGGAGCACTCGTCATCGCCAGCGCATGGGCAAAGCCTGTGCGTCTCGCGGCGCCGACGTTGCGCTCTGAAATCGCAACCAGACGATCGGTCGCGCGCAAGAGAGCGACGGTTCTCGCCGCGGTCTCGTCTGTACAGCAATCAAGAACGACGATGATTCCAGGACTCCCAGCATGAACGCAGAATCTCTGAGTGGGGCGGAGGCCTCCTGAGGTTCAGTAGCCCTTCACACTGAATACGAGGCGAAGCTTGGTACCCGGGTATACGGTCTCGGTGGCGGTGAGCTCTTCGCAGAGCCCTGCGATGGCCCGGCTCCTGCGGGGAGCTGACAGCGCTTCCATCGTGACGTGAAGCTCGTCGCCGACGATCTCGAGGTCGGCTGGTGCCTTGAAGGCTTCTGACAGCAACGAGTGGGCCTCGTCCTCGGCTCGTGAGAAGTGGCGGCCGAGCGCGCGGGCGAGGGCCGACTCGGCGTTCCAGGCACCCATCCTGATGGCGTCGTGCAATCGCTTTCGCTCGTCGTCCAACACGACAGCTCCCGGGCGTGCCTCACCGAGCGGGATCTTTCTCGGGATGGCCCGGTAGTCGACTTCCATCTCCGCGACATAGCGCCTCGCCTCCTCGTAGGCGGCGGTGACCTCTTTGCTGGCGGCGCCTTCTCCTGCGAGCGCCACCTTGCCCTCAGTCGCCTCGACGGCAGCCAAGCTCGCTTTGGCCTCGCCGAGGGCCAACTTCGCCTTGTTCTTCTTGGGGTTGGTGACGAGGCGGGTGGTGTCGTCGGCGATCTTGGCGTATGAGTCCATGGCGTCGAGGCCTCGTGGGCGCATGAACCTGAACAGGTTCTCCTCCCGCCAGCGGGAGAACATCGAGCAGGCGACCTCTGGTGCTTTTCGTTCGGGCCCCCAGGTGGAGATGACCTGGGTCTGGTGTCCGGTCTTTACGTCAAGGCGCGTCACCTGGCGGCAGGAGAAGTAGCGGCGCCCGCCGTCATAGGCGATGCGCACCCGGCGATCGGCCAGGTAGTAGGTCGTCTTGTGCCCGAAGCCGTCTGTCACCGCCACGGGCATGAACGAGCGCTCGGGCTCGGGGGCGAGCGGCCCCTTCCGGTAGGTGAGGATGTCGAAGCCGGCCCTTACGATCTCGTCGAAGCACGCCGGGCTCCAGCCTCCCCGGTCGAAGGCGATGGTCGGCCGGGCATCGGGGCCGAGCAGCCGGCGCACCTCGATGACTGCACGGGCGAGCTCGCCAGTCAGGCCCGAGCCGGGCTCGCAGCTCCACACGAGCACGGCGTCGCCGCGTGAGTCGGTGAGCCAGGTGTCGGTCGTGGCCGCCATGGCAATGCGCGCCCGGGCGAGATGGGCACGTGGGAGGTCCGAGCCGCCGTGGTAGGCGCGGACATGCCCATCGAGATAGAGCACGCCCATCTGATCGGGATGAGCAGCCGCGTGGTGCCGTGCCAGGTCGCCGATGACCTCGCCCGATCGCCTCATCCCAGCGAGCTCGTCCATGCGCCGGCGCATCGTGCCCACCTCGGGCGCACGGTCGAGGCCGATGAGGCGCCCGAGGTCAGCCGGCGACACACGCGTGAGGCCCTCGGCCCGCGGCTCTCCGAGAAGAGCGCAGAACACCAGGGCGAGAACGAGTGAACGCAGCGAGTAGAACGCAGCCCGCGTGCTCGTATACGCCGAGGCGAAGGCATCGAGCAGGCCCGTCACCGCCAATGCCGGCACGATGAGGAGCGAACCGGCGGCGGGCAGGCTCGCCCCTTCGGTGATGACCGGCTCGGCCCCTGACAACAGCCCCATGCGGGCAAGTGCCCGCTCCCCGTCACGTGGAGCGGGCCGGGCGAGGGGGACGAGGTCGCCAGCTGCGGCCGCCTTCGTGCCGGGCAGGCCGGCGCACGCCCGCCGCACGGTGTCGGTTGAGACCCCAGTCGCCTCGGCGACGGTCCGCAGGCTCTGGCCCTCGGAGCGGAGCGCACGGATCTCGGCTGCCAGGGTCTCGCTCAGCTTGGAAGGGCCTCGTGGTCCGGGCCGATCGGGCACGAGGCCTCCGACCCCGCCGACGTCGAACTGATGGCTCCAGCGCCGAAGCGTGTTGTCGTCGATCTCGAAGCCGGCACAGATCTCCGCACGAGTCGCCGCCTTGGTCCTTGTGAGCGTCACGGCCGCCAAACGCCGGCCGGCGACGTCCCCGGCATCCCAAAAGGCGCTCACCATGCCCCAGATCGACACGACGCCGCCCTCGTCGTTCTCCAAAAGAGCGACACCGGGACCGACAGGCTTCGAGCCCACTGGGGCGAGTGGGAGCGGTTGGCCCGAGCGCACGGGGACCATCCCAGCATAGGCCAGGACGGCGGACACGCTCATACTATAATTATCTCACAGTACAGGCGCCGATTGGTGGATTTAGCCTTGAATTACAAGGTCTTTCGTCGTGTCGTGCTGGGAGTCCTGGA
>PLDN01000172.1 GCA_003136185.1 Acidimicrobiaceae bacterium | reverse complement strand
AGAAAGGGCTCTGGGATGCTGAGCAGGGAAGCGAAGGACGCTGGGCTTTACGGCGACGGTGGGATCTGGACCGTCGATCCTGGCGAACGACGGTGCCGGCTACAGCTCTAAAGGCGCAGGCGCCACGGGCTCCGGTATCGGAGTCTCTGCTCAGCTCAACAACCGGACCCCGACGGAGGTAACCAGACCCGGGTCGCAACGGGACCGGTCTGAACTCCCCTATAACCCTCCTACTGTGGTAGTAGCGTTGTCTTATGCCCCGAGGAAGACCCTCGCCAAAGCTCGCAATCACTGTTGACGCCGTCGTCCACCAGCAAGTGCTGGCTGCGGCAGCTGACGAGGGGGTCAGCGTGTCAGCGTGGATGACCACAGCGGCCCGTCGCGCCCTTCTCGTGCGAGATGGGCTCAACGCCGTCGCCGAATGGGAAAAGGAGCACGGTGCGTTCACCGCGACCGAACTCGAAGCCGCCCGGCGCCGGGTGGCTGACGAGGTGGTCGCGACCTCTCACCCACGCTCGGCATGAGCGTCGTTTACGACGCAGGCGTATTCGTCGCGGCGGATCGAGACGATCGAGGTGCCTGGGCTGATCACCGTGTCCGGCTCGAGCTCGGCGTGGTGCCTACGACGACTGCGCCGGTCGTCGCTCAGGTGACTCGCTCGCCTCGACAAGCGCAGTTGCGTCGCTTCCTCCGCGGGTGTGACATCGTCCGTTCTCGCCGGAGCAGGCCCACGAAGTAGGGGCGCTGGTCGGAAAGGCCGGGGTTTCAGATGTCGTTGACGCGCACCTCGTTGTCACCGCTGCCAAGACAAGCGCCACCGTGCTCACATCGGAGCCGGAGGACCTCCGACAGCTGTCGGGTCACCTACGCTCACCAGTCACGATCCGGCCAATCTGAACGCACGCCCGCACGCCAGGGGCGCACTTTATAAGCGCACCGCATCAGACGTGCAAGTGTCGGCTGCGGAGCAGCGTCTGAGTTCAACAGTGACGCGCTCAACTCGCCGGGCCAGCTCAGTCTGCATGGTCGTAGCGATGCTGGCGCTGGCGGCATGCTCGTCGCCGCCCGCCGCCTCCAGCCCGTCAGCAAAGGCGCACACCCGGTCGACGACACTGAGCACAGCCTCCGCTACGGCGCCCTCATCGAATGGAGCGACGGTGGTTTCGGAGGTTGGACGCTTGCCAACGCGTCGGGCAAGCGATTCACTGTCGACGGACATCCAGCAAAGGAAGCCGTCTTCGTCCCCGCACACGGCGCCTGTGTCATCGGCACCGCACGGGAAGTCACCGTTTTTGTTCCCCGCGCGGCGAAGTACAACTACTACGAGATGAGGGCCTGTCTGCGCGGACCAGATCTCACCCAGGGGAGCGCGGAGGTCCAGTCGATGATCGCTTCGACCAAGATCCTGTAGCCCTGAAGAGGGACTACCGTTCGCTGAATGCCAGAACGGATCGATGCAGACGTGTGCGTCATCGGTGCCGGCTACGCCGGGCTAACAGCGGCGCGCCGCCTAGCCGCGCACGGGAAGTCCGTCGTCGTCCTAGAGGCCCGTGGCCGCATCGGAGGTCGGATCTGGACGCAAGTCCTCTCAGACGGCTCGGCAATCGACCGCGGCGGTGCGTGGCTGGCTCCGCAGCACGATGCGATCTTCGGCCTCGCCAAGGAAGTCGGCGTCTCCACCTACAAGACGTGGGTGAAGGGCGCCCATCTCCTCATCGGCGAGGGACGCACCCGTCGCTATACCGGCCTGATCCCGAAGCTCTCCCCTATGGCGGTGCTCACGATCGCACTGGCGCAGGCCAAGATCGATCGGATGGCGAAGAAGGTCCCGCTCGAAGCGCCGTGGACGGCGCCCCGCGCAAGGGAGTGGGACTCCAGGTCAGTGGCCACATACCTCGAGCGCGCCGGGATCCGGTCTTCCATCGGCCGCGACCTGTTCGAGATGGCCGTTCGTGGGGTGATGACTGGTGATTTGAATGAGGTGTCGTTTCTTCACCTGCTCTTCCTCGTCCGGGCGCACGGCAGCATCAGCACACTGTTCTCGATCGAAGGCGGCGCGCAGGAAAACATGGTCGAAGGTGGCGCCGGGTCGATCGCGCAACGGGTCGCAGACGCATTGGGCGACGCCGTTCGCCTTAATGCACCGGTTCGGTCGATCAGACAGGGTGGCGACCATGTTGTGGTCGAAGCGGATGGCCTCACGGTGTCGGCCCGTCACGTGATCGTCGCTGTCCCGCCGGCGCTGACGCTCGAGATCGCATTCGATCCGGTGCTCCCTGACGACCGGATGACGCTGTACCGCAACTCGGTCGCCGGCTCGGAGACGAAGACCATGCTCGTCTACGACGAGCCGTTCTGGCGAGCTGACGGCTTGAGCGGGCAGACCGCCGAGCCTGGATCGGCCGCCGAGGTGACTCTCGACGCCACGCCGGCATCAGGCAGTCCGGGAGTCCTGGCGTCGTTTACGTTCGGAAGAGTCGCCGAGCGTCTCGCCGCGCTTGACCCGGCCGAGCGGCGCCAGGCGGTGCTCGACGCGCTCGCGACCAGACTCGGCCCACGCTCCGCGTCACCTCGCGAGGTTATCGAGACCGCGTGGTGGACCGAGGAATGGACCCGCGGCTGCTCCATGGCGCATCTTCCTCCTGGGATCCTCACGCGCTACGGGCCGCTCATTCGCGAGCCTTTCGAACGCGTCCACTGGGCGGGCACGGAGACGTCGACTACGTCGCATGGTGCCATCGACGGTGCCGTGCGCTCGGGGGAGCGAGCGGCAGCCGAGATCCTCGACCTGGCGTAGCCGCCTGTCAGTCTCGAACGAGCTCGGCGCGCAGTGCCCGCAGCCGACGCGCCTCTTTCAAGGACTCCTAGGCGTGGTCGTGGTCGTGTTCCCGGCACACGCAGAACTCGTTGCCCACTGGGTCGCTCATCACCTGCCACCAACTGCCCTTGAGGCCGGTTACCGGCTCTCCGACCGGCTTCGCACCGATATCGATCAGTCGCTCGATCTCCCGTTCGGGCGTTGTCGTCCACAGGTCCAGGTGGAGACGGTTCTTCACCGTCTTCGGCTCGGGCACACGCTGGAAGTAGATGACCGGCTGCTCCGGCTCCGACGGCACGAGGTCGAGGTAGGTGCCGTCTGGCCCGAGCTGACCTATGTCGTATCCGAGAGCCTCTGCCCAAAAGGGTGCGAGCTCCGTCGGCTCGGCACAGTCGATGCCAATTTCTAGGCGCACGTTCATTCTTGATCTCCCCGGATTGCTGCACGGTCCCAGGCGGAAGTCTGTCAAGAGCGAGGCACGGCCGGCAACGTGAGGGAGTCAGCCTGCACCAACGAGTGCTCGGGGCAGGGCAGAATGGTGGGACTTGCCCCCGTGGCCGAGAGGATTAGGCAACGGACTTCTAATCCGTTCTACGCAGGTTCGAATCCTGCCGGGGGTGCGAAAAAGTTTATTGGAAGCGTGCTTCGTCCACTATCGCCTCAGACTCCCTTGCCGACGACCGACCTCCGGTGCAGATCGTGATGACGATGCTTCTTCCCTGGCCCACATCGGTACTAACCACATACTGGACTGCGACTGCAGTACCTGGGATGCGACAAGCCGACACTGAGACGAAGCCCCACTGAACGTGGCGGCCGTCTATCGTAGTGTGTCGAGAAACGGACTTTGCGACCGGGAACAACGACAGCGCCTGGGCCCCAACTTTAATGAGCGCTTGGCCCCTTCGAAGTCGACGCACGGACTGACTGGAGTTCAGAGCCCATTGCAGCGGGCAGTGGATACCCATGCAAAGCGGATCGGGATGAGCATTAGTTACGCTCCCCTGGTATGCATGCCAAAGGCCCGAAAGTGGGAGGGACACGCCCAGTGCCACAGAGTGCCATTGAAAACCAGTTGATTTCGAAGTCTTTGCCGGGCTACAGGATGCCAGACACAATGAAGCGACGCAGACGAGCAGAAGGCGTCGCATTGCGAACCGCAAACGGAAGCGAAGATCGAGCAGGAAGTGCGCGAGGACGCTGTGAGTCCGCGAGCTAACTAGCCGGGGCAACCGCGATGGATCCACCATCGATGACTGTCCAAATATTGCCTGCGGCGTCAGTTGCAAGCATGTTCGGCGTCGGTGCAGCGCACCCTGCCGTGCTACCCGCAGAAGACGTACCTGACTGCTGGGCTGAGCCTGCTACATTCGATGGGCAATTGACAGCAGGCATCTGGACCGTCGTCGCGGCAGCCGCGGCGGCCGCGACTGAAGAAGCTCCGATCGGGAACTCCTCCACCCCGCTTGAGACGATTCCCACGCTGTTGCCGTTGACGATACCCAACGGCGCAGAGGAGTTCCCGATCGGCGAGCCCAGCAAGTTACCGGGGGTCGCCAAGGTGGTGGTTTGGCCGGTCTCCGAGACCACTGACGGAGTGACGGAACCGACGATGAAGGAGTTAGAGCCCTCAGGCGCGGTCGACCAAGATGACCCGGCCGCGGGAAGGGTGGCAGTTGAGTCTGAGCCGTTGCTCACCAGCAAGAGCTGATTTGCGCTACCGCCAGCTGAAATATTCGATAGTCCGACCGCAAGAGTGCCGTCTCCGGAGTAGGCAAGTGCGACCGCAATGTCACCTTGCGACGGAAGTGCGAGGGAAGAGTAGTTCCCTGTCGTGACATCGAAGATCTCGACCGCGTTGGCATTCTCCTCCGCTATGGCTACGGCCGTATCCGAAGGGTTGACGGCTATAGACGTGACGGGATGCATGCCTACCATGTTCGGTGGCATAAAGCTCTCGGCGGCGGCGTTATCGGACGCGGTAGGAATAGTCCAGGTCTGAACTTGACTCGTCGATGGATCCAACCGCAACAAGGTGGAGTTAATGCCGAGCCAAACAGTGCCGTCATTAGCTACTGCAAGGCCCGATGACCCGCTCGCGCCAACATAGTCTGATCCTGTCAGAACTGGCCAGGATTGCACCGAACCTGTCTGGCTAACATGGAAGACGGTGTCTTCGGTCTTGGTGTAGTCCCAAAACCACGCTCCCGCACCCGCCGGATCACCCACCAACTGCTGAATGGGACTGTAGCTCAATTGTGGGACGCTGTAGACGACTTCAGCAGCGGAGGGGGTACCGCTTCGTGCCGTCAACAGCGGTGAGGGACGATGCTGGACAGTAATTACGACAACAATCACACCCGCGAGAGACAGGGCGGCAACCGCAACCTTCCAACCTCGGCGAAAGTCTTTAGGTCGAGTTCTCACAAGGTCACAATCCCGAGGGGGACGGCCCGTTGGTTTGAAAATCTGCCGGAGAGTTCGCCAGTGGGTCGTACCAGTATGGGTTCGCGTTGTTCGTATTTGGGCTTCCGGTCCACGCACCCCACGATCCGCTGGAGTCTTCGAGCTGCATCTTGTAGTTGCCGCTGGACCAGTTGCCGCCGTCGTCGGTGCCGAAGTTCTGATACGGTGATCCGTTGGTGGCCGTAACGCAGGTACTCGTTGACCCTGTCCACTCTTCTGACGCAACCTTCACGTGGTCGGTCGAGTAATAGAGCTGACCGTAGTTGACGTGGCGAAGGGTGCCGCTTGAGTCAGTTACCTCACCATCGAATTGTGGGTATCCGCTGCCGCCTACACCGCCATCATAGAAGAGATCAAATGGGATTGCTGAATCTTCGTTGATCGAGATACCGGTGTAGGAGTAGTCGTAGCAGTCGTCCGCTCCTGGCCCGATTCCCTCGTAGTAGACGTTATATGTACTACCTTGGTCGCTCGCGTACGAGCTACAACTGAAGTCTGAGCCCGACCATTCAACGGTGCCCATGCCAACTCCGACCTGCTGCCAGCACTCGGTCTGATCCGCACCGCAAGATCCCTCAGGATTCTCGTTCAACATTTCGAACCACAGCAGTTGGTGCTGTCCGTCATTGTCGTTGGACAAACTACCTGCAAGCTGTGCAGCCGATGGGTCGGTGAGGTCTCCGACGACCCCCTGATAGGAAGCGAGCGAAGTCTGCGCAGGTTCATAGTAAGTGGATGACGAGCACGTGCCCGATGCTGAAGCGGGTGTGCTGCTGAGCAACAGAAGGCTCAGGGTCATGACCAGGGCTGTGACAGCGGAGCGGCCGGGGTGACGAGAGATCATGGGGCAGCTCGGCGTGTTCGTCGAGCCCAAAGTAATGGATCTAGCTGATGCGGAGGCGCGCTACACAGAATGCACAGCTTGCCTCGTACGCGCTCCCTTCGTAAGACCACGGATGACCTCCGATCGCCGCTTCGGACTCACGAGCCGCCCTTGGCGAAGTGTTCCATCCGGGGCGGACGCTACCACGTCAAGACATGTTTCGCTTCGCTTGCCACGGTGGCGCGTGTGGCTGCAGCGGCGATCGGTGGTCGCGGCGGAACTAGCGCGGTTTGGTGAGCTGGTGAGCCGGTGAGAACCACTGTCAAGTGGAGGTGAACGGAAGCGAACCGCTGACTCGTCAGCCGACCGTTGGGTGGGTTGTGGTAGCGGCTAAGGCCGTAGATGGGGGAGCGCGACTACCTGCGGTCAGGCTTGGATTGGGGGACGATCCTCAGGTGGCTCATCCTTCCGGAGCCGGTGTGGCTCGACGATCCAAAGTTCGCCCGCTGGAGAGCGGTCAGGGAGGAGCTCCACCAAGCGCTCGAGGGATCGATTCAGGTCGGTTCCCATCTGGCGGCTGCCGAGTCGCAGCACGATGAGCCCGCTGGCGGTCCGGAGGGAAGCGGGTCGGATTGGCGAAGTCCACGTCCAAAGTGACCAGCGCACGTCCATCGCTCCGAGCGGCGTTGAATAATCGGTCGTCGCCGGCGCCAGCAAGATCCTCGTCGTGAACGGTGTCGACGTCGTGTCCGGCAGTCCGGAGCGCCGTCTCGGCAAGATGGCTAAGTCCCTCGTCAAGCTTGATCCTCACGCCAGGTCGACGAGGTGGTCGCCCGAGAGCAGCGCTCCGTAGGCGAGACATGCACGGATGTCGTCCTCGGTGAGATGCGGGTACTCGGCGAGGAGTTCTGCGACCGTCAGGCCGTCAGCGAGCAACCCGAGGACGATGCTCACGGGGATGCGGGTGCCTTGCACTACCGGCTTGCCGAACGCGACGTCGGGGTCGCTCACGATCCGCTCGATCGGCTCTCGCTGTGCCATGCCCGAAATGCTAGGCCCAGGCCGAGATTCGGCCTGCTAACTGCACGCGTCCGAGATAATCCGTTTCTCGAACTGGGAATTTTTGCTACTCCTTTGCTACTCCACGGGGCAGAACACTGCCAAAATCGGCCCACCTGGGCGAATTTGCACCCCACCTGAGCAGGACAAACAGATTGGCGCCAACGCCCGAGAATGGCCCACGGCGACTTCTAATCCGTTCTACGCAGGTTCGAATCCTGCCGGGGGTGCCAAAAAGACCAGGTAAAAGCAGTAGAGAGAAGTTCCGAGCAAGGCAACGGCCGGATTCGCTATCGGCACCTGCTCCCGCTCGCGCGGAAACCACTCGAACCGCTGGCCACGCGCAGGGACGGCGCCGGCGGGCCTCCCGGCCGCTCAGGCCGAGCCGCGGACCCTTGCGACCCGAACCGCCCAGGCGATGGCGAACGCTCCAGCGACCGCGAGAAGAAGGCCAGGACCGAGGTTGGCACCCACGACGTAGGTGAAGCTGCGTATCGGTGAGGCGGGCGCGAACACGGTCTGCTGCGTGGACTCGAGAACCGGCCACTCGCTCGGGCCGACGACGAGCCACGCCCCGGCGAGGATCGCCAGCAGCCCGGCCAGTGCCGAGCCCGATCGCCCCACACCCCGGGCGGCCTTCGGCACCATCGCGACCATCACCAGTCCCGCGATCAGCGCGGCCGCTCCGGGCGCCACGTGCAGCGCGGCGTTGATCAAGCTCCAGTGCCATGACGGCGAACCGTCCGGGCTCCAGCCGAACGAAGGCCCCACGAGCACCGAGAGGCCGGCCCAGGCGCCGAGCAACGCTGTCAGGAGCCCGATGAGGCTGAGGCCCGCCGGCGGCAACCCGCTCGTCCGCGCCTGCATCCCGTACGAACCGCCGGACGACATCCCTCCTGTCAGGCCCGCCGGCATCGCCGACGGCAAAACGGGGGACGGCGTCGCCGGGGAGACAGGCGGCACGACCGGCGCCGGCATCGTCGGGGGTGGCACGGTCGCCGGGCCTTCGTCCAAACCCCTCTGGCCCGCATCTGTCACCTGGCCGAAGTCAGGGAATGCGGTGGCGGCCGGCATCGCCTCGGCGGTTGGCTCCGGCGGTACGGGAGCATCGAACCCAGGGGGCGGCACGGCACCCGCCGCCTGTGGTTCGTTCACGGCATCGGACATCTCCGAACCTCCTCGCGTCCCGTGCGACCGTCTGCTCTCGTGCCGGCGCCGGCAACGAGCGCAGGCCAGCTCGTCGAACCGGCGGGCGCCGATGTGCGCGGGCCGCGAGCAGATCGTATCGGGATCCGATCTCGACTGTGTCGACGCTGGCGACATGCAACACGCCGCGGACTTCCACTCCGGCGTCTCGCGTCGACAAATGCTCGACCGCGTGGTCGATTGGCTCGCCCTCGAGCGCCGCGGTGGTTGAGCCCTGACGGCGAGACGATGACGACAGGTCCGTACTTGCAGGCGGGCGGCGGGCCGGCGCCGCAAGCGGCCGGCCCAGCCGGGGCGGAGGGCGGAGAGGCGGGGCGCAAGGAGCGGCGGTACGGCGTCGTGCTACTGCGCGTGCCAGTACTCGGGCGTCAAGTTGGACAAGCTGCTTATCGGCGTGACGCCGAGGAGTCCCTTGCGTACCTCGGTGAGGGAAGCGGCAGGCGCGGGCTGCCAGATGACGGGAAGTTGCTTCGCAAGGTAGCCCTCGTACTGATATAGAGCGCTCAATGACGATGAGACGAGGGTGCGCGAGATGAGGAGGTCGGTCTCGGAGTCGTTCCAGCTTCCGTAGTTCCAAGTGACGCCGGTCGAGAAGAGGTACTCGCCGGATGGGAAGACCTGCGGTGTGAATGTCCAAACGGTCGGGTCCCCGATAGCCCATCCGCAGGTCGGGCCGGGCTTGCAGGCAGAGTTGGACCCCTCGGTGTCGCTGAACGGGCCTGCCGTCACGGTGACGCCAGCGGCGGCCAACGTCGCTTTCTCGAGCTTGGAGGCCTCACAACCCGTCTCACTGCCAGCGCACACGAGGTCCCAGGTGAAGAAGAGCTGGGCGCCTCTTGCAATCGACTTGCCGCACTCGTCGGGTCCCGTCCCAGGCCGCGCGCAGACGTCGGTCCCGCCTCGGTGGATGGTCCAGCCGTGCCCTGCCAGCAGCTCTATCGCAACCGATGGGCTGTAGGGATAAGGGTTATCCGTCTCGGAGACGGACAGATACGGAGTCCGGGGGTAGATCGGTACAGGCCCGAGTGTCTCGACCCCGTAGCCTCTGTATACGGTTCTGATGATCGCGGGCTGGTCGACCAGGCGTTGGATTGCGTGGCGGATGTACGCCTGGCGCAATATCGCCCCTGCGTAGCCACCATCCCCGACCGAGTTGAAGTTCGCCGGGGCATAGGCGAGGGCCCAGCCGTACGCCGGGAAGAGGTCGTAGCGCGAGGCGAGTTCGGGCGCGTTCGGCCCGACGCTGCCCAGCGGGCCGCTGTTGGTCGGCACAGCCTCCACCGGCAGATACCCCACGTCGGGCGCGCCCGAGCCGGAGCGGGAGAGTGCTGCGAGCTCAGCAGTCTCTGAGGCGAACGGGAGCTCGACGAACTTGGCGAAGCTCGACCTCTTTGGTCCGGAGTAGTCGGTATTGGGGACGAACGTCGCCTCGCCGGTGACCGAGTCGAACCTGCTGAGCGTCCACGGCCCGTCGCCGACTTTCCAGAGCGGGTTCGAGCCATAGGTGGCAAGGTCACCCGCCATCTTTGCCGGTTTGGATCTGCCGTTGTGGTCCGTGTCGAAGGCCCAGACCGCTCGGCAGGCTTGGAGAACCGACGAGGTCAGCGGAGACCTTGCGCACCCACCACTGCCCGGTTTGCCGCCGAGCCTCGTGATGTCCCACGCCTCGGGCATCGGGGTGATTTGCGAGAGCTCGTTGTAGAGAAGCCAGGTCTGGCTGTAAGAGGACCTGAAATGGAACGTCACCTCGAGGGAGCTAGGGCGCAAAGCGGCGTAGCGCGTGACGTTGTCGGGGAGTTCCCCAGGCGCGTACCCGGCCCAGTTGGTGCGCTCGGCCTCGAGCATGTTCATCCAGAAGATGACGCTCTGAGCATCCACGGTCTGGCCGTTCGAGAACTTCCAACCCTTCAGGTCGATCGTGACCGTCTCGTTGCCGGCGGAGAACTTGGGCAGCTCCGCGAGCGAGAGCGCCTCGTCGACCATCGGACTGGTGCTGTCTATTGGCCCGAAGAAATACAGGGGCCTGTACATCAGGTACTGGAACTGGTTGATGTTGCTGGCGAAATAGTGAGTGAGGCTCGCAAACGGGAATATCCAGTCCGGTGCGGAAGAGGGAGCTTCGGCCCAAGTCACCGTCCCGGTCGGCGCGCTATGCGTCGTTGTCGTAGTCACCGAGGCAGGCGGCTCGGTGACTATCGGCGCAGCTGTACAGCCGGTCGCGACGACGGCGAGCGAGATTGCCGCCAGAGCGGTGATGAGGTCGGTTCGTCGACGACCACCGAGGCCCGCACGCTGGAGCATTCGCCGCCAGCTTATTCTGGAACATCCCTCATCGCGTGGCGGTGAGCGCCGAGGCCAGTGTGATCTCGCGACCTAGGCTCAGTCACGTGATTCGCCTGCGTGGCAGATCGGCCAGATCGGCCAACTCGATCCGACGGTTGGCGGCGGCCCTGCTGGCCGCGACGGTTCATTCGCATTCTCGTTCGGTCCAGAGGCGCCCGACGTAGCGCCGGCAGACCTGCACGGGAATGCCGGCAAACGATGGTAAGTACGCCTTCGGCGATGGTCGCAGACGCTTTACAGCTCCAGATCGGCCACCATCGCGGCTGTCACCAGCTGTGTGGAGAGGTCCGAGCCGCCGCCGATGGCGTGCTCGCTCACTCCGACCTGGAACGCCAGCTGGAACCGCCGACCGGCCGTCGCGTTGTGCGTGCCCGTGGCCTCGCGCAGGCGGTCGAGGACCACCTTTGCCGCGTCCGCCTGCGCCCCTAGCAACAGCACAGCGAATTCGTCCGGACCAACCCGACCAACGAGATCCGAGCCGCGTACGGTGGACCCCACGAGCTGCGCTGTGTCCACGAGAGCGAGGTCCCCTTCCTCAAAACCGAACTGGCTATTGATCGCAGTCGTTCCCTTAATATCCAGCCGGAGCACTGCCGACGACTGGCCTCTTGAGTCGCTCAACTCGAGCAGTCGATTACCGAGCCGGACGAAGGTCCGTGCTGTCAGCGCTCCGGTCAAGGTGTCAATAGCGCTGTGGGGGAGTGAGGAGAGCTCTGCCTCGATGAGTTTGGCGAGCTCGAGCAGCGTGTTCATCTCCTCGTCGGAGTAATCACGTGCTTCGAGCCCAAGGACGGCGAGTGCTCCTACGTACGGTCCCTGCGGCGCCCGGATCGGCACTCCGGCGTACGAGACGACCGAAGGCGATCCCGTCACGATGCCCAACCGATCGAAACGATCGTCCACTCGCGCGTCGCGTACCGCGACTGGAGCGCCGGAAGCTACGACGTGCGAGCAGAACCAGTACTCCCGATGCGGAGGGCTGAGCGTCACTCCGACGGCGGAAGCGCCGCTGACAGACTTCAAGAAGACCCGGCTCTCGTCGACGAGGCTGAAAATCGCGATCGGGCTTGCCGTGAAACGTGCGGCGAGCTGTACCACCCGGTCGAACCGCCGCTCCGGGGGCGTGTCGAGAAGCCCGAGGTCCCGCACGGCCATCAGGCGCCCGGTCTCGTCCGCGGTAAATGGTGCTGGCTTCACGCCACGAGCCTACGTGGTCCCTGATGAATGGCTGGTAACTCTAGGGAGTGCATGGCGAAGGATCGCTCAGAACGGGCAGGATGGTGCGATGGACGTACTCGTCATCGCCGGGCGCACGCAGGCGCCGGACTTCCTCCTCGCCCGAGCGAACCGGATCGTCGAGGTGGAAGGTCCCGACGTGGCACCCTCGGTGCTCACCGACATTCGGGCGCGGCTCCCGCGACGGGTGGTCGTGATCGGGGAGCCCGGTCTCGGGTCAGCCGTGGCGGTGACACTTCACCGGGCCGGGCTGTTGGTTCGGCTGCACAGCGACGAGGATCTCGGGGACCGTACGGACCTCACCGGCGTCGAAATCCTTCCCCTGACAGACCGAGGCGCGCCTATGGAGCTCGCCGGGTCGCTGCTAGAGCTCATCGGGAACACCCCGATGCTCCGACTCGACCGAATCGGCCGTGACCTGCCGTGCCCGCTCGTCGCCAAGCTGGAGCTGTTCAATCCCGGTGGCAGCGTGAAAGACCGCCCTGCTGTCGCCATGATCGACGCGGCCGAGCGGGCCGGCCTGCTCAAGCCGGGTGGCACGATCGTCGAGGGCACGTCGGGCAACACCGGCGTCGGCCTCGCGATAGTGGCTGCTCGGCGACATTACAAGTGCCTATTCGTCATGCCCGACAAGATGGCGCCGGAAAAGATCGGTCTCCTTCGTGCCTACGGCGCCCAGGTGATTGTCTGCCCGACCGCGGTGCCACCGGACCACCCGGACTCCTATTACTCGGTGACAGCGCGCCTGGCCGAGGAGATACCGGGAGCTTTTCACCCGGACCAGTATCACAACCCGGAAAATCCGGCCTCGCACGTGGCGAGCACCGGTCCGGAGATCTGGCGCCAGACGGCCGGCCGGATCTCGCACTTCGTGGCGGGTATCGGCACAGGCGGGACGATCTCAGGGATCGGCCGCTACCTGAAGGAGCGCAACCCGGACATCCAGATCATCGGCGCTGACCCGGAGGGTTCGGTGTATTCCGGTGGCTCGGGTCGGCCCTACCTCGTCGAGGGGATCGGAGAGGACTTCTGGCCGACGACCTACGATCCGAGTGTGATCGACCGAGTGATCATGGTGAGTGACGCCGACTCGTTCCAGACAGCACGCCGCATCGGTGTCGAAGAAGGCCTACTCGTCGGCGGATCCACCGGGACGGCTGTGTGGGCGGCGCTACAGCTGCAAGCCGAGCTCGGCCCGAACGACGTTGTCGTCACGCTCGTTCCCGACTCTGGTCGCGGATACCTCTCGAAGTTGTACAGCGATGAGTGGATGTCGGATCATGGTTTTTTGCGGGCTCGCGGCCGGACGATCGGCGATCTGCTCGAACATAAAGGCGGTGCGCTTCCGGAGCTGATCCACGTGCATCCCGACGAGACGGCCCGCCAGGCCATCTCAGTCATGGCCGAGTTCGGCATCAGCCAACTCGCCGTCGTACAGGCTGAACCTCCCCTTGTCGAAGCCGAGGTCGTGGGCGCAGTGCACGAGCGCGATCTGATGCGCCGGGCCTTCGCTGACCCGGCGACTCTCGACCGGCCGGTGCGCGAGGTGATGGGTGCGCCGCTTCCGACGGTCGGTAGCGGCGAGGGAATAGACGTCGTCGTGCGTAGCCTCGAGGATGCGACTGCTGTGGTCGTCCTTGATCACGGGCATCCCGTCGGAGTGGTCACGAGAACGGACGCGCTTGCATTCTTGGCGGCCCTCGCGGGCAGCGATTCGAGCGATCTAGGAGGCCAGTCATGAACGACGAGGTACGCGGACCGGGTTTTGAGACGCTTGCTATACACGCCGGCCAGGACCCGGACGCGCGGACCGGAGCCGTCGTGCCTCCCATCCATCTCGCGACGACGTACGTGCAAGATGGTGTCGCAAGCCACCGCGGCTTCGAGTACAGCCGGTCGGGCAACCCGACGCGGGCGATGCTCGAGACTGCGCTCGCGACTCTCGAGGGGGCACCGTTCGGATTTGCGTTCGCGAGCGGCATGGCGGCCGAGGACGCCTTGCTGCGGTGCCTGCGACCGGGTGACCACGTGGTGATCCCGAACGACGCCTACGGCGGCACGTACAGGCTCATCGCAAAGGTTCACAGCGAATGGGGCATCAAGTTCACGCCGGTCGACCTCGGCGACCTCGACCGCGTCGCCGCCTCGTTCCAGCCCGAGACGAAGATGGTCTGGATAGAGACCCCGAGCAACCCGCTGCTTCGGATCGCGGATGTGACCGCCATCTCGGAGATCGCCCGCGCGAACGGGGCACGGTGTGTGGTCGACAACACGTTCGCGACGCCCTACCTCCAGCAACCCCTCGATCTCGGCGCGGATGTCGTTGTCCACTCGACAACCAAGTACCTCGGCGGCCACTCGGACGTAGTTGGCGGTTTCGTGGCAACCATCGACGACGAGCTCGCCGAGCAGGTCGGTTACTTGCAGAACGCGACGGGGGCGGTCCCGAGCCCCTTTGACTGCTACCTGGTTCTCCGAGGGATCAAGACTCTTGCCGTGCGCATGGACCGCCAGTGCGCCAACGCGGCGGTGATAGCGGAGTTCCTTCATGGTCACGCGGCTGTCGCGGCGGTTATGTACCCGGGGCTCGAGTCTCACCCTGGGCACGACCTTGCCAAACTCCAGATGAGCGACTACGGCGCGATGGTCTCTTTCACGTTGCGAGGCGGCGAGCCTGCCGCCCTCGACGTTGCGGCGTCGACCGGCATCTTCACCCTGGCTGAGTCCCTCGGTGCCGTCGAGTCGCTCATCGAGCACCCGGCACGGATGACTCACCTCTCGGTCGCCAGTTCGCCTCTCTCAGTCGACCCGGCGCTCTTGCGATTGTCGGTCGGGCTGGAGACGGTGGAGGATCTCGTCCAGGACCTCGAGCACGCCTTGGGTGAGAGCGGTCGGGCTCGGGGCGTGGCCGTGCGCGCTTCTAAATTAGGCGCTTGTTAGGGCGCTGGTGCCGGCGGCGGCTCTGCGCCTGCCGGTCACCGACTGCTACGGCCTAGGGCTCAACTACGAGTTCGGCGATAGCGAGGGGGGAGACTCCGAGTGAAGTCAGCGCGAAAGCTGTCACTAGTTCCCGAGCATGCGCCTTGAACCGCGATCCCTCCTTGGGAGGATGCACGGTAGGGAGTTGGGTCGTGGTGTTTCAAGGGAGGCACAGTCGGCCAAATGCGGCCAGTGCCCGCCAGTGCGGTCAGCGTGCCTGCCAGGCGTCGGGAACTTCTAGCAGGCGAGCGACGTCTGTGGGCAGCTCGCCGGAGAGCACGTGCGCGAGGGTCACCTCGTCGAGCACGTAGCGAAGCGCAGCCCGCACCGCTACCCACACGTCTTGCAAGTGGGTTGCCGCGCCCTGGTAGATCGCCTGCTCCGGGCGCTCGTTGCGCACTTCGGCGAGCGGCCCCTCGAGGCGGCGGAAGACCTCACCCAAGGTGATCTCCTCCGCCCGGCGGGCCAACCGGTATCCGCCCTCATTGCCCCGTTGACTGGTTACGATGCCGACGCGCCGGAGTTCGTTCAGGATCGCACGGAGGAACCGGACGGGCAGGTCCTGTTCATTCGCGAGCTCTTCTGCCGTTAGAGCGTCGCCGTCGCGAGCGGCGAGCGCGCACAGGGCACGGCACGCGTAATCGACCTTCGCAGAGATATGCACGCGTTCATTGTCGCACTTCGCGAGTCATTTGAGCGCGAACGTGCGTGTGGCACGCCGGAGAGGCCTCAGCGAAGCGCCAGGCGAGGCGGTCAGTCCTCGATGAGCAGGTGCGAGTCGACCATCTCGAGGTAGTTGGCCCAAGAGGACCGGACGGCCTCTCGGTGGGCCTCCAGCTCGCCCTCGACTGCTGCGCGGTAGGCGGACCGGGCATCGTTCACTGTGCGGAGGTAGGACTCCCGAGCGATCGACATGCTCTCGTTGTATTGCTTGCGGATCTGAGCGGCTGACTCGTTGTAGCTCGAGCGAGCCTGCGCCACGATGTCACGTCGCATTGTGGCCGGAGCGTTGGCAACTGCTTCTTTGTAGATGGCCCAGGCATCGTCGATCGCCTTGCCGTGTGAGTCTTCGGAGGCGGCCTGCGCAGCCTCATAGTTGGACCGTGGTGCGTCGAGCGACTTCTCGTAGGCTTCCCATGCCCGTTCAACGGCTTCCCGGTAGACCTCCCAGGCGTCGTCGATGATTCCGAGGTACTGGTTGCGCGCTTCAAGGTCTGCCGCCCTTGTGTCCGGGTCCTTAGACATGCGCTCCCCTTCCTCGCCTCGGCGTAAACGCTACCTTGGCGGCGCCGTCCAGCGGCAACGCGGACGATCCAGCTGGTCGTGGTCCCGACCGAGCCGATCGAAGTCGACTCTTCGGGACATCTTCTGTTCTCGTAACTCGCGATCGTATCGCCGAAGTGAGCTTAAGGTACTGATCGGTGCCGCGCGAGGCGCTCTTCACCTCAAAGATCGGCGGCTGGCGGCGAGAGCCTCCTGTGCCGTCGACGGCGAGCGCGCCGAAAGAGCAACCAGCTGCAGGCGTGCCCGCTCAATCGGAGTGAGATACGGAGACGGGTCACGGCGCGATGCCCGCTCGGAGGAGAAACGCCGTTCTCGCGCCCAAGAACAGTGCAGCTCCTCCTCAGCCCGCGTACAGGCCACGTACAGCAGCCGCCGTTCCTCGGCGATGGCGGCAGGATCTCGCGCGTGGGAGATCGGCACCAAACCATCCTCGAGACCCGTGACGAACACCACCGGCCACTCGAGGCCCTTTGCCCTGTGGAAGGTCATGAGCTCTACGGCGTCGAAGGCGCGTCCGCTGTCGCCAGAGCGCATTGACGTCTCGACGAATGCCCGGAAGCCTGAGCCGTTCGCGACGACGTCGGTCAGCAGGTAGTCCTCGACGAGCGCTGCGAGCTCGCCGAGGTCCTCGATCTCGCCCGGCACAGCCGGTAGCCCGTCGTCGTCGTCCTCGGACACCGAAGCGGTGAGTTCTCCCGCGGCCGACCTGAGATCGTCTGCCACGGCCGATAGTCCTTCGGCGGACGTCGCGTCTTGCAGATCCGACAACGCCGCCACGACGTGAGGCCGACGAAGGAACCCCCCGTCTCCGACGAGGCGGCACGGCACTCCCACATGTTCCAAGGCCTGCCGGAACCCGAGCAGCTGGGAATTGGTTCGCGCCAATACGGCGATCTGCGACCAGATCCGCCCGGGCCTGTGGGCCAATCTCGCCAGCTCGGCCACGCCTTCTGCTTCCGCGACATCGGATTCGTAGGGCGTCACTGTCGGGATCGGTCCTTCGGGGGAAGGACCACAGGCTTGCGGGACCTCACGCTTATCGAGCACAGCGCTCGCGATGTTCAACACTTCGCCGGTAGAGCGGTAGTTCGTCCTGAGGCGAACGACGGTTGTGCGAGGGAAGTGATCGGCGACCTGGGCGATCGCTTCGGGGTCGGATCCGTTCCAGCCGTAGATCGCTTGGTCCGGGTCGCCGACGACGCAGAGGTCGTCGCTCCCCTCGCACCATGCTTTCAGGAGGCTCAGCTGGGCTGCGTTGACATCCTGGTACTCGTCCACAAAGACGTGCCGGAACTTCCAGCGTGCAGAAGCGCCGAACTCGGGGTCCGACCCGAGCTCGGACGCGCAGACCGTCAGGAGATCCTCGAAGTCGAGTACGCGCCTGCGCCGCCGCTCTCGTTCGTAGGACTCGAAGACCTGTGCCACTTCGGCCCAGGCGAGCGGCGCCTCGCGCCCCGCTCTCGACGCGACGAGCTCGTAGTCAGAGGGAGTGACAAGCCGCGACTTGGCCCACTCGATCTCGGCTGCGAGCTCGTGGATCGGCGCTTGGTGGGCGCCTGAGCGAGCTGTGCGGCCCGCACGCGACCGAGATCCCGCGGCCCTCCCAAACGAAGCAGCCCTCGGCAGCTCCGAGATGACTGCATGAAGCAGCCTCGCCTTTGATGCGAGCACGACGGGAGGAGCCTGACGACGCTCGGCGGCGAGTCGTCGCAGCTCAGCGAGGGCGATCGCGTGAAACGTCCCAGCAGTGACTCCTTCGGGCAATCCGAGCGCCGTGAGTCGACCACGAAGCTCGGCCGCTGCCTTCCGCGTGAACGTGAGCGTGAGGACGTGGGGGGCGAGGGCCGAACCGTCGAGCACACGCCATGCGATGCGCCTCGTGAGCACACGCGTCTTTCCCGAGCCTGCACCTGCCAGCACGCACAACGGGCGTGCTGGCGTCGTGATCGCCTCAACTTGTTGGGTGTCACAACCGACGAGGAGGTTCTCCGCACGACCGGAGCCCGAGCCGCGGGAGCTTCGCAGCGAGCTCGAAGTCGGCGGAACGGTGACCACGGAGCGACCGTACCCCGTCGGTGTGTCACTCGGTTCGCTGCTGGGTGGCGGGGTAAGCGGGGCACGGCGGGTATGGTGCTCGCCGTGCTGACGTCGTTCGACGGCGGCCGACTCTTCGGCCAGGTTCATGGGTCCGGCGCGCCCCGCGTGCTTGCCCTCCACGGGTGGCGGAGGGATCATCGCGACTTCGACAAAGTTCTCGGTGGTGAGGGCGCCAATGGGGTGACGACGAACGCGGCCGTGGTGGAGGCGGGGACCACCGAGCTACCTCGCTCAGCCTCGGACGACGGGCTTGGCGCCGGTGCTCTCCCGGCGATAGCGCTCGACCTACCGGGTTTCGGTGCCTCACCGGTGCCCGAGGAGCCGTGGGGCTCTCCTGACTATGCACGGGTGATTGCCGCCGTGCTTGACGATATGGAGTCGCCCGTCGTCGTGATCGGGCACTCTTTTGGCGGCCGCGTCGCGGTTCATCTCGCCGCTGATCACCCGGACAAGGTGCTCGGGCTGGTACTCACAGGTGCTCCGCTCTTCGCGGCGGCGTCGGTGAGCGGCGCGCCGACCCGACCGCGTCGACCACCTGTCCGTTACCGGCTCGGCCGGAGCCTCGCGAATATTGGCCTGCTCGGACCAGATGGTCTCGAGCAACTGAAGCAAAAATATGGCTCGGCCGACTACCGAGCAGCCACCGGGGTCATGCGGGACGTGCTGGTGAAGGCGATCGCGGAGGAACGAGATGAGGCGTATACCCCGTCGCTTCGCGCGATCACGTGTCCGGTGGAGCTCGTGTGGGGCGAGCTCGACACTGCTGTACCTCCCGCCGTCGCGACACGCATCGCCTCGACGCTCAACGCGCCCAGCACACTCACGGTCCACTCGGGGGTAGGCCATCTCACCCCGCTTCTGATCCCCGGCCACCTCCGGGGAGCCATCGACCGGCTCCTGGCCACGGAGCGCGGATGACCGTCGGCGAGCGATGAAGGTTTTCGATCTGATCGTCTGCTCGCTCACGGTGGCGGGCGCGGCTCTTGGCACAGTCCGTTGGCTGAGAGTCGTGCAGCGGGAGCATTACTTGGTTGGGTCCGGGTTGCGTTTCGCCTGGAAGTGGTGGGCGAGCGGGCCTGAGAACTGCTTGCTCGGCATCGTCGGCCTGGCTGCAGTTGGAGTCTCCGCCCTGTTCCCACCTGCCGCGATCCTGTCCGGCGGGGTTGCCGCCGCTGCCCCGGTGCGCCTTGGCCTGCGAGGTCGCACGGGCCGCCTCGCTTGGACTCGCCGGCTGACGACGATCGCCGCCGTGACGTGGTCGATCGAGGCTCTCGTGGTCGTCGCCGGATCTATTGGCGCCGGCATCGCCGGAGCCGTCTTCGGGGCCGCTCTGGTGGCGATGCTCGCGCCGGCGATCGTCGACCTCGCGCTCGGGCTCACGAGGCCCCTCGAGGAGCTCTTCGCAGCGAGGTTCGTCCACCAGGCCACGAACCGGTTGACGAGGGTGCACCCTCTCGTGATCGGGGTTACCGGTTCGTACGGAAAGACCACGGTGAAGGGCTATATCGCACATCTCGTCGGGCCTTACCGGACGACGTTGCCGAGCCCGAAGAGCTTCAACAACCGAGGCGGGCTGGCACGCACGGTGAACGAATTCCTCGGGCCCGCCACCGAGGTGCTCATCGCCGAGATGGGCACCTACGGCCCCGGCGAGATCGCGGCGCTCTGTGCGTGGCTACGCCCGGAGATCTCGGTCATCACGGCGATCGGACCAGCTCACCTCGAGCGTTTCCGGACTCTCGACACGACGCTTGCAGCCAAGGCCGAGATCGCTGAGACGGCGCGGGTGGTCGTGTTGAACGTCGACGATGAGCGGCTGGCGGGCCTTGCGCCCGCCCTACGGGCCGCTGGTAAGAAGGTTATCGAAGCGTCCGGCTCGAACGAGCTGGCGGATGTGGCCGTGCTCTCGGTCGACGAAGGCCTCGAGCTCTGGATAGGCGGTCGGAGGGTAGGTGTGGCCGCCGTAGCGCCTAGTGATCAACCAGCAGCGCTCAGCAACGCGGCTTGTGCCGCCGCCGTGGCGGTCGAGATGGATGTCGCTCCGGAAGGCGTGCTCGCCGGCCTAGTGAGCCTTCCGGTGCCGCCGAACCGACTGCAGCGGTACTTGAGTGAGGCTGGATACGTCGTCTTCGATGACACTTTCAACTCGAACCCGACTGGTGCGCGCATCGGGCTAGCGAGGCTTCGGCACGAGCCCCAGGCCGCACCTTCAGCCCGGCGCGTCGTCGTCACCCCGGGAATGGTGGAGCTCGGACGCACCCAGGCCGCGGAGAACGCCGATCTGGGTGAGGCTGCTGCAAGGATCGCCGACCAGCTCGTGGTCGTTGCACGCACCAACCGGTCGGCGCTTGTGGAAGGCGCCCGTCGGGTGACGCCCGGTGCACAGGTAATCACGGTGGACCGCCTCGATCAGGCCCTTGTGTGGGTAAGGGCAAATCTCGGACCGGGTGACTCGGTGCTCTACGAGAACGATCTACCCGACCACTTCCCGTGACCTGGTCAGGCCAGCTCCAGTCTCTGGCGCGATTTCCCACGTAACCACCCCTAGTGCCAGCTAGAGTGACTGCCGCCATGAGCCGTCTGACACTTCGTGGCCTTTCGTTTGACGATCGGGGGGCGCTCGGGATCACTGGCGCCATCGGCCTCCGGGCTGGCGGTGCTCCCGCGCGTGTCGGCGTCATATTCGGAGGGCCTTCACCAGAACATGACGTATCGATCCTGACGGGCCTCCAGGCTGCGAGAGGGCTGCGATCCGCGCCGAATATCGGCGAGATCCGCTCGCTCTACTGGACAAAGACGGGGGAGTGGTTCGAGACTCCGAACGGCCTGGAAGCCTCGGAGTACCTGTCGGGGCCACCGAACGGCTCAACTCCGGTACATCTCGGCGTGGGAGCCGGTGGAGGCTTCATAACGCGGAAAAGTGGGCGTTTCGGCTCGAAGGAAGGGCCGATGGAGCTGGACGCCGTCATCATCTGCTGTCACGGCGGACCGGGGGAGGACGGCTCCTTGCAGGGCGTGCTCGACCTCTGCGGCATCCCGTACACCGGTCCGACGCTTGCCGGAGCGTTGATCGGCATGGACAAGCTCGTGTTCTCGGCGCTCATGTCGTCCGCGTGGCTGCAGATGCTGCCCCGCTTGCCGCTGTTCGACGGGAGCCAGGTCCCGAGCTTCCCCGGCCCATATATCGTCAAACCACGCTTTGGAGGCTCGTCGATCGGCATCGAGGTCTTCTCGGACTACCAGTCGGCACGAGCTCGCTTGCGAGTCAACCCGCACCTGAGGCGGGGAGCGGTGCTCGAGCCGTATCAGCCTGAGCTCTTCGACCTGCAGATCGCCGTACGGATGTGGCCCGAGATTCAGCTCTCGGCCATCGAGAAACCCCTCCGTACCCGCGCAGGAGGCGAAATTCTCGCTTACGCCGACAAATATGTCGGCTCCGAGGGCATGTCGACTGCGCCGAGCGAGCTTCCCGCACGCATCAGCCCAGAGCTCGAGGTTCAAATTCGTACCGTCGCTCCCGAGGTGGCGCAGCTGTGCAACGTCCGCGGCGTCGCCCGTATCGACTTCCTTTCCGATGGCGATGCCCTCTACGTAAACGAGATCAACACGATCCCTGGGTCCCTCGCACGGCACCTTTGGATCGATCCGCACCTTCCATTCCCGGCTTTGTTGCTGGAGCTGCTGGGTGAAGCGATCGCGCGGCCTTCGGCTGCCTTCACCACCGCCGGAGCGGATGGCTCGGTACTCCGAGTTGCCGGATCCATCGGGGGAAAGCTCGGCTAGGGCTGCGCAGGAAGTGGACTGATCGTGCCGTTCCCCCGCAAGCTCCTCACTCCTGGCGAGGAGGTCGTCGTCGAGGCCCATCCCAACTGGTCGATCCTCGTCCGGCCTGTAGCCATTGCACTCGTCATCGTCGGAGGATGGGTGGCCGTCACGCTGCTGTGGGGATCCGAACCCACGGTCGTGGGCTACATCTTCGCTGCGATTGCTGTACTCGCGGTGCTCTGGCTGGTAAGTCAACTCGTGTCATGGAGAGCCCGCTTGCTCGTCATCACCACCACGAGGGTGGTCTACAGGTGGGGCATCGTTCGCCGCACCGGCCGTGAGATCCCGCTCGACCGGGTGCAGGACGTCACCTATCACCAGTCGTTCATCGAGCGCCTGGTGGGTGCCGGCAGCCTCACGATTGAGTCTGCCGGCAAGAGTGGTCAGGAGCCCTTCCCCGACGTTCGGCACCCAGCCGAGCTGCAGTCACTTATCAATCAGCTCATCACGGGGGACCGAGACGGCTGGAGGAGAGCCGCCGCTGTAGCCCAGCAGGCGCCTATGCCAGCGCCGATGCCCGCACCCGCACCCGCTGCGCCCGCACAGCCGTTCTCACCGTCGTACGCAGAGCCGCCAGAGAAGACCGATTCCCTCGCACCGGTTGCGCCGAGAGAAGTCTCATCGGCTGGACTCGGGGGCGTGTTGGGCGAGCAGTTGCGGGACCTCGAGCGCTTGCACGAGGCGGGTGTGCTCACCGACGACGAATTCGATCGCAAGCGCAAGCAGCTGCTGGGGTTGGCCTGAGACCGCTGTTCTCTAGACGGGCTTTGCTCAGCGCAGGTGCGCTCCCTCGCTCGCCCAGACGACCCAGTACTTGCGGTTCCGCATTTGCTTGCGGAGCACTCCCGGTCGGCTGAGGGCGACGGCACAACCGCCAAAACCAGCGCCCGTCAAACGGGCTCCGAGCACGCCGTCCAGGCCCTGCAGCCAGCTCACGAGATCGTCCAGTTCGCGTATCGACACCTCGAAGTCCATTGCAAGGCTGCGGTGGCTGTCGTTCATCAGCTCGCCGGCGCGCCGGACGTCACGGTGATCGAACGCGCCGGCGAAGGCCCGGACCCTGGCGTTCTCGCTCACGACATGCCGCGCGCGTCGGCGCACGACCCGATCCCGAATCACGTCGACCTCCCATGGCGCGCTTGAGCGCAATGGGCCGATCTCGCGCTCGGCGACGATGCACTGCTGCTGGCGCTCGGCGTAGGCACTCGCGGCGACACTTCGGCTCACTCCGCAATGGACTACGACGATCTCGATGTCACTCGGGACCGCGATGTGCCGAATCGCCAAGCTGTTGCAGTCGAGCATCATGGCGTAGCCCTCCCGGGCTGACGCAATCGAGATCTGATCGAGTATCCCAGTCGGGACGCCCCGCGCGACGTGTTCGGCCCGTTGGCCGAGACGAGCGAGCCCTGCTGCGCTGCCCTCGTATCCGAGCGCGAGCGCGATCGCCAGCTCGAGTGATGCGCTCGAGGAGAGCCCTGCCGCGATTGGAAGATCGGAGACGATGTTGCCCTTGCCACCCCACGCTGGACGAGTCGCGGCCACCACCCCGGCGGCGTATCGCGCCCACTCCGGGAACAACATCGCCACCTCGAAGGGATCTTCGGGCATCGAGACAGGGACCCGGGCGGGCTCATCCTCGACCGACGAGCTCAGCTCCACGATCGTCGAGGTGGGTTCGGGTAGGTAGGTGATCTCGGTGCCGAGCTGGACGGCGACGGGCATAGCGAGACCACCGGTGTAGTCGGTGTGATCACCTATCAGGTTGACCCGCCCGGGCGCGAACGCCACGATCGGTTCCAGCGGGCCCAGGTCTTCCTCGTTCACGTCACAGTCCTGACATGGAAGTCTAGGTCCGATTCGGGTTGCGCAGACTGCCAGGGCGGGGAAGCATGCTGGTATGCCACGCGTGCCTGTGAACGGGATCGAGATCCACTACGAGACGTTCGGCAACGGCTCCGAGCCACCTCTGCTGTTGATTGCAGGACTCGGAATGCAGCTCGTCGGCTGGAGCGAGGAGTGGTTCGAGCGGTTCGTCTCGGAGGGTTACTACGTGATCGCTTACGACAACCGGGACGTCGGTCTATCTACTCATCTGTCCGAAGCAGGAGTCCCTGATCTGATGGCCCTCCTCCAGGGCGGGGATACGAACGTGACCTACCACCTGAGCGAGATGGCGACCGACGCGGCGGGTCTTCTCGATGCCATCGGTATCTCTGCTTGTCACGTCGTCGGTGTCTCGATGGGCGGGATGATCGCGCAGCAGCTCGTCATCGACCATCCCGGCAAGGTGCTAACTCTGTGCTCGATCATGTCGAGCACCGGCGCTCCGGGCATCGGCCAACCGAGCGACGCCGCAGCCATGTCTCTCATGCGCCCGGCACCGCAGACTCGTGCCGAGGCTCTCGACGAGGCCGTCGAGATCTGGAAGGTAATCGGGTCGCCCGGGTACCCGTTGAATCCCGACCGCGAGCGAGGCCTGGCGGGCCTTGCCTGGGACAGGTCGCACGACCCCTCGGGAGTCGTCCGCCAGATGGGCGCGATCTTCGCCTCGCCGGATAGGACAGACGCCCTCGGGTCGGTCGCTTTACCGACTGTCGTCATCCACGGTGACAGCGATCCACTCGTGAACGTGAGCGGTGGGAAGGCGACGGCAGCCGCCATCCCGGGCGCCTCGCTCGTGATCATCGAGGGGATGGGGCACAACGCGCCGCTCGAGCTGTGGGACCAGATAATCGGCGAGATCGTCGCGAACACGAGGGCGGCCACGAGTGGCGGCAAACCGTGAGTGAGAACCGAGAAGTGAGCTCACCGTCTCCGAGGAGCGGACCGCTCGCATCTGTGAAGGTGATCGAGCTGGCAGGGATAGGGCCATGTCCCTTCGCGGGAATGGTGTTGGCCGACCTGGGGGCTGATGTCATCCGGATCGAGCGGAGCTCAGCCGTTCAAGACTCGTTGCCCGAGGGGCTCGCGTGGGACGTCCTCCAGAGGGGGAAGCGGTCGGTCGGTGTCGACTTGAAAGACACTCGCGGCACCGAGCTCGTGCTCAGCCTCGCAGAGCAAGCTGACGTGCTCATCGAGGGTTTCCGGCCCGGGGTGACCGAGCGCCTGGGACTCGGTCCAAACGAGTGCCTGGCGCGCAACCGACGGCTGGTCTACGGCCGCATGACAGGTTGGGGCCAGGAGGGACCGCTCGCCGACTACGCCGGCCACGACATCGACTACATCTCGATCGCCGGAGTCCTCGGCGCTCTCGGTCGCGCAGGCGAACCTCCTGTGTTTCCGTGCAACCTCGTCGGTGACTTCGGGGGAGGCGGAATGCTTCTCGCCCTCGGCGTGGCCGCTGCGCTCTTCAGTGCGGCTCGCACCGGCGAGGGCCAGGTCGTCGATGCCGCCATGGTGGACGGCTCAGCGCTGCTGTTCTCGATGATGTGGTCGTTCCGCGCAATCGGCGTTTGGCAGGACGAGCGCGGAACGAACCTGCTCGACTCCGGCGCGCCCTATTACGAGGTGTACGAGTGCTCAGACGGCGGCCACGTAGCTGTCGGGGCTCTCGAGCCTCAGTTCTATGCCGCGCTCTGCCGGGTGATGGGCCTGTCTCAGGCCGACCTTCCACCGCAGATGGACCGGGCCGAGTGGCCACGGCTGAAGGAGCTGTACGCAGGCGTCTTCCGTCAGAAGACCAGAGACGAGTGGGTCGCCTTGGCAGACACCGAGGGCGGAGACGCCTGCCTCGCGCCGGTGCTCTCGATGGCAGAGGCGGCCGAGTATCCGCACAACGTCGCCAGGCAGGCCTTCACGTCCGTGGGCGGGGTGACGCAGCCGTCACCGGCGCCTCGTTTCTCGGCGACGCCTGCGGAAATCGGATCTCCGCCGTGCAGGCCAGGCGAGAATGGGGCCCAGGCTCTGGCGGAGTGGGGCGTCGGCGGGGCGAGCATCGAGGAGCTCATCTCTGCGGGCGTGGTTCGCGCGTTCTGACGCCCGGGAAGGCCCGCGACGCCGCGCAAGCGGGCCTGCGTGTTCCGGGGCGGAGGTAGCCTTCTCCAGTGCCACCGGTGTCCAGCGGGTCTGTCGCGCCGCCGGCGCGGTCATATTGGATCACCACGCTCGGTTGCCCGAAGAACGAGGTCGACTCCGCCAAGCTTGCGGGTCGTTTGACGGAGTCGGGTTACGCCGAGGCGTCCGGACCTGACGAAGCCGACCTGATCGTCGTCAACACCTGCGCTTTCATCCAGCCGGCGAGGGAGGAGTCGATTGACACAATCCTCGCGCTCAGCGAGAGCCGGCGCCCCGGCGCTCGGCTGGCTGTCACGGGTTGCCTCGCTGAGCGCAGCGGAGCCGAGCTGGCCGAGGCCATGCCGGAGATCGACGTAGTCGCCGGCTTCGGCATGGACGTCACCTCGGATAGCTCCACTCCGGTCGCCTTCCGTCCGCGCGAGTCGGTGCCGGCATTCGATCTGCTCGAGTTGCCCCGCCCGCCGGCGCAGGCGCCTTGGGCGTACGTCAAGGTTGCCGAGGGTTGCGACCGCCGGTGCGGGTTCTGTGCCATTCCGTCGTTCCGTGGGCGCCAGCGCTCGCGCCAGCTCGCCTCCATCTTGGCCGAGGTCGACGCGCTCGATGCCTCCGAGATCGTTCTTGTCGCGCAGGACCTCGCCTCGTACGGTCGCGATCGATCGTCTGAGTCGCGCACGCAGACCGACAGCATCCTCGAACTCGTGTCCGAGGTCGCACAGCGCGTGAGGTGGGTGCGACTGCTCTACCTCTACCCGTCCTCGCTCAACGACCGGCTGATCGACACGATCCTGTCGACCGAGGTCCCTTACTTCGATCTCTCGCTGCAACACGTGTCGGCGCCCCTCGTTCGCCGGATGAGACGGTGGGGGAATCGCGAGCGCTTCCTCGAGCGCATCAGGCGCATCCGCCAACTCGAACCCGACGCGGTCCTTCGATCGTCCTTCATCCTCGGGTACCCGGGCGAGACCGAGGAGGACCAGGACGAGCTGCTTGGCTTCTTGGAGGAGGCACAGCTCGACTGGGCTGGTCTCTTCACGTTCTCGCCGGAGGCCGGGACCTTCGCGGTAGGACTCGACCCGTCGTTGTCGGTGCCTCCAGGCCTCGCGCTCGAGCGGCTCGCCGAGTGCTCGGAGTTGCAGGACGCCATTACGACGCGAAGGCGCGCCAACATTGTCGGGACCGAGATGACCGTGCTGGTCGAGTCGAGCGAGTCCGGGCGCTCGTATCGCGAGGCGCCGGAGATCGACGGTGTCGTGCGACTGCGCGGTCTCCCGGCAGAATTGGTGCACGAGCGCGGCGCATTCGTCAGAGCGCGCTGCATTGGGTCGGAGGGCCCGGACCTCATTGCAGAGGTAGTCGCCGAGTGAGCGCGCCTTCCCCGTCTTCGGCCGCTGACTCAGTAAGTGCAAGGACGTTCGGCCCGTCGGCGCTGGCAACGCCCGCCAACGCCGTGACGATGGCGCGACTCCTCGCCTCCCCGGTACTCGTGTTCCTCGTCGTGGCGACCGGCCCGTCGACCTGGCTGCTGACGTGGCTCTGGTTCATCTGTGCCGGCAGTGACGGTGTCGATGGTTGGATAGCCCGAAAGATGGGGACTACTCGTTCGGGTGCGTTCCTCGACCCCCTTGCCGATAAGTTCCTCGTCCTCGGTGTCCTCGCTGCCCTGGCAGGGATCGGAGAGGTCGCCTGGCTCCCCGTCGGGCTGATCGCAGTGCGCGAGCTGGGGATGAGTGTTTTCCGGGCCTTCGCAGGCCGCCGGGGCGTCTCGATCCCGGCGCGACAAGCCGCGAAACTCAAGACTCTCCTCCAAGACGCCGCGGTCGCTTTCGCCTTGCTCCCGCCGGTCGGACTGCACCATGTCGGGTTCGTGCGAGACCTCCTCTGGGTGGCCGTCGTGCTGACGATCTACACCGGTCTCGAATACGCCCGCGACGGGCGACGGATGATGGCGCGCGCCGGTGCGAGCTGAGGTCGTCGCGGTCGGGACCGAGTTGTTGCTCGGGCAGATCGTCGACACGAATTCGAGCTGGATTGGCGAGCAACTGGCCCGATCCGGCATCGACTGTCACTTCCAGACAAAGGTCGGTGACAACCTCGAACGCATGGTCCTTGCGATGAGGACAGCGCTTGCCCGCTCGGATGCTGTCCTAGTGTGCGGCGGCCTCGGCCCGACCCAGGACGACATCACGCGCGAGGCGATCGCCGTGGTGATGAACGTGCCGCTCGTGCTCGACGAGGACATCGTTGCGAGGATCCGGACGATGTTCGCCTCGCGGGGGCGGGCGATGGCGGCGAACAACTCCCGCCAAGCCGAGGTGCCCGTTGGTGCCTCAGTCATCGAGCAGCGCATCGGGACAGCGCCGGGGCTGATCTGTCCCGTCGGCCAGAAGGTGATCTATGCAATGCCCGGCGTTCCCTACGAGATGCACGAGATGATGGACCGAGCGATCCTGCCCGACCTCCGTCTGCGAGCGGGCGATCTGGCGGTCATCTCCAGCCGGACGCTGCGAACCTGGGGACTGGCGGAATCGACGTTGGCGGAGCTCCTCGAGCCGCGCATCGACGCGCTCGCGGGCGGCGGGGCTGGGGTGCCGACGATTGCGTTTCTCGCGAGTGGGATCGAAGGGATCAAGGTCCGCCTCACCGTGAAAGCGGCATCCGAGGGGGCCGCTGCGTCGGCGCTCGGGGCTGAAGAGGAGCTCGTGCGGGCCGTCCTCGGTGACGCAGTGTTTGGCGTCGACGACGAGACGATGGAGACAGCCGTCGGAAAGCTCCTCACGGAAAAGGGTTGGAAGCTCGGGGTGGCCGAGTCGCTCACCGGCGGGCTAATGGCGTCCCGGGTGGTCTCGGTCCCCGGTGCCTCGGAGTGGTTCGCCGGCGCAGTGGTGGCCTACGGCACGAGCGTGAAGGAGTCGGTCCTCGGGGTGCCAGCAGGCCCGGTGGTCTCGGCCGCGGCTGCCGCTGCTATGGCCGAGGGCGCTCGTGACCTGCTGAAGACTGACGTCGCAATCGCGACGACCGGGGTGGCGGGTCCGGCGGAGCAAGAGGGCAACCCTCCAGGCACGGTCTTCATAGGCATCTGCCTGCCAGGCTCGGATGCAGAAGGTGTCGAGCTCCGGCTACCGGGTGATCGCGAGCGCGTTCGCCAGATGACGGTGATCTCGGCTCTCAATCTTCTCCGGCTGCGGCTCAACTCCCGCTGAGCCGCAGGCTGCTCAGCACCAGCTCCAGCTCAGCCTTTCGGCTCCCGCCTGAGCGTCCACAGAGGTGGGCCGTCTTTGACCGGGTGGAGCTCCTGGACGAGTTCGTAGCCGAAACGCCGGTAGTAAGGCAGGTTGTCTGGGTTCTGGGTCTCGAGATAGGCCGGTACGCCTTCTTCGTCTGCTCTCTCGAGCACCAGCTCCTGCAGCTTGGTGCCGACTCCGCTGCGCTGCGCCGATGGATCAGCCACAAGGAGATTGAGGTACCAGACCGGGTCCTTTGGATGGGCCTTTTCGAGCGCCAAGATGTACTTGCCCCCTTGGACGAGTGAACGAGGCACTGGCCAAAGTGCCCAGAGCGCGCCTGCACCCTGACGGAGCTGAGCCGGAATGGGAAGCGGAAAGGCACCGGGCCGGACCCAGGCTGCCACGCCTATCAGTCGACCGTCGGGCTGGCGGGCCCCGTAGACCTCGGAGCCTTTGCCGAGCGACGCGAGCGTCGATCGCCAGTAGATGCCGAGGCCTCTAGCCCGCAGGAGCGGTCGTGGCGTCAGGTGAACGAAAAACGGGTCGAACTGGAAGGCTCGAGTAGATACCGCGGCGGCGTCGTTCAGCTGGGCTGAGTCGGATATGTCGAGTGGACTGATCTCGAACGCAAGGCTGGTCATGGTGAGAGCAATCCTAGGTAGAGGCGAAACGTCTCGTCGTCGAAGGCGACCAGTCTTGCCAGCTGCACTGTCGTCTTAGCGCTGCGAAGCGTTGCGATGGCGATGAGCGCAGCCTTGTCGCGGGGGAAGCCATAGGCGCCAGTGGATATCGCCGGGAACGCTATGGACCGTGCGCTGACCTCGTCGGCGAGCTCGAGACATCGGCGGTAGCACGAGGCGAGGAGATCCGGCTCGCCGTTCCGGCCACCCTGCCAGACCGGGCCTACCGCATGAGCTATCCAGCGGGCCCTCAGGTTGAAGCCTTCGGTCAGCTTGGCGTCGCCCGTCTCGCAACCGCCGAGCTTCCGGCAGGCTTGTCGCAGCTCCTCCGCGCCCGCCGCCCTGTGGATGGCGCCATCGACGCCGCCACCGCCCGCCAGACCGGAGTTCGCGGCGTTTACCACGACGTCGACGTCCTCGAGGGTGATGTCGCCATGTACCGCGACGGTCTGCAGGCCGTGGCTTTCCGGGCCACCGGGTGACTCTGGCTGGTCCAGTTCTTCCGACACGGGGGCCATTCTGCCGGTCTCGCCACGGCGTGCTATCCACCACCGAACGTACGTTCGGAACTACACTCGTGTGACATCGGATCAAGCCAGTGATACACCCCCCGCGTATGGTCCGGGGAGACAAATCGCCGAGGCCGGTAAGACGCCGGAACAGGCTGACACGCAGAAAGTAAAAAGGAGACGGCGATGGAGCGTGACAAGGCACTGGATGTGGCCCTCGGCCAGATTGAGAAGCAGTTCGGCAAGGGATCGATCATGCGGATGGGTGAGCACGCCGGAGTCGGCGTCGAGGCCATCTCGACCGGTGCGATGGCGCTCGACATAGCGCTCGGCATCGGAGGCCTGCCACGAGGGCGGGTCATCGAGATCTTCGGTCCCGAGTCGTCCGGCAAGTCGACACTCGCCATGCATGTCGTGGCCGAAGCGCAGCGCAACGGCGGGATCTGTGCCTATATCGATGCCGAGCACGCGATGGACCCTGCCTACGCGAAGGCGATAGGTGTGGACATCGACGAGCTGCTCATCTCCCAGCCCGATACCGGTGAGCAGGGGCTCGAGATCACCGACATGCTGGTCCGCTCCGGCGCGATCGACGTGGTCGTCATCGACTCGGTCGCGGCCTTGACGCCACGTGCGGAGATCGAAGGTGAGATGGGCGACTCGCACGTCGGCCTGCAGGCTCGGCTGATGTCCCAGGCCCTGAGGAAGTTGACGGGGACGTTGTCGAAGTCACGGACGATCCTTGTGTTCATCAACCAGCTTCGGGAGAAGATCGGCGTCGTCTATGGCTCGCCTGAGGTGACCCCAGGTGGCCGTGCGCTCAAGTTCTATGCCTCCGTCCGCCTCGAGATCCGGCGGGTCGAGTCGATCAAGGACGGCACAGAGATCGTCGGCAACCGGACGCGCGTGAAGGTTGTGAAGAACAAGTGTGCCCCGCCGTTCCGCTCTGCCGAGTTCGACATCGTCTACGGGAAGGGAATCAGCCGGGAAGGCTCGATCCTCGACGTCGCAACCGATCTAGGCGTCATCAAGAAGTCGGGAGCTTGGTACACCTACGAAGGTGAACAGCTCGGACAGGGTCGTGAGAACGCCAAGCAGTTCCTGCGTTCCACCCCGGAGATGATGATCGAGCTCGATCAGCTGGTCCGGGAGATGACAGCGATCAAGGTCGAGGTCGATCCGATCGACGATGACCTCGGCGATGAGCTCGACATCCCTCTCGGCCAAGCCGTCGGAGACGACGAGCCGATTTCGCTGAGCTAGACGGTTCGGCGGACAGCTCGTCGTCCTCAGCGGCCGAGAGAAACGGCCGCTTCTTCCGACGAGCTGTCCGCCGAATCAGAACGTCTCCCTCTTCGGATGTAGGGGCGCGGCGTGCCTGCGGGCGTCAGTCCACCCGAGTGTTGCCGACGGCGCGGTGACGACGTCCGAGTTCAACCGATGGCCTTGCGCGACCGGTGTTTGGCCGGCGGGTACATTGGCTTGCCGCGGGGCGGCAGAAGATCTGGCGACGGGAAAGAGAGAGGTAATCATGCTCGGTGACAAGGTGGAGCGCTTCCAAGGCAAGGGCAAGGACCCCGACGCTGTGCGGTCCCACATCGAGGATTACCTGAAGGCCGACGGCTTTGCGGTAGTGACATCTGCTCCGAGCTCGCAAGCGGTCGTGATCCAAGCGAAGAAGGGCGGGTTCCTGCGCGGGATGGTTGACGCGGACCGTGCGCTGACGATCACCATCACGGGGACCTCCGACGACCTCACGGTTCACGTCGGCATCGGCAAGTGGCTCGAGCACCTTGGAGTCGCGGTGATCGAGACCCTGCTCATTTCGGACCTGTTCCTCGTCGTGGACGTGGCTGAGAGTGCCTGGAACATCGAGATCGAGGACAAGCTTCTGACTGACCTCAGGGCATTCGTCGGCTGAGGCGGTTGCCGGCCTCACCGGTAGAGCGCCTCCGCCGAGCGGCGCTCCGGGGCTACTGAGCAGCCCTCAGCATGAACGTGACGGGCGGGCACGCTCCGGCTTGCGCCTGGCCGGTGACCTCGAACCCGTGACGCTCATAGAAGGGAATGTTGCGAGGGTTGGAGGTTTCCAGATAGGCCGGCAGACCGCTCGCATCGAGGATCCCAAGGCAATGCTTCATCAGCGCTCCACCGAGGCCATTTCCCTGTAGGGCGCTGTCGACGCCGAAAAAGGGCAGGTACCAGTGCGCAAATTCCGGGTGCGCCTCGTCCACTTGGAGGCCGACCAGGAGAATGTCCTCAAGCTTTTCGGGTGAGACCGTCTCGGCGACCACCGAGGTGATGGCGTCGGCGTCCTGCTGCGTGCCTGCTGGCAGCCATAGGGCGACGGCGGAGCAGTCGTCCAGGCTCCAGGCGGTCTGCGCGGCGAAGGCGTTGCCGCCGAAGGCTGCGATGAACTCGGGGAAGTGGGCGAGATATTGCCGAGCGTCTGGGTATAGCCAGCGCATGAGCGGGTCGGCCGTGAACGCCAAGACGAGGGTGTCGACCGCCCTCTCCTTTTCGCTCTCGGACGCGATCGAGAGTGGTTGTGCGCGCATCCCGGTCACGCTATTCGGAGTCCTGCGAGGCGGCGAGTCGTGTCAAGACCGCGGTCGCGCGAGCCATGCTGTCGGCAGGATGTTCAGTATGAAGACGTTTCGCGATCAAAGGACCCGGACGTGAGCGTCGTGCCGCCAGGTGAAGACACCGGAACAGTGATCTCGGCAGACGGTACGAGGATCGGATATCGCAGGCTCGGAACCGGCCCCGCGCTCATCCTGGTTCATGGGGCCGCGCAGACGTCAGAGAACCTCGTCACGATGGCGAAGGTGCTATCAGATCAGTTCACGCTCTTCGTCCCCGATCGCCGCGGCCGCGGCATGAGCGGTCCGTGCGGCGACGAGCATGGAATAGCGAAGGAGGTCGAGGACTTGGAGGCCCTTCTCGCTGAGTCCGGCGCCCACTACGTGTTCGCGCTGAGCGCCGGCGCGGTGATAGCCCTCGAGGCGGCACTTTCATCGAGCGAGATCGAAAGGCTGGCGCTGTACGAACCGCCGCTCTCATTCGACGGCGTATCGCAGATGTCGTGGGCGCCCCGCTACGAGCGTGAGCTGCAGCAAGGTGAGCTCGCCGCGGCTTTCGTCACTGTCATCAGGGGGACATCTGACCGTACGGCGACGCGGTATCTGCCGCGCTTCTTGCTCATGTGGGGTATCGGCCGCGCGATCAAGGAAGCTGAGACGAAGCAGTTGCCACCTGGCGCGATCTCGCTGAGCGAGGTCATTCCCACGATTCGCTACGACGTTCTAACGGTCACTCAGGCGGCCGGCTCGTTGGATCGCTACGCCACACTTGGCTGCGAGCTGCTCCTACTGGGTGGCGAGAAGAGCAACCGCAAGCTTGCCGTGGCACTTGACGGATTGAGCGAGGTGCTCCCGAGCGCGCGCCGGATCACGCTTCACGGGGTCGGACACACAGCAGCGGACAACCATGGCAAGCCTGAGCTTGTCGCGGCAGAGCTTCGTTCGTTCTTCAGTTGACTACGCGCGACCGATTGCCCGGGAGCGCTTCTCTCGGTAAAGGGCGAGGTCGGCCGCCTCTACGACGGACTCGCCGAGCCGGTCCGACCCCTGGCCGACGCCGACGCCGATCCCGACCGTGATCGTGATCCGGATCTCGACATCCTTGACCGCGAACGGTCGATCGATCGCAGTGCGGATGCGCTCGGATATCTGCTCTGCGGCTTCGGGCCCCGCGCCGGGGCAGATCACCCCGAACTCATCTCCGCCGAGCCGCGCGAGGAAGTCGCCGTCGCGGAGGCAGCCTGCGATCCGATCGGCAACGAGCTGCAGGATCCCGTCGCCTACGGTATGGCCGAACCCGTCGTTGACTGACTTGAAGCCGTCGAGGTCGCAGTAGAGCACCGCGCCGGCCGGCGTCTGATCGAGCGCATCGAAGAAGGCCTTTCGATTCCCGATCTCCGTCAGCTCGTCATGGGTGGCGGAAAAATCGAGGCGGCGCTCCTGGTTGACCCATTTCAAGATGACAGGAAGAAGATTCCGGACCATGTCCATGCCCTGAGAGTGAGCCGAGGGAGGCATGCCACCGGTTCGAGTCCACACGGTCACGAAGGCAGGCGATCCGGGACTTTCGACCGATTCGATCCAGTAGGCCGCCAGGCCGAGCGCCGAGGCGGCAGACCTCTGGACCTTGCTCAGGCGTTGCAGGTCCAGTTCCACGACACTTGTTCCGAGCCTGCGGGCCTCTGACCACGGTGAGCCGTCCGCAAGGTCGGGCTCGGCCAACTCCTGCGGAAGACCAGTTGATACACACCGGTCTCTCCCGTCGACCCCGCACCAGGCGACAGCAATCTGTGATCCGAGGACCCGCCAATCGAACACGTCGCAGAGGGCGGTCATCACACCGTCGAAATCGCCGCCGATCACGAGACCGCGGAGGATCGTCTCCAGTGCCTCGCGGCTCGGGTTATTGCGCCCAAGCACGTACCGAAGCGGCACCGAGGTGCCGATGCCTGACCCGACGGAGAGTTCCAGATCGACGTAAGTCCCGTCGCGACGCAAGACGTGGAAGTTGGCGCTGCCGGGAACGCCGCCGAAAGTCGCGCTGAGCTCGAGGAGCGATAGGGCCTGCTCGAGCTCGTCGGGATGGACGTAGTCGACGATGTTGGTCCCGATGTACTCATCCGGCTCGCCGCCCGTCGCAGTCCGGACGGCGTTGTTCACGAAGACGATCTGCCCGTCCTCGTCGAACACGACGAGGAGGTCGGCAGTCGAGTCGATGATCTGGCGTAGGACTGCCTCGTTCATCTCCCCGGACACCGCCGGATCATCCCACAGCGGATCGCACCGTGGCTCGGTGCAACCCGTCAACGGGGGATCGAGGTGTGCTTGAACTCGTTGAGCTCGGGCATGTCGGTCAGCAGGTGCAGGATCGCTTCGATTGCTCGGCGCCCTGCCGCTCCGTCGCCTGCGGGGCGGGTCATCAGCCGGACGAACGCTGCCTGGTCGCCGACGATGAACGTCGGCACGCCCCATACGTCGTGCCCACTGACGCCGGCGTCGTGCTCCTTGTGGAACACCTCGAGTGGCCAGCCGCTCTCGATCTCGGCGAAGACGAAGTTCGCATCGACCCCGTTCTCCTCGAGCACGCCGCTGATGGCGGCGGTGTCCCGCAGGTCTCCGCTGTCGTCGTGGCGCAGCGCAAAAAGCGCACGGTGGACCTGGAGGAACTTGTCGGGCAGCTTGTCCCGCACGACGATCCCCGCTTGCATCGCAACGATGCCAGAGTCCTTCGACGGCTCGTCCCAGACCGGAGTCTCGCCCTCCTCCAGATGTCCCTGGCTCAGCGAGTACCCGAGGAAGGTGACTTCAAAAGGTGCGCCCGACTCGAGGGCGGCGACGAGGTGCTCGTGGGCGTTGCGGGCGAACGGGCACCGGTAGTCCCACGTGACGGTGAAGGCGGGCAACGAGCCGGCCTCCGCCCCTACGTCGGCCTGCGATTCGGTATCGGAATTCGTAGTCACGACCAGTTCAACGCCTGGGACCCGCGGGCGATTCCCGCGCCCGGCTCGTAAGTCTGCGCGCTCGGCCACTACCGTCGCAGGTGATGGGGGACGGGCGAGCGACTGGCGCGACGAGATGACCGAGACTCCGACACCACCGGTCGGATCGGTGGGACGGCACGCGCGGCCTGTTGTGCGACGAGTCGAGCCTGCCGACGTGAACGCACTCGGTGCCTGCCTCGCGAGGGCATTCGACGACGATCCCGTGTCGGACTACCTCTTCCCGAATGAACGCACCCGCCGGCGCCGCCTCGAGCGCTATTTCGAGTGGCAGTTCACCCACGTGTTTCTCCCGAAGGGGGAGGCGTGGACCACTTCTGACCTCGCCGGAGTAGCACTGTGGATGCCGCCTCGGCGTCACGTGCCGACAGTGGCCGAAGCGATCGGCCAGCTCTTCACGGCTGCCCGCATCCTCGGTCGGCACACGGGTCGCGCGTTGCGGCTGCTCGAGCAGCTCGAGGCCGTGCACCCGAAGATCATGCACTTCTACCTCGGCACGATAGGAACCGACCCACCCAGGCAAGGATCGGGCATTGGATCGGCGCTGCTGCGAGTGGTGCTCGATCGGCTCGACGAGGAAGCCATGCCGGCCTACCTCGAATCCTCGAAGGAGGAGAATCTTTCGTTCTACCACCGGCACGGTTTCGAAGTCACCGGCGAGGTTGGCGAGGGTAAGGGCAACGGACGCGGTGTCGGGCCGAGAATCTGGCTCATGTGGCGAGAGCCCCGACCTCCTGATCGGCCATCGTCAGCGCCAGCACCCGGTTCGCACCCGGCTCAGCCGGCCTGAGACCGCATCGGACTGACAGCACGGATCGCGCTCGGCCTCACCTGATCCGGCGGTACCGGTGTCAGACCCGGCGGGGTCCGGCCTGGCGAGAAGACGATCGACGTCAGCATGTCGAGCACCGCTCTCGTGGGGGCGGACGGGAGGCTGCGAGCCCGCTGGGCGACGCCGACGAGTCGAGGCGGGATCTCTCTCACCTTTACGGTGGCCCACCGTTCGAGCAGATACGAAGGCACGGCGGTGGCCGGCAAGATCGCTGGGCCGTAGCCCTCGAAGACGAGTGAGGCGATCAGTCGCGTCCCGTCAACCTCGGCACGAGCTTCGAGCTCGATCCCGAGAGTGCGGGCAGCCTCGTCGAGTTCTTGTCGGAACGCGGTCCCGTGATACGGCAGAAGTAGGGCCACCCCGGCGAGCTCTGAGATGCCGATCTCCTCGAAGGCCGCAAGCGGGTGAGAGGTGTCGGCCACGAGCACCAGTTCCTCTTCGAACAATGGAATGAGGGCGAGGTCTCCGACGACATGTGGGAGGTTCAACACCGCTAGGTCGACCTGACCGGAGCTGAGCTGGGCGTCGAGAGCAGTAGTGGTCGACTCAACGAAGACGAGCGTGAGCCGAGGGAACCGCCGAGGGATTATGTCGAGGAGCTGCGGGACAAGCCAGCGCGCCGTCGTCCCGATGATCCCGATGCGCACCGTCCCGGCGACGTCCTGGTTGAGTGCCATGACGTCGGACATCAACGCGTCCAGTTCGGCCCGAGCACGGCGCGCACGGGACACCACGAGGTTGCCAGCCTCCGTCATCCCGCCCGTGGCGCGATCTACAAGGACGGTGCCGAGCTCCCGCTCGAGCTTCTTCACGTGCGCCGAGACGTTCGACTGGACCGTAGAAAGGGCATCGGCTGCAGCCGAGAAGGAACCGTGGTCAGCAATGGCTACGATCGCACTCAGCTGTCGCAGGTCCATCACAATAAACGATAGCAAGTATCGACAATATTTGTTTGACTGATATCGGTCGAAGGCGCAAACTGGTGATCACTTAGACCACAGGGCAAACCGGAACCCCCCCTCCGGTCCTGGCGAGTCTCCTAGAAGGGGCCGGCATCCCCCCGCCGGCCCCTTCTTTCGCGTCCGGGTGCGGTTCGTCCGGCCCACGCATGAGGCTCGCGTCAGTCGCCTAAGTTCATGGACGTGCCCGAGCCCGCCGCCATATTCGATCTCGACCGCACGTTGTTGCGCGGCGCGAGCGGTCCCATCATAAATGAAGCGCTGAAAGAGCTCGGACTGCGCAACTCCCAGATCCCTGGAGAGGGGCTGTTGTACAAGGTGTACGACCGTTTCGGGGAGAACCCTCTCGGGATGGCGCTCGCGCGGGCTGCGGCGTTCGCAGTGCGGGGGTGGCCCGTTGATCGTTTGCGTGCCGCTGGCAGAGTGGCGGCGGACCTGTTGATGGAGAACGTCGCGGGCTACGCGCCAGGCTTGCTCGCTGAACACAAAAAGTCCGGCCACATCCTCGTGCTGGCGACTACCACCCCCTACGACCTCGTGAAGCCTCTCGCTGACCGATTGGGTATCGACGAAGTGGTCGCGACACGCTACGCGTGGACCGACGGTGTCTATACCGGAAGGCTCGAAGGCGGCTTCGTCTGGGGGGTTGGCAAGCTGTCCGCCGTGCGCAAGTGGGCCGACTGGCGAGGTGTCGACCTCGCCGAGAGTTACGCCTACTCAGACAGCGCTTACGACCTACCGCTGCTGAGCGCGGTAGGGAACCCGAGGGCGGTCAATCCCGACATGGGGTTGCACGCCGCTGCTGTCCTCCGGCGCTGGCCGATCCTGCATCTCGACGTGCCGCCGGGGGTCCCGACGGTCGGCGGCATAGAGGCCTTCGACGTCGGCAAGCTGGTGATTCGGCCTGAGCTGTTCCCGTATGCTCGCTTTGATCTTCAGGGCGTCGACCTGATCCCGGACGACGGGCCCTTCATCCTCGTGTCGAACCACCGCAGCTACTTCGACGTCGCCGCGCTCGCCGTCCTTATAGCTCGCAAGGGGCGACCCGTGCGGTTCCTTGGGAAAAAGGAGCTATTCGACGCTCCGATCGTCGGCCAGATGGCAAGGGCGCTCGGTGGGATCCCGGTCGAGCGTGGAGGGGCGGCAGCCGACTCGCTCGTCGCAGCAGAGCGCGTCCTCGAGGCTGGCGAGGGTTTGGCGGTCCTCCCTCAGGGAACGATTCCACGCGGAAAGGCTTTCTTCGACCCGGTGCTCCGAGGAAAGACGGGCGCCGCCCGCCTGGCGGCTCGAACCGGGGCGCAGGTCGTGCCAGTCGGGCTCTGGAACACCGAAGCCGTGTGGCCTCGCTCGGGCCGCCTTCCGAAGATCACGAACGTCTTGGATCCGCCTCTCGTGACTGTGCGCGCCGGCTCGGCCGTCCACGACCTCGCGCTCGGCGCGACCGACGCGGTGGCCGATACGGAAAGGATCATGCGGGCCATCTCGGCCCTTCTTCCACCCGAGGCGCACGAGGTGCGGGAGCCAAGCGAGGAGGAGCTTGCCCGCACCTACCCGAGGGGGAAGGTGGGCGAAGAGCGGGCAGTCGGGACGTCGCCTGTGGCTGAGAAGCCGGCGCCGACCAAGAAGGCAGCAGCCGCCAAGCGNNCCGGCAGCTTCCAAGCGACCGGGCGCAGCCAAGAGCTCGCCGGTGGCCGCCAAGAAGACCGCCACCGGCACGAAGCGCTCCTGATCTTTCATGTGCGGCATCGCCGGCTTCATCGGTCCCCGGGACCACGACCTCCTCGTCGCGATGACCGAGCGGATAGTCCATCGCGGGCCTGACGACCAGGGCCTGCATGAGACCGACGTCGCGAGCCTCGGCCACCGCCGCCTCTCGATCATCGACCCTGAGCTCGGGCATCAACCCCTCTCGAACGAGGCAGGCGACCTGCACCTCGTCTACAACGGCGAGGTCTACAACTTCCGCGAGCTGCGCTCCGAGCTCGAAGCTGCGGGCCACCTTTTCCAGACGCGCTGTGACGCCGAGGTCGTGCTGGTCGCGTACGAGGAATGGGGCGCCGCCTGCGTCGAGCGCTTCAACGGAATGTGGGCCTTCGCGATCTTGGACGAGCGTCTCGGACAGCTCGTGCTTGCGAGGGACCACTTGGGAATCAAGCCCTTGTACTTCGCAGAAGCGGGCGGGCGGTTCCTATTTGCATCCGAGATAAAGGCCCTCCTCGCCGAGCGTGAGCTCGTGCCCGAGGTGGACGACGAGAGGCTTGCCGGCTATCTCCTGCTCGGTCTTCACGACCACGACGACGGGTCGTTCTTCAGGGGAGTGCGGCAGGTCCCGCCGGCGACGGTCGTCACAGTGTCCTTCGAGCACACCCAGCACTACGAGCGCCGGGCGCACCGCTACTGGGAGCCTCGTCTCTCGAGCGACGAGCCGGCCGATCCGGAGCGGTTCCGGGAAGTCTTCGAGCGGGCGATCCAACGACGCCTCGTTGCCGACGTCACCGTCGGGACTTGCCTGTCCGGCGGTCTCGACTCCTCCTCAATCGTTTGCGTGATGAGCAAGCTCCTCGCCGAGCACGCCCCGGACTCGTCTTCTATGGGCGACCAGCTGCGGACGTTTTCGGCCGTGTTCGACGGAGACCCGATCGACGAGCAGGAGTACATCCGCCCGGTGCTCGCAATCTCGGGGGCAGCGAGCGACTTCGTCCGGCCACAGTCGAGCGAGCTGTTCGACGACCTTCCCGTCGTGGTCTGGCACCAGGACGAGCCCATGGTCTCCTCCGGGCCTTACGCGCAATACCGTGTGATGCAGCTCGCGAACGGCAAGGCGAAGGTGCTCCTCGACGGGCAGGGCGGTGACGAGCTCCTTGCCGGGTACGCCCCCTACCAGTACGTCTACCTTCGTCAGCTCGCGGCAGAACGGAAGGTCGACCTTCTCGCACGCGAAGCGAGAGGCGCGGCAGACGTGCTAGCGCCGCTCGTCCGCAACCGGTTGGCCTCGCGCAAGAAGGCCGTCGACCCCGCGCTCTACTGCCGCCCGCTGCTGGGCGATCCCACTCGCTCGAAGGCTGCCCGTGAGGCCGATCACCGTGCGCAGGCAAACCTGAAACAGCGACTCGCACAGGACCTGACTGAGTACTCGCTGCCTTCCCTCTTGCGATACGAGGACCGCAACTCGATGGCCTGGTCGATCGAGTCGCGGCCGCCGTTTCTCGACCAAGAGCTCGTCGAACTGGTCCTCGGCCTCCCCGAGGACGCCATAATCCGAGACGGTTGGAGCAGGTGGATCTTCCGCGAGTCCATGAAAGGAACGCTCCCCGACAAGATTCGCTTACGCCGGAAGAAGATCGGCTTCACCACTCCCGAGATGCGATGGCTGCGGAAGGAGCGTGCTGTCGTACAAGGCATCCTGCGCTCGCCGTCGTTCTGTTCCCGCGCCTACTGGGACGGCCCGTCAATCGCCCGGGCATTCGCTGCAGCGTGTGACGGTGACCTCGAGGAGTCGCCCTTCTTCTGGCGGGTGTTGAACGCCGAAACGTGGCTCCGCGTCTTCCACGGCCCCGTCCCGCTCTCGCCCGACGGTAAGCGGCCTCTCAGGTCGCTTCAAGCCGCAGGTGATGCCGAAGCTGCCGCCTTGTGCGGAGGAGAAGCCGCGTCATGGACCACTGTGCAGGCGAACGCCGGACGCCACGTCTTTTGTTGCGGGCCAGATGGGCGCCAGGTCTACGGGCGAGCACCGGTCCGCACGCCGAAGATCGGCCCGGGCGACGACCTCGACCGGATCGTCGAGGACTCGGTCGTCTCAGTCGGCGGCGGGCGTCTCGGCCTCCAGCAAGGCGACATCGTGGCGATCTCGGAGAAAGCTGTCGCAGTCGCGCAGGGGCGCTCCTTCCCGCTTGCCGAGATCGAGGCCAGCTGGCTCGCGCGCGGTCTCAGCTCGCTCGTCTCGCGCACCCCGGCGGGTATCGGACTCGGTATCCCAGAGACCATGCAACTCGCGATCGACGAGGCGGGTCGGCGCCGGATCCTGATGGCGGCGGCCGGTGGAGCGCTCGGTCGCCTCGTCGGTCGCCGCGGCGACTTCTACCGGATCGCCGGCGGGCGAGTCGCGGCTATCGACGGTCCGACGACCGGCACGCTCCCGCCCTCCGACACCCATGCCAAGCTCCCACCAGAGGACCCCGACGGGGTGAGCACACGGCTCGCCAAGCGGCTGTCCGAAGAGGCGGGCGGCCCGGTCGGGGTCGCGATAGTGGACGCGAATGATCGAGGCGTGACGGTGCTCGGCGCCAGCCGAGGGGTTGACCGCAAGCTGGTGACGTGGCTCTTTGGAGACAACCCGCTCGGTCAGGGGACCGAGCAGACGCCGGTGTGCCTGATCCGCCAAGTGGGCCGCATCCACATGGACCGGCCTAAGGGCTGACAGGGGCCACGACGCGCACGTCGTCGCCGGGCCGCACTGTCCCCGGTCGCAGCACGGAGGCATACCACCTACTCCAGCCTGGATTGAGAGTGTGGCTCATTCGCTTGTAGTTCCCATCGAGGAACCATGGTGCGTTGTTGTTGCACGGCACCGCAGGTGCGGTGAGCTCGCAGACGACGTCGGCTATCTGAAAGCGGACCCCGGTGCGCATCCGCTTCCAGTCGAGCCCGCGTACCGTGAGATTCTCGCCGGCGTTTCCGCTCGCGATCGGGTGGCCTTCGAGTTGCAGAGCGCTGAGCACGTCGACTGACCAGATGCAGAGCGCCTGCCAGGCATGGCCGTGGTTCTTCATGTCGTGGTGCTTGTCGCCTACGACTCCCCGCCAAGAGACCCCGGACTCGCCAACGGGCTGCTTCGGCACCCCGCCGAGCGAGACGTTGATCTCGGCCAACCTCCCCGACACGGCGTAAGGCCGCGGAACCATCGCTGCTGACGCCCGCGCAGCAGCTCGGGTGGAATGCACTGCCGGGTGCAGGTCCTCGACCTGTGCCAACCGGGTGAGCTTGGTCAAGAGAGTGTCGGCGTCCCCGAAACCAACGATGACGGCGCCTTCGGAGAGGTCCTCGAACATGAGCTGGACACGCGTCTCGATCACGCTTTGCAACCACTTCTGATCGATGGCGCTCCGGTAGTCCTCGCGGGCGTAGCCGCACTCGTCGCAGCGGGTGTCCATCGGCGGATCGTACTATCGGCAGGTTCCCCCCACAGCGGCCGGGTGACGAGAGACGAGCGACGAGCCGTTACTTCAACAGCCGCGACAGCCTGCGATCCGCCAAGGGTTTGCCGCCCGTCTGGCAGGTAGGGCAGTACTGGAGCGAGCGAGTGGAGAACGAGACCTCCTGCACTGTGTCGCCGCAGACCGGGCAGGCCTCGCCTGTCCGCCCGTGCACACGCATGCCTGTGCGCTTTTTATCCTTCAGCTCGTCCATGTCAAGGTCAGAGGCCCGCGCGATCGCCTCGGACAAGACCTGCGTCAGACCCTCATAGAGCCGGTCCAGCTCTTCGCCGGAGAGCTTCGCTGCAGGCTTGTAGGGCGACAGCTTTGCGGCGTGGAGGGCCTCGTCGGAATAGGCGTTCCCGACACCCGCGATGAGGGACTGATGGGACAACGCGTGCTTGAGGTTGCCCTTTTGGCCTTCGAGCAGTTCCGCAAAGCGCTCGCGTGTGAACTCCGGCGATATCGGTTCGGGACCGAGCGTGGCGACTCCCTCGATCACCTCGGGGGAGTGGACGGCCCAGATAGCGAGGCGTCTTTCGGTGGCCATCTCGGTGACATCGAAGCCCGCGCCCCCCTCGAGCCTGGCACGAAGCGCGAGTGGGCCCCGACCAGGCTTAGGGACGGTCGACGTCAGCTTGTCGCGCCACTTCACCCAGCCGCTACGGGCCAGGTTGAGGACGAGGAAGTCGTCGCCGATCTCGATACAGATGTACTTGCCGCGGCGCCGAACGCTTCCGACACTCCCGCCCTCGAACGAGCTGAGAGGCGGGTCGAAGGTCTTGAGCGCCGAGATCGAGCCGAGCTGGAGCTTTTCCACGACACGCCCGCCGGCGCGCTCTTCCAGGCGGCGGCAGAGGATCTCGACCTCGGGCAGCTCTGGCAAGTGCGCCTCCTCGGCAAAACGTCAGTGCAGAGTCGAGATGCCGCCGTCGACCGGGATGATGGCCCCCGTCAGGTATGAACCAGCGCGCGACGACAAGAAGATCGCCGTCCCGGCCATGTCCGAAGGCCGTCCGATGCGTCTGAGCGGTGCGCTCGCAGCGATCTCATCCCCGAAGGCCGCGAGGGTCGACGCCATCATCTTTGACTCAAAAGGGCCGGGGGCTATGGCGTTGACAGTGACCGTCGGCGCCAGCCGCTTGGCGAGATGGCGGGTCAGCTGATGCACGGCAGCCTTCGAGGCTGAGTACGAGTATGTCTCCATCGTCGGAACCTGCAACCCGTCTATCGATCCGATGTTGATGACCCGCGCCGGCTCCTCTAGGTTCCCGGCGGCCTGCAGAAGAGGTGTGAGGTACTTCGTGAGATGGAACACGGCCTTCACATTGAGGGCCATCACCCGCTCGAAGGACTTCTCGTCATGCTCCGCAAGTGGTGCGCCCCAAGTGGCACCGGCGTTGTTGACGAGTATGTCAAGGGAGCTTTCGCGCTCGGAGATGTCATTGGCGAGCCGGCGGCACTCCTCCTCAGAGGAAAGGTCGGCAGGTATCGCGATGCATGTCCCTCGCTCTGAAAGCTCGGCTGCGACCTCGTCACACACGTCTTTCTTGCGCGACGAGATGTATACCTTCGCACCGGCGTCGACGAAGCCAGTCGCGATCATCTTGCCGATGCCGCGGGATCCACCCGTGACGAGGGCTGTCTTGTGTGCAATCGAGAAGAGGTCGCTCATAGGTGTTGTCTAGCCGAGCGCGACGGAGCGCTCCAACACAGGCAGGATGGTGGGCCATGTCTGCCCGCCGCTCCCAAGCGCTCCCGGTCACGCTCCTCGTGGGCGTCACGGTGGTGTGGGGCTCCACGTTCGTGATCGTGAAGACAGCCGTGTCGCACATGGCCGTGATGGACTTCCTCGCATGGCGCTTCGTCGTCGCGACGCTCGTCATGGTGGCGGTTCGACCGCGCTCGCTCATGACGCTCTCGCGGCGCGGCTGGGCGCAAGGGATCGTGCTCGGCCTCGCGGTCGGCGGTGGCTACATCACCCAGACCTTCGGGCTGCAGCACACCTCCGCCGCGATCTCGGGCTTCATCACCGGGATGTTCGTCGTGTTCACTCCGGTGCTCTCTGGTCTCCTTCTGAGGCGCCACGTCTCGGCAGCCGCCTGGAGCGCGACCGCGCTGGCGGCCGGTGGTCTCGCCGTCATCGCCATTCACGGCTTTGGCATCGGAATCGGGGAGCTGCTCACCCTCGCGTGCGCCTTCTTCTTTGCGATCCAGATCGTCGGACTCGGTGAATGGGCGGTCGACCACGATCCTTATGCCCTTTGCGTTGTACAGCTGCTCACCGCGGCGGTTATCTGCCTTGTCGTGGCCGCTCCCTCTGGCTTGACACCGCCTCCCGACGTGGCCGTCTGGGCGGCGGTAGTGGGCACGGGGGTCCTCGCGACTGCTGTGGCGTTTCTCATCCAGACCTGGGCCCAGATCCATATCTCCCCTACACGGGCGGCGATCGTCCTCACGATGGAACCCGTCTTCGCCGGTATCACCGCCGCGCTCGCCGGCGAGCAGCTCGGATGGCGCGTCCTCGTCGGGGGCGCGATGGTGCTCGGCGCGATGTACCTCGTCGAGCTGTCGCCGGGAACTGTCCCGAGCGGTCAGGCCATGGTTGGCGACGTCGTGCAAGAACAAAGGTAATTTGCTCGCGTGTCGACCACCGAGCGGCTCCATCCGCAGGACCCCACTCCACTCTGGGCACAACTCGCGGCCGTCCTGCGGCGGCGGCTCGGGGCCGGCGAATACGTGGACCGCTTCCCTACCGAGATGGACTTGACGGCCGAGTTCGACGTAAGCCGGGCAACAGTCCGGGAGGCGATTCGCCGGCTGAAGGACGAAGGCCTGTTGGATGCACGCCGGGGGAGCGGAACCTTCGTCATTCGGCGCCAGCTCGACCAGGTCCTGATCGGGCTGCCGAGCCTCGCGCGCGAGATCGTCGCAGCCGGCCTTGTGGAGGAGAGTCACGTGCTGCGGCTTGCCGAAGGGCCGGCGGACGGTGTGGCCGCGGCCGCGCTCGGCATTGACGAGGGTGCGACCGTCATCTGGGTGGAGCGGATCCGCACCGCCGATGGGCGCCCGCTTGCGATCGACCGATCGGCTTTGGCGCTGCCGGAGGAGGCACGGGAGGCGTTTCTGGCGGCCGATCTCGGCCGCGGGTCGCTCTACGACGCATTGGCCGCGCGCTGTTCGATCCAGGTCACGGGAGCAAGAGAGCAGGTCCGGGCGGTGACCTGCAACCCCGATGAGCGTGACCTGCTCGGTCTCGACGAGACCGCCGGGGTGCTCGAAGTGGAGCGAGTGACCTACGCCGGGTCGGCTGCGGTCGAATGGCGGTTGTCGCGCCTTCGAGGCGTCGCCTACGCCCTCGGGGCGAGTTGGGGAGTGGTTCCGCAACGCGCCTGAGGCGGGCTCGGTCCTAGCGCGTCAGCCGTCCTCGCCGAAGGCGCCGTCGTGGTCGTCCCAGTCGGTCGCGCCATCGCTCCGCGCTTGGTCGGCGCGACCCCGGCGGTCGACAGGGTCGGCAGACTCCGGTAAGGCCCAGGCCCGCCTCCATGGAGAGACCTCCGGTCCCCGGAAGGGCGGGGTCTCGCCACGCGCGGCCCGCAGGCGTGCGCTCCACCAGTCGGTCTCGGCCTCGTCGGCGAGCATGGAGACGGCCGCCTCGATGCGGGTGGAGAATCGCCGCGCGTCCTCCCCTTCGGCCGGCCACAACGGTGCGCCGAAACGCACCTCGGTCTGCCCGGGCCGCAGCCGCACCCTCATACCGCCGCCGCCCTTAGGGAGGATCGCACGACTGCCGCGGAGGTAGACGGGCACGACCGGCACGTTGCAGCGCTTGGCCAGATAGGCCGCCCCACCCTTGAATTCCTGCCCCCATCCATGCGGTGAGCGCCCACCCTCGGGGAAGATCACGAGCGACCAGCCTTCGTCGATGAGCGCCGCTGCGGCGTCGGCGGACCTGCGGTTGACCTTGTTGCGCTCCATCGGGATCGCGCCGAGGCCGAAGGCAGACGCGGCCGCCTTCCAGCGACGGTCGAAGAAGTAGTCAGCAGCCGCAGCCACGATGGTGTGATGGCGCCGAGTCGCGGGCAAGGACGCCAGCAAGACGGCGGTGTCGAGGTGGCTCGTGTGGTTCGCAGTCACGATGACCGGCCCTTCGATGCGCTCGAGTGGATCACGCCCGAGGACCTTCGGGCGGGCGACGACGCGCACGACTGGCACCGTCAGGTCGTCGAGGACGATGGCGCGTGCGAGACGTACGGGATAGCGCCGCGCCCAATCGGTCTCGTACTCGATCCCTGTCTTCTTCTCGAGGGGGGCCAGGTCGGCGCCGATCGGGCGGGTCGGGGTGCGCACGAGAAAGTTGGCGACCTTGGCCCTGCTTGCGCCGCTTGGCCTTCCGCCCATCAGACGACGTTCGTGATCATGAGCGGTGGGGAATGCAAGTGGGTGATGCTCGGGTCGCGCCCGACGACGTCCTCAGCCATTTCGAGCGCATCCGACAGCGTGCTCGCAGGCGAGAAACCCAGCCTCCGCACCGCCGCCCTGTCGCCGCCAACGACGATCACCTTGCCGACGTGGCTGAGGGCATGCGCGCACCAGTACCACATGTAGAACGGGTGCACGCCGTGATAGGCGTAGCTCGTCCGGTACAGGTGGATATACCACGGGTCGGTCGCGAAGGCCTCCTCGTACTTCGACTCGATCTCGGCCATGTCGGTCGTCTCGGCGAGCACCTGCTCGAAGAAGTCGACGTAGCTCGGGTGGTGGACCGGGTTGAACGCCCACGGCGTCGGATGCGACATGATCACGACGCCGCCCTCGCGTACGAGGGGCTTGCCCTCGTAAAGGTTGAAGAAGTAGCCGAGCCCGAGGCAGGCCACGAGGATCGGGTTCATTATCGAGTTCACGTTGTAAGGGCAGATGTACGGCAGCCCCATCGTAAGGATGTCGGTCTGGCCTTCGACGTGGACGAGCTGCTGTTGGTGGACATGCTCGAGCGTCCGATCGTGCACCGGCCCTACCTCGCCCGCTTGCACCGAGGTCATCTGGTGCGGCGACTTGATCGACTGGAATATCCTGCGGGCGAGCTCGGGCGGTGTCCTCTCGAGTGCCTTCGAGGACGCGAGGAAGCCGGCACGGTCGCGCAGGTTCCACTCCCACTCGCGTCGCTGCAGGAAGCGGAACTGCTCGGGGAATGTGTCCGAATTCAACGTCGTCTCGATCTGGAAGACCTTGACGCCAGAGTCCGCGATGAGCTTGCCCATCCGCCAGTTCGAGTGATGAAGTTCGGAGTGATGGCGGTCCATGAACGAGCGGCTGTTCAGCATCGTCTGGACGTTGTGGTGATGGCGGAGGCTCTTGTAGGAGGCGAGGCCGGTGGCGACCGACTTGTGGCCGCCGTCCATCGCGACGAGGTTGATGTTGACGTAGATGAGAAGGTCCGACTCGACCGCCCGCTTGTTGAGCTCGACGTCCTCGCCGTGATCGGTCTGCCCGAGGTGGATCAGGTTGGAGGGATCCTCCGCGTCGTGTTGGGTGAGCAGGCCGTGCGGCGCGAAGGCGTTGAAGATCCTCTCCCCGAGCGCGTGTCGCAACTCGTCGTCGGTCATGCGGCGGTGGAGGGCGAGCGCCGCGATGAGCACGACGTCGTCGACTCCCGCCTCGGCCGCCAGGTCGAGGACGGCCTCGATGACGCGCTGGCGGATATCCGGCGCTTGCATCGGGGGCAGCGGGAGCGAGATGTCGTCGAAAGCGATCGTCAGTTTCATGCCCGCGCTGAGCAGTGTCCTGAGCGGGGCGCTGTCACCGAGTGGGTTCTCGAGCGCGTGGCGGATGGCGGCGTCGGGATCCTTCAACGCCGGTAGCGGTTCGGGGCCGTAGATGACGCGGCTCCCGACGGGCAACCGCTCCAGGCGGAATCCCTCGCCGTGCCAGAACAACGTCGGCGGGGTCGACCTGTCGACCTCGAGGACGAATCCGGGTCGGGGGCTCACGGCATCTCCTTGTCCTGTGTCTGTGTGCTCGGCGCGCGGCCCGCGCGCGGCCGACGCCTCATGTCGAACACGATCTTCACCGATCCTCGCTTGCCGGCGGCGGCAGCATGTGCGATCGCCTCCTCGTAGCGCTCGAGGGGATAGTGGGCCGAGACGAGGCGCCCGAGGTTGCAGTCGTGCACGAGCTCGGCCGCGAGGTCGAAGGTACGCCTCGGCCCGGTCGGCGTCTGTTCGGTGCCGTACGCGTACGCTCCCCGCAGCCGGACCTCGCGTTGCCATAGCGGAGCCAGGTCGACCTTGATCGGACCCGGCATCCCGACGAGAACGATCTCGCCCCCTGGACGAACGACCGACAGCGAGCTCTCGAGCGAGTCGGCGCTGCCCACGCAATCGAAGACGACGTCGACGCCACCGGTGATGCGCTCGACGCTGCCGCCCGAGCCGGCGAGCGCGAGGGAGCCGGTCAACCTGCGCGCCGCTCGGACGACTTCACCGGGTGCAACCACGTGATCGGCTCCGAGCTCTCGAGCGAGCCGCCGCTGGTCGGGGTGCTTCGCGACGGCTACGAGTGCCCCAGGCAGGGCGTGGGTCCGAAGAGCGGCGATCGTGCAGAGCCCGAGCGTGCCGGCGCCGAGCACGACGACTCGCTGCCCACTTGCGACGACAGCACTTGAGCAGGCGGCGTGGACGGCGCACGCCGTGGGCTCGATCATCACGGCCGCTTCGTCAGAAAGGTGCTCGGGCACGGAGTGGAGCTGGCTCTCGTGAGCGACGAGGCCGCCCGACCAGCCGCCTCCTGTATCGGAGCAGTAGCCAGTCTGGAGACCGGGGGCGAGCTCGCCGAACGCGATCCGCTCGCAACGGCCCTTGTCGCCATTCGAGCACGCCTCGCACGGGGGCGCGAGACCCCGTGCCTCGCAACCGAGCACGGGTTCCACGACGACTCGCTTGCCGTCGTAGATGCCCCCGGTGACGTCTCCGACGACCTCGTGACCCGGTACGAACGGGAAGGAGACGATGTGCTCGAAGTAGCGAGAGCTGCGGCCGTCGAGCGTCGCAAGGTCCGAGCCGCAGATGCCGGCAAGCCTCGGCTGCACCCGCACCCATCCCTCACCGGGCAGCTCGGGTGGGTCGGTCTCGAGCAGCTCGAGCGGACCGACACCGACTCCGTGGCCCGATCCACCGATGGTCGCCGCGACGCGCGACGCTGCGAAACGGGCAATGTGCCGTTCGAACACGAGTGCCTTCATGAGACGCTGCTCCTGAGCCCAGGGCGCAGGGTTGCCACAGCCAGTTGCCGTCTTGGCGCACCCTTGGTCCGGCCCCAGTGCTCGATCGGCCACCCACGACGCCGGGCGATCGCCGCGAGCTTCGCCTCCGGATTGACGGCGACAGGTAGCCCGGCGGCCTCGAGCATGGGCAGGTCGCTTGTCGAGTCCGCGTAGGCGACCGTCTCCGCTTTGGTCAGCCCAAAGCGGTCGGCGTACTCCTCGACGAGCAGCGCCCGGGCCTCGCCGGTCGGGGGTGCCGTCACCATCTCGCCGGTGAAGCGACCGTCGATCTCGCCCAGCCGAGCAGCGACTATTTCGTCGAAGAGCGGCCGAAGGGGCTCGACCACGAAGTCGAGCGCGCCGGTGATGAGGAGCGTGTGATGGCCGAGGGCTCGGTGCTGGCGGACCCGTGCAAGGCCGTCGGGGAAGGCCCGGAGCGCCAAGAGGTCGCTCCACAGCTCCACGCCATCTATGCGGAGGCGGTTCGCTGGCGCACCGTCGTACCTGCGGTAAAAGGACCTGAGGAAGTCACCGCGGTCCCGCCGGTCGAGAGCGAGCAACCGCGGGCCCTCGGCGAGCAACTCGGTGACGACCCGCGCCCTTTCCTTCGGCTCGACATGGCGAGTCGCCAGCCAGGCGTACGTCTCGACCACGTTGGAGGCGATCAGAGTGTTCTCGAGATCGAACACGGCCAGCCGTGGCTCTTTAGACAAGACGGCCTTCTTCGAGCGCTCTTCACGCGTGGCGAGCGTCCGCTTGCCCGGGTGAGTCCGCACGCGTGCGTGCTCCACCACCGACGGCAAGTGCACGTTCAGTACGTAGTGGTGCCAGTCGACGACTGCGGGATCGAAGCAGAAGCGCTCCCGGTCGTTTGCGTCCAGGCTCTCGAACAGCTCGATAGTTCGGTCGACTCGGAAGCGGGCCTCGGTCTCGGCGTACGCGCCGTAGAGCTCGACGTAGTCGAGCGCCCGCTCTGCCTGGATCCGCCTGTCTTCGAGATCCGCCACCACTTCGGCCCGCTCGCCGCGCACGGGCAGCTGGTTGAGAACCTTCTCGGCCGTCGAGAGGAGCTTGACTGCCCTCCGGAGCTGGCCTTGGACTTTGCCACGCCCCGGGAAGCCCCACTTCGGCACCACGATCGGCTGTCCCCGGCTGTCGTAGAGGGGATGCTCGGTGAACCACGCCTGTGTCAGGTTCACAAGGAGGCCGTAACGCAGTGGATTGCGCGCTCCCGAGGCGATCTGAAAGACGGTCGGGCCCTCGTCATCTGGTCCCTTGGCCGCGACGGCGATGATTGTCGCCACCACGAGATCGACCGGTACGACGTCGACCGTGCCTTCGGGGACGCCAGGGAACTGACTGAGCAGACCTCGTGCGTAGGAGATGATCACCGGCTCGGCCATGCGGAAGCCCCGTATCCAACCTGGGCGAGGCTCCGAGAGCGACGACTCGACAATTGAGGGTCGGACGAAGGTGACCGGCACGTCTCCACGGGTCTCGAGCAGCGCCCGCTCGCCGAGGGACTTCGTGAAGGCATAGGCGTCCGGCCATCCAAGCGCCCGGGCCCGACTGCGGCCCAGCTCGACCAGGCTGTCGGTCACCCATTGATTTCGGAACTTCTCGGTCCGGTCTGCAATCAGTGCCGTCCCGGCGGCCCCAAGCTCAGAGCGCGACCGCTGCCGGAACTCTTCGAGACGATCGGGATGGCGGCTGGCGGCGTCGGCGTCGGACCGCGCCCGCCGTGCAGCAGCAACCTCAGCTTTCCAATCCGGCATCGCGAGCCATCTGGCCTTAGTGATGAGTTCTTCGGCGGCGTCGCCCTTGTGGCCGCTGTTGACGTAGGCGGTCGACACGGCAACGAGATGGGGGAGAGGGCGGCCGGTACCTTGGTTCGCTGCGCGGATCGCCTCTGCTACCCGGGTTGGCCCAAGGAGGTTCACCTCGACCGCGCCGTCGAGCGGCGCGTCGAAGCTGACCGTCGCGGCGGAGTGGATCACGATGTCGCAGCTTGCAAACAGGGTCCGGTCGTCGTCGCTCAGACCGAGGCCGTCTCTCGAGACGTCGCCTGCGATGGCCGTCAGCCTGTGCTCGATCTCTGTGTCGAACCCGTCGCCGAGTTCGCGGCGCAGCCGATCGAGGCAGTCGTTCCGAACGATCTCGCGCCGTGTCCGCTCGGCGGCGGATTGACGTTGGCCAGGACGCACCAGGACGACGACTTCGCAACCAGGCACCGATCTCAACAGGCGCTCAACGATCGCGGTCCCGAGGAACCCCGTCGCTCCGGTGACGGCAATTCTTTTGCCGGCGAGCGATTCGGCGATCACGGGCACGTGTCTATCACCAGGGCGCGCGAGCGCACTTGGGCTGCGCGCTCAGCGCCGCAGCCAACTTGTGAGTCGGGACTCCTTCTCAGGCTCGGCATTTACAGCCGGCTTTGGAGGAGCTGGGCGGCGAGTACTCGGCGGCGTGTACCGCTTCGAGGGCGCTGGCGGCTTTCGTACGGCTGTTGCCGCCGAGGAGGTGGCAGAGGATTTAGGCGAGCCCCGTCGGCCTCTTGCGCCGCCGCCGCCGGTCCGGGCGCTAGCAGCGGCGCGGGCGGACGGCGTGCGCCTCATCGCGCGGAACACGAGCCAGATCCCGATTCCGAGATAGAGCAAGCCGATGATGCCGCCGCCGTAAGTGCTCAGCCCGAAGCCCGCGAGCATCACGGTCACACCTACCAAAGCGCGTCGCTTCGACAGGATGCCGCCAGCGATCGCGAGCCCGAGGACCAAGTTGACGGCCAAGTAGATCGGAGCGTTGTGGTGATCGGAGAGCGTCTGGGCGTGGGCTTGAGCTATGGAGATCTTGGGTGTCTTCGTCGAAGGCCGCTCGACGTAACGGCGGACCTCGAGGTACACGACGATGCCGTAAAGGATCTGGAAGCCGCTAAGACATCCGGCGATCAGCCTCTCGCGGCGGTCGATGAAGTTCACTGCCATCGCGTCGGCGGCTGTCCCCGTCGCCGGCTGTGCTCTCTCCCGCTTCCCATTCGGCCGGAAGACGGTCTTCAGCGCGTCTAGAAACCCCGGAGGGGTGAAAGGCCGGTCCGGCCCCGAATCGTCGCGGTCAGCACTCTCGGCGTCAAGGTCGGCTTCGACGCCGGCTTCGTCGGTGTCGCTCGAGTCCGGCGTGTTGGAGGGCATCGCCGACAGGTTAGCTGTGGGGCGTGCCCCCGCCGAAGTCCGGGCTCAGGTCGAGGACACCACCTGCGACTGGCCGATGACGCGTCCTTGGGAGTTGATGCCCAAGACCCGGAAGCTGGTTGCGCCGGAGTAAGTGAGCGGAATGGATGTCTCGAAGCCATTCTTCGGCACGATCGCGTAGCTGGCGAGCGAACTTGGTGACGTTCCGACTTCGACCTGCCAGGAGGCCACGTTGGTGGCTCCGTTCCAGCTAGCGAACGCGACGAACTCCCCAGTGGCCGAGCCCGGCAGCACGGCCAGCTTGAGTTCGGGCATCGGAGGCGAACCGACCCAGTCGAACGAGAACGCTCGATAGGTAGCGACCCCAGTCGGGAATCGGCCGTCGAGCACGAGCGCACCTTGCAGCTCCGACCCGGCTGGCAGGAACTCGGAGAAATACGGCTCCGCGCCCCAGCCGATGAAGTGGCCACCTGTTGGCAGGAGTTGACAGTTCCCCTGACTTCCGGGGTCAAGCAACGCCGTCGTGTGGCGATACTCGCTCCGGATAGTCGTCGTCTTGGCGAGTTGGTCGAGCGTCATCACCTTGCCCCACGACTGCTTCTCTGGACTGGGCGGGGAGGCATCGTCGAACAGGCTCAGGCCTGAGCCGTCCGCTAAGGGGCGCGCGTCGTGCTGGAACCAGAACTGAGTGCTCCCGTTGGTAGTGAAGTCGCTCTTCTTTCCGTGCAAGCGCCACAACACCTTCTTGGTCGAGCGCTCGACGAGATAGACAGCGCAGCAATTCCGCCCCGAGATCAGCAGGTTGCGCTCGGCGCCCGGCCAGAGGTCGATCGAGTTGATGTGGAAGTAATCGCCCGTCGATTCGGTATAGGCCTCGCTCGGGGATACCGCTGGATGGCAGGGCCAGTCGAAGAGGAGGTCGCCGCTCGCCACGTCGAGCTCCTGGGCGTGCCCGATCACAATCGAACTCGTCGGCTCATAAGCGGTGATCAGCGCCGTGCCCTCAGGGGTCAGTAGGAACTCGTGGAGATCGGTGGGGTAATTCTTCGCGGTGACCGCCGCCACCTGGTCGTAGCTGCTGTTCATGACGACGCAGGTGCCGCCGATGCCGTAGCCCACGCCGATTGTCCCTTGGAACCAGGTCAGCACCGAGTGTCCCTTGTAGGTCTGGACGCGGAAGTTGAGTGGGCTCTCGTCGCCGCCCATGAGTGGTTTGAACCAGATGAGGTCGCCGTTCAGATCGAGGATCATCAGTCCACTCTGGGAACCCGCAACAGAGCCACGAGGCGCTACGAAGATGTAACGCGGCGTCAGTGGCGATGCTCCGAACCCTGGAGCTTTGGCGATGGTGACGCCCGGCGGGATCAGATCCGGTCGAGACACGAAAGACCAGGCGCCGGGGGGTTCGGGAGGCGGCAAAGTGAGGCTGCTCGGGGTGCCAGACGCCGCGGACAAAGAGGCCTCTCGACGGGTTTCCGACGCGGCCGCGCCGGGCAGGTCGAGCAGGTCAACGCCCCCTCCGGCGATAGCCGTGACTGCCGCGCCCAATCCCAAGTTGATCGAGCCCCCGATGAAGCTGCGGCGACCGAAGCGGGATGTGGACATGATGTTGCTCTCCAAATCTGGCGAGCGTCGCCGTGGGCTAGTGCCTCCGAGAATGTGGCACACGGAGGGCGCTGGGTCAACGGTTGTACCGGGTGGTGGCACAGTTTGCTCCGGCGCGAGCCGTGGATGGAGGGGTTGTAGTCTTGGCTACTGGGTGAACGCGGGCCGGGGCCAAGCCCATGGATAGGTAACAAGACGCGGGCGTTTGGCTCAGTTGGTTAGAGCGCAGCCTTCACACGGCTGAGGTCACAGGTTCGAGTCCTGTAACGCCCACCAGATCGCCGTATTCGAACTCCGACCCGCCAAAGAGCACGTCAAAGGGCTCATGGCAGGCGTAGCCGGCGATCTTCCCATCGCGGATCTCGATGCGCTTGAACACTGCCTGGTTGAACCTGCGACGGTCCGGAGCTGAAGCACGCGCGTACGCCTTGGCGCAGTTGGTGGCGAAGCGCATGGCGGTCCCGAGGATCTCCTGCCATTCCGCGAGATGCGCGTCGACCGCGGCGAGACGCTCCTCGGCACCGCGGATGTCACCGGCGATTCGGGCCTGCTCGGTCTTGAGCACCGCGATGTCGATCGCCCCGGCGTAGTAGGCGTCGAGCAGCTTGCGACGTTCGGTGTCCGCCTTGGCGAGCTTGCGGGTGAGGAACTCCCGCTCGGTCGCGTTGCGGTGCTGGCGAGCGGTGATCTCGGCCTCAAGCTCCTCCTTCAGGCGGGCGAGCCAAGACTTCGGCAGCTCTATCTGCTCGTAGAGTTGCTCGACTTGGGCCTCGAGGTCGCCGGCCGCCACGTACGGCTCTTTGCACCCGGTCGGGTTGCGGTTCTTCTGCCCGAGGCAGTAGAGGTACTCATAGCGGCCCTTCGAGAGCTGGACCGAGAGTCCCCGACCGCACACCCCGCAAAAGAGCGTGCCCTTCAGGTAGTGGTTGTGGCGGCGCTCGCGAGTTCCGCGGACCGATCGGGCGGCGAGCAGGTCCTGCACACGGTCGAAGGTGGCGGTGTCTACGAGCGGCTCGTGGACCCCCGGGTACTCGATCCCGTCCCAGCAGACGATGCCGGCGTAGGCCTTGTTCGAGAGGATGCTCGCGAGGGCCGAGACGCCGATCGGCCCGACGGTCCGGTCGCGCCGCCCCCGGTTGCGAAGTCCGCGGTGGGCGAGCTCGGCAGCGAGGCGCTCGATCGTCCACTCGCCCGTGGCGTACAGCTCGAAGGCTGCCATGATGAGCGGGGCGCGTTCGGGGTCCGGGACGATGTGGGCGACCTGGCGACCGCCGATCACCTCCCGGACGTTTGTGTACCCGAGCGGGGCGGCGTGCGGCCAGCCGCCCATCTTCGCCTTCTGGCCCATGCCCTTTTTGATCTCGGAGGCGAGGTTGGCCGAGTAGAACTCGGCCATCAAGGCGTGGATGCCCTCGACGAGACGGCCGGAGGCGGTCTCCTCCAGGTTCTCGGTCACCGAGACGAGCGAGGCCTTCCGTCGTCGCAGGAGCGCCCGGATGGCGACGTGGTCCTCCAGGTTGCGCGCGAGGCGGTCGACCTTGTGGACGACGACGGCGTCGACATCCCCGTCCTCGGCGATGCGGGCGATCATCGCCTGCAGCTGCGGCCGGTCGGTCGAGCGGGCCGACTCGCCCCGGTCGGAGTACTCGTCGACGAGGTCCCAGCCCTGGTCTCGGATGTGGCGGACGCAGGCTTCGCGCTGGGCCGGGATGGAGAAGCCCTCCTCGCCGAGACCGTTCTCGGCCTGCTCCTTCGTCGAGACCCTGAGGTAGATCACACAGCGCACGGTGTCACGCTCCTTTGTTCCCGGTCCATCAATGAGGGCTCCATCGCTCGACGAATCGCAAGTCGCTCCCATCAGCTCACCTCCTCGTCCCACTTGCCGGTTGCTCGGTAGCGGGCGGCGCTCGCCAGCCGCGCCACCGAGGCGGCCGGGCGCGGCCAGCTCGCCAGCTCGGCGAGGCGCAGGCGGGCACCCTCGACGCCGGGAGGCGCCCAGACGGCCTCTGCCGGTCTGTCGGCGCAAGCCTGGGTCGTCGTGGCGGCCGCCAGACCTTCGCCCGACAGGACTGAACGTGCGCCGACCTCCCGGCGCGGACCAGGCACGACGACGAGCAGCCAGAAGGGGATGCCCCAGCCCACTTCCAGCCGGGAGTAGTCGGCGGCCTTCTCGGCCAGGCGTCCGAGCGGCTCGGAGCCCCGGTCGTACTCGAGGCAGAAGGTGACTTCCGCATCGCCCTCGGTCCAGACTCCGAGCCCGTCGGGGCGGGCCACCTCGCCGAGGACCGCCTTGCAGTACGCCTCACCCCACCACGTCTCCAACTCGGCGGCTGGCAGGCGACGGGCGGCAGCGACGAGCCGGACGAAGACGTCGTTGGCGCCGAGGGCATGAGCGAGGGGTTGGCTCGTGGCGATGGCGAGGGCCTGGTCGGTCCGCCAGCGGATCTTCACCTCCTTGTTGGGGTCGGCGTTAGCCATGGCGGCGACGACGAAGGCGCCGAGGCGGTCGAGCACGTAGTGGTACTCGCCTTCGCGCCCGTTGCGCAGGGGTCGGAAGCGTTCCACGAGACGCAGGTCGTGAAGGCGGGTCATCCGGTGCTGGGCGGTGTTGAGGTCAGAGAAGAACATGACGTGGACCTGGCTCGTCGTGAGCACCCGATGCCAACGGAGAAGACGGAGTATCTCCCTGTCCCGATCTGTGAGCGACGAGGCCACGTCCATCACTAGCCCGTCAGTGATCTGCCCCGGCCGCCGCCGGCGTGAAGGAGAACGAAGCGAACTCATGACGAAAGACCCATACAGTCGGAGTCGACCACTGGCGGGGGGAAAGGCCGCCTCAGCTGCGGCGATGCCATCGCAGCCCTCGACCGCTCAGGAGTGGCGGGAGAACGGAGGGGGGAACGGTCGGGGGAATGGACGGGCGGACGGACGCCCAGGTCCCCCATTCGCAAGGTTGCGTTTCGCCTGGGATACAGATCACGGCGGGCGTCGTGCACCTCGGTGGCCACCGAGAGCAAAGCCCGGGCGAGCGGGCGCAGCGCACCGGGCGGCGGCAGTGCGCCCAAGCCGCCGGCTCGAGAGCATGCAGCATTTCGGTGGTCTCGACCTCGCCCGGCGTGCTCGGTTTCACGAGCGGGCGTCCTCGCTTCTGAACGAGCACGTTCAGTCGCCGGAGGACGTGATCGACGAGCTTTCTTGACGATGGGGGCTTACCTCCTTACCTCCTTGTGAATTCTGGTCGTCACCTGCGGAATGTGCTTGCGGATGGCGGGGGAGTCCTGGCTCGTCACCTTGCGGATGCTGATGTACTCGTCCTCCGCTCGGTGGAACGGTCGGCTGCAAGTCCCGTTCGTCTCGTGCTACCAACCGTGGCGTCATCGGGCAGCCTCGCCCGCCACGACGAGGATCCCCGCGACACAGTGATCACAACCACCGGCAGGGGTGCTCCAGACCGCTTCGGTGGCGAGCGCAGCCGGGCAAGGCTCGGCGACACGAAGCATCGCCGCCTCCACGGCTGCCCGGTCAAGATGGCTGACCACAGCTGCGGCTGCCAGCTGCTTGCCTGCGACAAGAACCGCAGTGGCGACCCGTGACGTGCGGGCGAGAACGATCAGGACGAGACCCTCTCTCCCGGGCCGGCCGACGGCGTAACTGACGAACCGGCCGAGCGTGGCGACCAACCGAGCGGCCCGGCGACCATCGATCTTGGCGAGGACGAGCGCTGTCACGGACTCGCCGCCGAGCGCGTCGAGAGTGACGGTGAGCTCAGCTTTGACCGGCAGAACGCGAGACGCTCCGGTGCGAGCGTCCTGGTACTTCACCCCGGACCGGAGGCGGCGCCAGCGCTCCAGACGGACGCCGCCTGTAGCTCCCTCGTCCCGAACCGAGAGCCACAGCTCGGTGATCAGGGCCGTCGCGGCGACACCGGAGGGTTCCTCGCTCCAGGCCCTCGGGTCTTCGGCCTCAACCGTCGCGGCACCGAAGCTCGTCAGCCAGCAGTGATAGGGCTTCGTCCCGATGTCTGCCGGCGGGCGGAGGCAGTTGACGAGTCCAGCGCGGTAGAGGGACCCTCTAGACAGTGATGCACCGTGCGCTCCGGAAGCGCGAGTACGCGCACTAGCTGGGTCGTGGTGAGCATCTCGTGCTCGACGAGGATCGCCAGCAGCTGCTTGTCGGTAGGTCGAAGCCGCGGGGATGGAGACAGCCCTAGAGATGACNNGGACGAGTGCCGGGCAGGCGTCCGGGCTCGGCACTATGGCCTGTGACGTGGGGATTCGCGACATGATGTGAGGCCCGTGGCGTAGCGCCCGCCCGAAGAGGATTGACCTTGTACCTCGACCTGGCCGCGAAGTCAAGAGGGTTTCCCAAGAATTTCCTCGCCGTCGGAGGCATTCGCTCGCTCATCGCGCACTCCGGATTGCGCGAACAGCTGCGTCAGCGACTTCGTGGCAGCATGGGGCCTTGTGCCGCTTCGGCCTGCCTTCGCAATCGGGATCATGGTTCTCGCCACCGCTGCCTGCTCCGGCGGAAAGGCCGTCTCGCCCACGACGACCACTGGTAGCTCGGTCACGACGACTCAACAGCCGGCTGCCCCACTCGGGACGGTGAGTGGAAAGTTTGGCGCAGTTGGCGGCGCATCTCGTGGCCGCTTTCGCCCGCTGCACGGGCAGGTGACACTCGCCGGTCAAGGCGGACGAGTGTTTACAGCGAACGTCGGCGGATCCGGCAACTGGACCCTGAGGGTTCCAGCTGGTGACTACTCGGCGACCGGACGTAGCCCCGAGTACAACAGCGGAATGGCCGTATGTAGAGCGCCGCGTCTGGTCTCAGTGACAGCAGGCAGGACTGTGCACAACGTGGTCATTGTCTGCGAGATGAAGTGACGTGATGCCGATGGCCAGGAGGGGACAGGCAGCCGGGTCGGCTGCGCCGTCCGGGTCATCGAAGCGGCCGGTTGGTCGTCAGACATCCCAAGGGTGCTGCTTCGTACGGTGATCCGCGCTGCTGGCGTGCGAGCCTGATTGCTCGTCAGTACCCCTCGAAGTGGGCGAGGAGCGCGAGCACGCACGATGCCGTGCGCGCTGCGGAGTGGCGCCGACTGACTCGAAGCCCAAGACTTCGATAGCCGCAAGCTCCCTCCGCGGCATCCGAAGTACGACCTCGCGCCCGCGTTGACAAGGAGGCCAACCGAGCGCACACTTTGTGTGGGTACAGCGCAACTCCCGGTGGGTCCGAGAGATCACTGTGTCTCCAGAGTTGGCTCAACTGGAGGCGCGAACATCGTGCAGCAAAGAAGTAGCAGACCTGAAAAGTGGGGCGGGGCAGTTGCCGGGAGGCGCGTGGCGCGCCATCTCGTGATGCGAGTTCTCGCCTGTCTGGTCGTCAGCGCCGGTGCTCTCGTTGGGACGCTCGCCGTGTCAAGTGCCCCAGCTTCTGCGACCTCGTCCTGTCCGGACGATCCGGGCTATCACGAGTACTCACAGCAGTACGTGTCATCTGGCACGTGGAATGGTGAATACGGAAACTACTATACGTACAATCCCACTGTACAGAACATCAGCGACGACTTTAGTGTGAGTCATCTCTATGTTGAGTACGCCTACTATTCACTGCCATTTGTGGAGGTCGGTTGGTACAAAGGCGTTGGTGCGCAGCACAATGTCAGCACGCCGCACTACTACACAGTCTGGGGAAGCAAATACTCAAATTACAACGAGAATGACTCCACTGACTATCCGAATTTAGATTCCTACCGCCTCTACGAGCTTCTCTATGTCGGCGAGGACTACAACACTGGCAAGGCAATCTGGAATTTCTACTGGTACACACTCTCGTCACCAGCCTACAGCGTGGAGATAACCGGTCTATTCGGAGGTCAGCCTCTCGCCGGTGCCGAGGTTGCCAGTTCCATCGGTGACTCCGTTGAGGCGCACGTGCACGGTGAACCGGACTTCCAGCTCCTGGATCAGTCTGGCTCCTGGGACAACTGGACGACATCGATAGGCACCGACACATGTACGGACTCAGGTCTCACGCTCACCGAAACTACGAAGTACCAGGACTTTACGGTCACGGGGAACCTCTGATGAACGGCAAAGACGTTCACTCCGTCGCTCGACTCGCAGTTCCTGCTGTCGCTCTTGCGCTGTTGCTCGCGGCCTGCGGCATGGGTGTGCCAACGGCTCGCCAATCGCATCCAGCCTCCAAGGTGAACCACCCGCTTCGTGCATCAACCGCCGGCGCGGCAACGTCGGCACCGTCCGTCGAGGTCTACGCGGTGCCCGGCTCTGGCCCCGCTGATGCTCAGATATACAGTCAGAGAGTCGGCTCATCTGTAGGCCCCCAGCAGCTAGCCTCCGGCGTAGCGGCGGAAGTGCTCCCCTCCACCGGGATAGCGGAGGATCTCGCGATCTACAGCAGCTCGAGCGGACCCGTCGTATATTCCCTGTCGCCGAGCACGGCACCCTCACGGCTGACGACTTCCGGGGTCGGTAACACGCAGCCGGGGTCGGTACTCTTGTCATCCCAAGGCGACATTTATCTGCAGGCGGACAGTCAAGTTATTGATGTCGACTCCAGTTCCGGTACCGTGGTCGCGTCGTACAACCTGCCCTCGCTCACGGCAGACAGCGTGGCAGGTTCCGTTCCCTCATACGACAAGGGGCTCGTGTCCGCCTCTGCTGTCGGAACCGTCCAGGCCCTGGTGTTGTTACCTTCTGGTGATGTGCTGGCGCTTCAGTACACCGGCAGAGCTGCTGCCGTTGACGATCTGACGACGGGCACCGTACACGAACTAGCCGGTTATGGCGATCTGGGAGGTGGAACGCTGGCACCAGACGGAGACGTTTACGTCGTGGCCTGGCGGTCAAACGATCCGGCGGCATCGATGGATGTGCTTCAGATCGACCCCGCGACCCTGGACGTCATCGGATCCACGAGCACTGGGTTGTCGCCGGCACCAACCGACAATATCCAAACAGAGGCCAACTCGAGTGAGAACATACTTGTCTATGTCGCACAGGGAAGCGGCGCCTCAATGGACTCGTACCTGTGGAGCGCCTCTTCAACTGGCCTTCAGCAACTCGATACACTTCCAGTGAACATAGGTCTCTATGTGAGTGATTTCGGTGAGAGCCTATACCTCTACGGCGGCCCGGCGGAGAACTCGGTATCGCGGCTGGACCTCACCGACATGTCATTGACGCAGGATGTCAGCGGCTTCGCGACGCCGAGTGGGTCGTTCGTGTTGGCTCTGGGGTGATCGGCCAACGACTCGCCCAAGTCGCGAACCCCTACCGGTGGAGGCTGAGGATGCGTTCCCGCAGTTCCTGGCGGTTCGAATAAGACATCGTCTTCTCCACTCGAAAAGTCCACACAGGGAAGCACAACGGCCCCCGAGGCGGCCGAAACCGGGGCGGACAGCCCGGGGAGCCGGGCGGGAAGGGCCAGGGACAGCCAGGGACCAGGGACAGAGCCGGCGGACCGGCGGGGAGGCTGACTGACCACACGGGCCGGACAGGACGGACCGGGACGGAACGGCGCGAGCTGGGGTGGCGTACGGAAGACGTCTATCGGACGCTGAACTTGAGACGCTCACCGTGGATACGAGTCCGCAGCAGCGCTCTCAGCAGCGCTACCCGTTGATCACCAGAGCCAAGCCCGCCGGCTCATCCGCCCATCATGTTCCCGTGCATCATCCAGTCGTCCCAGTTGGCGATGTGCTGCTTCATCCAGTCGACCATCTCGTTGCACCATCCTGGCGAAGCCCTCCCGGAGACCGAGGAGCGGGAGTCGGTGTCCATCCATAGTCGGCAGGCGCCGCCCATCGCCGTGGCGCTGCCCCACATCATCGGACCGGTCATTCGCCCGTCTCGCAGTTGCTGGGTCATCCAGTGGGTCATGGTGGAGCAGGCAAGGCTCGCCGAACTGGTGTCGAGCATCGGAGCGGAGCTCCCGGACCACTGCTCGCAGACCCGCTGCACTGACGCCAGCTGTTGATCGGCGAGCGCGCTCGTCGAGGACGAGCCACCGCCGCTGAATACGACGATCCCGACGATGACGAGTACGGCGATCGCCAAGCCGGCCGCGATCACCCACGTGCGACGCCACCTGACCCTTGGTCCGGACGAGGTCGAGACTGTGCCAGCCATGGCTTCATCATCGGTCAGCGGGCCGTTGCAGTGGTAGGGCCGAAGGTCCCCGGTCATCGCGGCGTCCGTTCCAAGGCCGCCCTTGCTTCAGCCGTATCAGCGACGCACCGCTCTCTACTTGCTCGCTTGTCAGTAGCCCACGACCACGTCGCAGAATGCGCTGACGGCAGGCCCTCCTCCGGCGTCAGTCCCACGTCATCAGCGTACGTTCCAACCCTCTGTGCCCGCCGCCGACCCGTGGCTCCCGGCCGTCCGAGCCAGGCCGGGTGCTCATTCAGCGCGGCACTTTGCGCGGCGCTCCTGGTGAGAGCAGTCTGCGCGGCGGTTCTGGCCCTTGCCCCTCTCTCCCCACTCGAAAAGTCCGGGAGAGAGGGGACAAGGGCCGCGAGAGGGGCCAAAGACCGGGGACAGGACGGCCGGAGGCTGCGCCCCAGGGCTGGCCGTCACCGGGGAGGAGCCCAGGCCAGAGAGCAGAGACCCGGGACACGGCCCGGACGGAGAGAGCCAAGGCCGCCGGGGGCAGCGCGGGAGGGACGGAGAGCGCGGGCGGGAGGCGGAGCGAGGCGGAGCGGGGAGCAAGTCGGGAGCTAGCCGACCGATTCAGCCGAAGAGACGCGCTTTGTGAATCAACTCGTCAGCTACCTGGTAGACAACCGCCGCTTGTAGTTCAGACGGCATGCCCGGCAGGACGAACCCCGTGATCGCCTCGTGGTCGATGACGACAGATCCGATCTCGATCCGATTGCGGATCTCAGCGCGGAGGTCCGGACTGCTGTCGAAGAGCTCGCCGTATCGTGCACGGATCTCGTCGTGGCCCGATGCGAGCAGACTCTGGTCAGGTTGAACGATCTCGGCGTCCGCGGCGTAACAACCGACAAAACCATCCAGGTCTCGTCGGTTGTAGGCCGCCAACTGCCGATCTATCACATCAGCCGGTGTGGTCATCAAAGCCCTCGTTTCGCACCGCATCTGTGTTCGAGAGGCAAATCTATCGAAAGGACAGGATTTCTGCTGCACCGACGTCTCGTACGAAGAGCTTGGGGAGGTCGTAGCCCCGGAGAATGCTGTCGATCAGAAGCGCCTGCTTCCGTCGACTCCAGACTCTGCCCTGCTGATAGTCGGGCGCCGGGTCGATCTCACCTCGCAGAAGACGCTTGTAAGCGCCCCGGGTGGAAAGGAACTTTTCAGTCTTCGTCCTTTTGGGCGCCTCCGCCGGGGGTGGCGAAGTCGACCTCCTCAGCCGTGGCGGTGCCATTCGCGCAGTCCGGGTAGCTGACCCAGGTCATGCAGATGTTCAGCTCGTCGATGACGTTCGAGGCTTCGATCTTCGTCCCGTTGCTGAGCTCCATCGTCTCCGTTGTGTGGGCGTCCTCGATGAGGGTCAGGTCGTAGCCCAAGCCCAGGGCGCCGTATGCCGTGGCGCGAATACACCAGTTGGTCGCGGCACCGGCCAGCGCGACGTGCGTGGCCTCCAGTTCGGCGAGCACCTCCTCGAGCTCGGTCTGCTCGAACGACGAGTTGAACTTCTTGTGGATCAGACGCTCGCCCTCGGCAGGTACCAACTCCGGAACCCACTGCCACTCCGGGCGCCCGAAAAGCAGCTCGTCGTCGGAGTGCTGCACCCACACGACGGGCACACCTTCTGCGCGTGCCCGCTCGACGGCGCGTGCCACGTTCTTGATGATGCGCCCTGAATCCCACGCCTCGCCCATCACGCCGACCTGCACGTCGACGACCAGCAGCACTGCCTTGTTACCTACGCGCACCGTGGCCATGATCATCTCCTCTGTTCGACAGCAGCGAACGTACCAATGATGGGGCCGACGCGCAGGCCTGTTGCTCCGGCGTCGAGTCAACCCGTGATCGACAAGGCGACCTTCGGCCCTCCGGCGCCGGCCCGAAGCGCAAGCTCCCTCAGCTCAAGATGTTGACGGCCCGAGAGATCACGACGGCAACGGTCACCAGAGAAGCGAGGGACTGAAGCATCATCAGCAGCTTTGCCCAAGCGGTGAGCGGCATGGTGTCAGTCGGGCTGAACGCAGTTGCGTTGGTGAACGAGGTGTAAAGGTAATCCAGGAGGTCTGGTGTCCATCCCGGAGCCGAGCCGGGCGTTGACATTTGCGGGAAGAGGAAATCGGGCCGTGGATGCTCTGGGAGTTGCCTAGCGGCTGGCCCGCCGCGATCAAGCTCCCAGTACCAAAGGCCGAACACGATGACGTTCGTCAGCCACACGGGCACCGATGCGTATACGAGGGACCGACCCCCCGCCTTCGTGCCGTAAAGGAGTGCATTGATCAGCTCTATGAGCGAGACCACGTTGGCAACGGTGATGAGCGCGATCAACGCCACGCCGACGACGCGAAGGCGTGACTGCTCCTTCGAGATGAGACCAGGATTAGCTATCAGGAGAACCACGATCAGCGCCCCTTCGAGAGCGGGGATCAGGGCCCGGTTGCCGAGTCCTTCGAGGAGCCTGTCGGGGAGGACGAGCTGCAGTGCTATGGCGGCTATCACCGCCAGAAGAGCTGGCCAGCGGGGTTCACCGCGCGAAGCAATGCCCCAGGCGACGATGTCGTCGCGGCTGCGCCCCGGCGCATCGTCCATAGCGTCACCGTACCCAACACGCCGCCGTGATCAACGGATGGGGAGATGTCGAGCTCGACGCCCGGCCGGCCAAGCGCGCCTCACCGCGAACACCTCGTCGTGCACAGTGACGAGGTGCCCATCGGGGTCGCGCACTACGCGAGGGCGGGCCTCGCTGACGATGACCCTCCAAAGCGAAGGGTCGAGGGCAGCCGCGATCTCTTTGGCAGTGAAGAAGAGCTCAGGCAGTGGGGGCCGGGCTGCGGTCGTGTGAAGGTCGGTGGGGCTGTGACCGACGATCAGCAGCGTCCCGCCTACCGCCACGCTGGCCGCGAGCCGCTCGAAAAGCCCGACTCGTAGCTGAGCAGGCAGCTGCATGAACTGCGCCGAGACGAGGTCGTAGGTCTGCGGCGCTGGCCCCCACTCGAGAAGGTCCACCTGCTGCCACGTGATCCGTCCGGCGACATCGCTGCTGACCTGCCGTGCGTAAGCAGCGCCGCGCTCGAGAGCGATGGTGGAGATGTCCACGGCAGTCACGCGCCACCCTCGCTCCGCCAACCAGATCGCGTCAGCGCCCTCACCGCATCCCACGTCAAGCGCATCTCCGGGCTGAAGGCTGGCTGCCTCGGCCATCAGCTGCGGGTTCGGATTGCCGCTCCACACCGCAGAGCTCGACCGGTACCGCTCATCCCAGAACGCCTCGCTGAACAGGCCTGCGGCCGGGATCTCGCCCGCGTGATCTTGATCGAGCTGGTGGCCGCTGTCGGTCTCGGAACCGTCGTCGTGGCGCATCGCGAGAGCCTCCTATGCCCGCGGCCGTCTCTTTTCCGGGTCGTAGATGGCGAGCTCAGCGACGCTCGCCCCCGTCCTCCCCGAATCGAGGCCGACCTCGACGCGCTCGCCGTCGCGAGCGACCTCCGCGTCGAGGATTGCGAGAGCAATCGGACCGAAACGCGGGCTGACTGCCGGGCTAGTCAGCGTGCCCACAGGCTCACCGTTGCGCGTAACCTCCGCGCCGTACTCGGGGAGCTCGTCACCCTCGAGCCGGAGCGTCTTGAGGCGCCTGGGCGGACTTGCAGCGACGGCCTTCAGGGCGTCGCTGCCAAGGAAGTCGACTGTTCCTAGTGCGACCATCCGATCAAGCGAGAGATCGTAAGGAGTGCGCTCGCCGGCGGAGTAGTCGTAGTCGAGAACAATCAGCCCGGCCTCGACGCGCAGGCTCTCGAGCACGCCCACCCCGAACGGCCGCGCGTTCATCTTGGTCACGACGACCTCCCAGAGATCGGCGGCATCTTCTGGGGCGCAGAAGAGCTCGTAGCCGAGCTCGCCTCCGAAACCAGTGCGCGACACGACGCACGGGACACCCCCGACCTTCGTCGGCTCGGGGATGAAGCGGAAGTAGCCCAGGCCCGCGATGTCCGCCTCGCAGAGCGGGGCGAGCGCCTCTCGTGAGCGTGGTCCCTGCAGCCCGAGGTGAGGCATCGTCCGCGTAACGGCCTCGATCTCGACGTCGAGCCCCTCGGTCGCCGCGGCGAAGTGCTCCGCGCGCTCCGAACCGTTCGTCATGACCCAGACTCGGTCGGCCAGCCGGTACACGGTGCCGTCGTCCAGCATCAGCCCAGCGGCGTCGCAGAGCGCGCCGTATCGGACCTGGCCCACGCTGAGGCCGAGGATGTTGTTGGTGTGAACGCGCTGTGCGGCCGCGAGTGCGTCAGGACCGCGGAACTCCCACTTGTTGAGGGGTGAGACGTCCCAGACACCGAGGTCGTCGCGCACACCCCGATACTCGCCGTCCGAATCGCCGAACCCATCGGTCCAGAACCAGCCGCCTTCCTCCATGAAGCTGGCGCCGGCAGAGGCTGCCACTTCATAGAAAGGGCTGCGAATCGACTCGGTCTCCATGCCCGGACGATAGATCCAGAAAGGCGCTCCCGCTACGGGAAGACGACCGGAATACTCCGCGGACCGCGCACCTGACCGCCGGCCCACGTCACCTCGGCGCCCTCAGCGAGGCGAAACTCAGGAATCCGCTTCAACCACTCTTCCAGCGCGACAGTCAGTTCCATGCGCGCGAGGTTCGAGCCGGCGCAGCGGTGGATGCCCGAACCGAAGGCGACGTGCCGGTTGTGCTGGCGGTCGAGGACGACCTTGTCCGCATCTTCGAACTCTTCGGGATCGCGGTTTGCCGCAGGGAAGTTCATCAGCAGCTTGTCGCCGGCCTTCATCGGGCAGCCCTTGAACTCGATGTCGGAGGTGACGAGACGTGCCATGGTCACGGGTGCATATGCCCGCAAGAGCTCCTCTATAGCGACTGGCATGAGCTCCGGCTCGGCGACGAGGCGCTTGCGGTCGTCCTCGTGGCCAGCAAGGTGCCAGAGCGACGAGCCGATGGCGCTCCAGGTCGTGTCCACGCCGGCGATGAGCACGAGCGCTGCCATGCCGAGAACGACGCTTTCGTAGATCGGAGCACCATCGACTTCCGTGTGAAGCAACTCGCTCAGCAGATCGGTGCCTGGGTGCTCGCGTCGCTTGGCGATCTCTGCGACGAAGTAGTTGTAAAGCCCCTCAACGGCGCTTTGGTTGCGCTCGGTGTCGTCGACGAACTCGAGGACACCGCGTACCCACTCGGTGAAGGTGTCGGAGAGGTCAGCTGACACGCCGAGGATGTGTGCGACGACGCGGACCGGGATCTGCCGGGCGTAGTTCTCGGCGGCGTCCGCCCGACCCGACGTTACGAACGAGTCGATCAGGTTGGCGCAGATCTCCCGCGTCATGGTCTTGTAGCCCGCCACGCGCTTGTGGGAGAACCAGGGGAGGAGGAGCCGACGGGTCCACGTGTGGATGGGAGGGTCGACCGTGATAGGCGGCAAGCCGTAAGGAAGGATCCGCTCCGCTTCCTCGTCCTCCTCTCCGCCGATGACGCCGACCTCGACAGAGCTGAAGTGCGCGATGTCGCGGGCCATGGCGGTGATGTCGTCGTAGCGGACGGGCAACCAATTCGAGCCCCTCCGGTCGCTGTGGGCGATCGGACAGGTCTGGCGGAGCTCGTCCCAGATCGTGAAAGGATCCTCTATGTATCCCGCGTCGAGGAGCTCGAAGTCCTGTGTCCAGTCGCTAACCGGTGCTGTTTGCCGTGCCATGAAGTCATTTTGACATCTGGCGGCAGGACTAGCGTGCGCGCATGGTCGAAGTAAGTCCTCCTGAGGCGGTCGCGCTTGTCGATGCTGGCGCGATGCTCCTCGATGTCCGCGAACCCGACGAATGGGAAGCCGGCCACGTGCCCGGCGCCACGTTCATCTCTATGGGTGAGGTACAAACGCGAGTCGGCGAGTTACCCGTAGAGGGCCAGGTCGTCGTCATGTGCCGCGCCGGTCATCGCTCCGCGATCGTGACCGAGGCGCTGCTGCGAACCGGCATCGACGCGGTGAACCTCGCTGGCGGGATCTCCGCCTGGGCAGCAAGCGACCGTCCCGTCGTAAAAGGTGACGGTTCGCCGGGCACCGTAATCTGATCGGTATCGCGCGCTTGGGGCATCGGCCACGGCACTGGAACCATCCTGTGAACATCTCGCGGCAAAAGCGTGGTGGCGCCTTGCCCGCTCGTCGGTCGTGCGGTGGCGAGTTCAGCTGCCGCTGAGCTCACGCAGCCTCGCGAGGGTGTGGTGGGCCTTCGAACGGACGGTCTCTTCGACGACCGGGGCAAGCAATATGGCGCCAAGCCCGTCTGGCCGCTCGTAGGCGATGGTCAGGCGCACAGCGGTGATCTGCTCGACCTCGCGTAGTTCGAAGGTGATCGAACGATTGTCGCCGCCGGTCGAGGACCAAGTGACACGGCGGTTCTCTACGAGCTCGGCGATCTCGATCTGGGCGCTAACAGTTTTCGGTCCGAGGCGGAGGACTGCGTCGAATCGGGCTCCGACGCCGGCATCCTGCTCACCGATGGGGGAGAGCTCCTCGAGTCCCTCGATTACAGCGACGGCGTGTTCCGCCCGCGACACGAGCGGGAAGACTTCTGGCACGGCGACGGGGATCCTCGTGTTGACACGGACGGTCGTCATCTCCGGCATGGGTGTTGAGTATGACCCGCCGAGCGCTGCCGGTTGCAACGGCTCGGTCAGCCGGCTCGCGAGGTGAGTAAGTTACCTATCAGTAGCTGTTTGCTCACAGGCGCTATCGTGACGAGATGACAGCAGTCGTCCCGGTGAGGCGCAGGCGACTGTCTCGTCGCGATCGCGAGCAGCAGCTCCTGGCGGTGGCCGAAGAAGTCTTCGCGAGCGTTGGCGTGCAAGCGGCCTCGATGGACGAGATCGCCGAGCGAGCCGGAATCTCGAAGCCCGTCGTATACGACCACTTCGGGTCTAAGGACGGTCTGCTGGCGGCAGTCGTCGAATCGATCGGCGAACGGCTGCACGAGGTGACGCTGGCGGCAACCGCCACAGCCCCAACTCCCGAGCGCGCCCTCAGCGCAGGACTGACGGCCTACTTCGAGTTCGCCGAAGCTCACGCCGGCAAGTGGAGGACGATGATGCGCGAGACGACGGCGTCGAGTGCCGCAGCGCAAGCTCTCGAAGGCATCCGTTTCCGCCAGGCGTCGATGATCGCCCAGGTGTTGGCGACCGATCTGTCCCCAGGCCCGCGAGAAAGGGCGATGATTCTGGCTCAGGCGATCATTGGGGCATCCGAGAGAGTCGCCACCTACCGCAGCTTGTTGCCCGCCGGGAGTGCTCCTTCGATTCCCGATTCGACTGCCGGCGTGATGGACCTTGTGTGGACCGGGTTGCAGGCCGAGCGCCTGACCCACGGGGTGTTACCGATACCGTCCCCCTGATGACCGAGGCGAACGTAGTCGAAGAGATAGGAGCTCCAGAGGACACCGGCGGAGTCGTGGTGGCGCTAGATCCCTCGGCGGGTGACGAGGAGGCGACGCCGGAGGCGGTGCCAACCAGCGCGCTAGTCGTCGTTGCCCATCCCGACGACGCGGACTTCGGCGCGGCGGGCACGGTCGCAACCTGGACCGCCCTCGGATGTCGCGTGAGCTACTGCATCGTCACCGACGGCTCGGCCGGCTCGGCCGATCCGCTAGTCGATCTCTCGACGTTGGTATCGACCCGTCAGCGCGAGCAGCGAGAGGCGGCGAGGGTCGTCGGCGTGGAAGAGGTCGAGTACCTCGGGTATTCGGACGGTCAGCTCGAGCCGACGTTGGAAGTCCGGCGCGACATCAGCCGCGTGATCCGCAAGGTGCGGCCCGAGCGAGTCGTCACCCAGTCTCCCGAGCGCAACTTCGAGCGGATCCGCGCAAGCCACCCTGACCACCTGGCGGCGGGCGAGGCGACGTTGCGGGCGGTCTATCCCGACGCTCGCAACCCATTCGCACATCCAGAGCTGCTTGCAGCCGGCTTCGAGCCGTTCGAAGTGCCCGAGGTCTGGCTGATGGCGGCTCCGCGTCCGGATCGGGTCGTCGACATCACTGATGTCTTCGATCGCAAGATTGCGGCCCTGCGGTGCCACGTGAGTCAGCTATCGGATCCCGAGGGAGTGGCGTCGTTCGTACGGCAGTGGACGTCGGCTACGGCGCAACGCTTCGGACTCGGCGCGGGCCGGCTGGCAGAGGCATTCCAGGTGGTCGATACACGCTGAGCGCTTGGTGCAGGAGGTCGATCAACTCCGCCGCGCTCCGCGGGTCGGAGACAGCAGGCCACCGCCGCACCTACCGACGCCCCCGGTCAGCGGAAGACGACCGTCCGCGCCCCGTTGAGAAACACACGGTGCTCCGCATGCCAGCCAACTGCCCGCGCAAGCGCCTGGCATTCGATGTCGCGTCCCACGACCGCGAGCTGCTCGGGCGACATCGCGTGGTCGACCCACTGCACCGCTTGCTCGATGATCGGCCCCTCGTCGAGGTCCTCCGTCACGTAGTGCGCCGTCGCTCCGATCACCTTCACTCCCCGGTCGTATGCCTGCCGATAGGGGTTCGCACCTTTGAAGGAGGGAAGCAGGCCGTGGTGAATGTTGATCGCCTTCCCCGCGAGGCGAGCTGTGGTCTCCGGCGTGAGGATCTGCATGTAGCGAGCGAGCACGACGAGATCGACCTCGTGCTCCTCGACGAGCTCGAGTATCTGAGACTCCTGTGCCGCCTTGGTCTGCCGGGTGACCGGCAGGTGACGGAAGGCGACGCCATAGGACAGGGCAAGCTCCTCGAAATCGGGGTGATTGGAGACGACTAGGCGGATCCGGACTGGAAGCGACCCCACCTGGTAGCGGTAGAGCAAGTCGTTCAGGCAGTGACCGAACCGGCTCACGAGAACGAGGACCGCGGGCCGCTCGGCGACGTTGTGCCATCTGAGATCCATGTCGAACTCACGCGCGAGGGTTTCCAGAGCCTCGGTCGTGACGTGATCGGATGCCGCTCGACCGAGCGCCTCCACCTGGACCCTCATGAAGAAACGCCCGCTCTCGCGATCCCCGAACTGCTTGCTCTCGACGATGTTGTACCCGCGCTCGGCAAGCAACCCCGAGACTGCGTGCACGATGCCGACCCGGTCCGGGCACGCGAGCGTGAGGACGAAGTTCTGGCGTATCTCGGTCGGCTCCGTCACGGCGTCACCGTACGTGACGGCGCGCCCCCTATCCGACGGTGCGGCATGGGCGTATGCTTGGGGGTACCAGACCTGGATCGTGGATCCGGGAGCCGAGCGAGAGGAGGCCGATCCGGGATGACTGTGAACCACGAACTTTCGACCCGCCACGACCCTGCGCTCGGTGGTCACCTGCCGGTTGCCTGAGCCGACTCGTTGAAGTCGGCGGCACCAGTCCGCCGGGCGCTCCCTACATGAGGAGAACCCGCAGTGACAGCAATGGTCAGTCCGACCGACCCTTCTAGTCGTCCCTTGGCCCTTTGGGGCTGGGACGACTCGTTCCGCCAACTATTCGAGGATGAGGCGCTGCCCGGTGACGAGCCTGGGCGAATCGTGCGCGCAGACCTCCGGGCTTGTGCCGTCGCGCTCGAGCGCGGCGAGGTTCATGTGCCCGTCGGCCGGCATCTTTTGAGCTCCGGCTCATCGCAACCGACGACCGGTGACTGGGTCGTCGTGCGCGACGGCGAGATCGCTTCAGTGCTCGATCGGCGCACGGCCGTCGTGCGGGCCTCGGCCGACCCTGGAAAGGGCGCCCAGGTACTCGCCGCAAACGTCGAGTTCGTTCTGGTTGCAGAGCCACTCGGCGAGCGTTGGCGACCTCGACGACTGGAGCGACTGCTCGTCGTCGCGTGGCAGTCGGCTGCCATCCCGATAGTCGTGCTCACCAAGGCTGATCGCTGCGACGACATCGAGGCGGCGCTGAGTCTCGCGAGGGCCGTTGCCCCCGGGGCATCGGTCTACGCGGTGAGCCCTCTGTATGGCGACGGTACCGAGGAGCTTGCAAAAGCGCTCGCGCCCGGAACGACGGCTGTCATCATCGGTCGATCGGGCGCCGGCAAGTCGACTCTCGCCAACGCGCTCTCGGGTGGCAAGGCCGGCCTCGACACTGGCGCGGTCCGCGATGACAACAAGGGCCGCCATACGACGGTCACCCGCGAGCTCGTGATCCTCGCGAACGGAGCGCTGCTCATAGACACGCCGGGCGTGAGAGCCATCGGCCTCATCGACTCGACCGAGGCGATCGGCGACGCCTTCAGCGACCTGGAGGCGCTTGCTCCGAACTGTCGCTTCGGCGACTGCGCGCACGAGAGCGAACCCGGCTGCGCGGTCCAGGAAGCGATCAGCGCAGGTGAGCTCGACGGTGAGCGGCTCGCGAGCTACCGGCGCCTCCAGCGTGAGCAAGAGCGGCTCGAGGCACGAGAGGACCCACGGCTCCGAGCGGCAAAGGCTGCGGAATGGCGCCGTTTCTCAAAGGAGATCCGCCGTCTACCGAAACACTGACTCGGTGGCCGGACGTGACCTGCGAATCACCGGCGGCCGGCCGGCCGGGGTGACCCTGTTGCGCAACCTGGGCGGCCGGCCTGGTTAGTTAGACCTCTTCGAACGCCCTGTCGATCACTTTGCGAAGGACCTCGGGGTCCTGCGCGCCCGCGAGGCCGTAGCGCCCCTCGAAGACGAAGAACGGCACGCCTGTAACGCCGAGCTCGACACCGGCTTGCTCGTCGTGGCGGACTTGTTCCGCGTAGGGCTCGGGCGAGCCGAGGACCGCTCCGACCGCCTCGGCGTCGAGTCCGACGCCGACAGCGATCTCGAACAGCGTGTCTGGGTCCCCGAGCGCCCGGCCCTCACAGAAATATGCGGCGAGCAACGCCTCCTTGAGCTGGTTCTGGAGGCCCAGCTCCCGCGCGAGGTGCAACAGCCGGTGGGCATCGAAGGTATTGGCTCGCCTCGTGCGGTCGAGGTGGTAGTCGAGCCCTACATCGGCGGCCAGCCGCGTGAGGTTGGCTTGCCCCGCTTCGGCCTGCTCGGGAGCTATCCCGTACTTCTTCGCGATCAGAGCCGTCATGGGACGGTCGTCGCCGACCGGCGCATCGGGGTCGAGCTCATAGCTGTGCCAGTGGACCTCGACCTCGTCGCTGCGGGGATGATCTGCAATGGCGATCTCGAGGCGGCGCTTCCCGAGGTAGCACCACGGACAGACCACGTCGGACCAGACGTCGATACGCATGATACGAACAACACTCGAGAAGGTCTCAGCAGTCCCGCTGCCGGTTGCGACCGTAGGGCTCGGTAGGTTCCCGGCGGTGGGTCGGCCTCGTCTCCTCGTCGACGTTGGTCCGCTCAAGCGGCACAGCCAATTCCGTCGCCTGTGGGGCGGGTACGTCGTGAGCGTCCTCGGGTCGCAACTGACGGTCGTCGCATTGCCGTACCAAGTGTTCCGGCTGACCGGCTCGTCGTTCGATGTAGGTCTCATGGGACTCGCGCAGATCGTCCCCGTGCTCGGGGGCGCCCTGGTCGGGGGTTCGATCGCGGACGCCATCGACCGGCGCCGCGTCCTGCTCTTTGCTCAGAGCGCGATGGCGACGTGCAGCGCTTTGTTGTGCCTCAATGCCTTCCAGGCGCACCCGGCGATTTGGCCGCTGTACGTGCTCGGCGCAACGAGTGCCGGCTTCGCGAGCGTGGACAGTTCGAGCCGCTCGGCGGTGGTCGCGACCCTTCTCGACCGGAGCGAATTCGTAGCCGGCAATGCTCTCTGGCAGCTGCTTTACCAGGTCGGCCAAGTGGCCGGACCTGCTCTTGCTGGCTTGTTGGTGGCGCAGGTGAGCATCGCGGCGGCGTACGGGTTGGACGCCATGACGTTTCTTGCCTCGCTCGCCGCAGTCGCCAGCCTTCACCGGCTGCCTCCTGGCGAAGGTGGCACGAGCTTCGGTCTTCGGTCGATGAAAGAAGGACTCGCCTTCTTGAGGGGTCACCAGGTCTTGCAGGGCACGTTCGTCATCGACCTCAACGCGATGATTCTCGGGATGCCGCGGGCGCTCTTCCCTGCGCTCGGCCTGCTGCGATTCCACGGGGGCGCCGAGACCGTCGGCCTGCTCTATTCGGCGCCGGGGATGGGTGCCCTCATCGGCGCCCTCCTCACCGGTTGGGTGACCTCGGTGATCCACCAGGGCCGTGCGGTCCTCGTGGCTGTCACCATCTGGGGCCTCGCGATAGCGACCTTCGGAGTGGTGCCGTGGCTCGGGCCAGCCCTCGTGCTTCTCGGGATCGCAGGCGCAGCCGACGTGATCTCCGCCGTCTTCCGGGGGACGATTCTTCAGAGTGAGACCCCTGAAGGCCTGAGAGGTCGCCTTTCTTCGCTCCACATTGCAGTCGTGACGGGAGGGCCGCGCCTCGGTGACTTCGAGGCAGGAGCTGTCGCAGCTCTGGCCGGGCCTGAGGTATCGGTCATCTCCGGCGGCCTCGGCTGTGTAGCCGGGGTCGCGCTCGTAGGTTGGCTCATGCCTCGCCTTGCCAGGTACATCCCGTCTGAGCACCGAGCGAAGCCTGTATGACCGAGCGACGCCTGTATGAAAGGGTGGATGAAATGAGCATCGGGATACTCGGGGGCACGGGCCCCGCCGGCAAGGCGCTTGCCACGCGCCTCGCCTCGCTCGGAATCGACGTGAGGATCGGCTCGCGTCAGCAGGAACGAGCGACCGAGATAGTCGCTGCTCTTGGCGAGAAGTGGCCCGGCCGCTCTCTCTCGCTGACCGGTGTGACCAACGAGGAAGCCTGTGAGGCAGACCTCGTCGTCGTTGCAACGCCGTGGGACGGGGCGGCTCCGACTATCTCGGCACTGGCGGACCGATTGGCCGGCAAGGTCGTGATCTCAATGGCGAACGCCCTCCAGAAGGTGGGCGATGAGCTGCAGGCGCTTGTGCCGCCACGTGGATCGATCACTGTGGCAGTGCAACAGGCAGCGCCCGATGCGTTTGTCGCGGGAGCGTTCCATCATGTCCCTGCTCGCGGGCTCGCGAACCTCGAGGAGAGCCTCGACGCCGATGTGCTCGTCTGCTCGGATCACGAGCGTGCCATCACGGCCACGATCGAGCTCGTCGACGCGATTCCGGGCCTGCGAGGCGTCGACGCCGGCTCGCTTTCATCGGCTGGCGCCATCGAGGCTTTCACTGCCGTTCTCGTCGGGATCAACATCAAGCACCGCGCGCACGCGAGCATCCGCCTCACCGGCTTCAAGGACAGCTGATCGTGGTGATGCGCCTCTACGACACAGCGCGACGGGAAATCGTCCCCTTCGAACCCGGACCGATCGTGACGATGTACACCTGCGGCATAACCCCCTACGACGCCGCCCATCTCGGCCACGCCGAGGTTTATGTGACCTACGACGTACTTCAGCGGCGGCTGCGGGATCTCGGTCATCGCACACAGTGCGTCCGTAATGTCACCGATGTCGACGACGACATCCTGCGCAAGGCCCGCGAGCTCGGTGTTCACTACCTCGACTTGGCGGCGGGGGAGATTGCCCGCTTCGACCACGACATGCGGGCGCTCAACGTCCTGCCGGTCCACTCGACGCCGAGGGCGACCTCCGCCATCCCTGACATCCTCGGATTCATCGGCATGGTGCTCGACTCGGGTCACGCCTACCGGGCCGGTGGAGCGGTGTACTTCGACGTTTCGACCTTCGAGCGCTTCGGACAGGTGAGCCATCTCGACAGGGCGAGGATGCTCGAGCTCGCGGCCGAGAACGGTGGCAACCCCGACGACCCGTTCAAGGACGACCCGCTCGACTTCGTCCTATGGCAGCCCTCGGCCGACGGCGAGCCTGCGTGGGACTCACTGTGGGGAAAGGGCCGGCCGGGCTGGCACATCGAGTGCTCAGCGCTAGCCCTGCGGGAGCTCGGTACGACGATCGACCTCCACGGGGGTGGGACGGACCTGATCTTCCCCCACCACGAGTGCGAGACGGCGCAGTCCGAGGCAGCCACTGGCGAGACCTTCGTGCGCCACTGGATGCACGTCGGAATGGTGCGGCTCGGCGGCGAGAAGATGTCGAAGTCGCTCGGCAATCTCGTCTTCGTTCACACGCTGCTCGACTCCGTCGAGCCGGCTGCGATCAGGCTGGCGCTTCTCTCGCAGCACTATCGCGGTTCGTGGGACTTCGACGGCGTCCTCCTCGATATCGCCACGGCCCGTCTCGAGCGGTGGCGTGTAGCGGGTCAGGGCGAAGGCGCTCTCGACGAGGTCCGCGCCCGTCTCGACGACGACCTCGACACTCCCGGCGCGCTGGCCGCGATCGACGAAGCGGCTGAGGCCAGCACGGGAGTAAGCCGCGCAGCGGCATTGCTCGGAGTGGCCCTGTAGCGCGAAGAGCCGCTCGTCGAGTGACCCTTTCGGACCTCGGTACTCTTGTCCGATGGCCGCAGACATCACTCTCATCCTCCCGGACGGAACGATGCGACAGGTCGCGGCCGGCACGACGGGGGCAGAGTTCGCCGGCCAGATCGGTCGCCGGTTGGCCGAGGCCGCTGTGGCGATCGAGGTCGACGGCGAGCTGTCCGACCTCGGGCAGCCGCTGCACGACGGCGCGAAGGTCCGGATCGTGACGCGGGATACTGAAGAAGGGCGCGGCGTTCTGCGTCACTCGACTGCGCACGTCTTGGCTCAGGCGGTCACGAGGCTGTGGCCGGGCGCCAGCTTTGCGATCGGCCCGGCAATCACCGATGGCTTCTACTACGACTTCGAGCTACCGGGCGGCGCGCACTTCAGCGACTCGGATCTCGAGCGCATCGAGGCAACCATGCGCGAGATAGTTGCCGAGGCGCAGCCTTTCGTCCGCGAGGAACACTCCTTCGAAGAGGGTCTCGAGCTCTTCAAGGATCAGCCCTACAAGCTAGAGATAATCGCAGGGGCGGCAGCGACTGCGGCCTCGACGTCTTCGGCCTCAGGAGATACGGACGCCTCTGCCGCTGACTCTGCCGCCGCCGAGCTCTTGTCGGTCGCCGCGGCAGGCATCAGCGCCTACCGCAACAGCGAGCAATTCGTGGACCTCTGCCGAGGGCCCCATGTGCCTTCTACTGACCGACTCGGCAGCTTCAAGCTGATGCGGGTGGCGGGGGCCTACTGGCGCGGCGACGAGAAGCGCGAACAGTTGCAACGCATCTATGGCACCGCCTGGGAGTCGGACAAGGCGCTTGCGGCGCACCTTCATCGCCTGGAGGAGGCTGAGCGACGGGATCACCGCAAGCTGGGGGTCGAGCTCGACCTGTTCTCGTTCCCGAGCGAGATCGGCTCGGGCCTTGCGGTGTTCCACCCGAAAGGTGGGATCGTGCGCAAGGCGATGGAGGATTACTCCCGCTCTCGCCACGAGGAGGCGGGTTACGAGTTCGTCTATACGCCCCACATCACCAAGTCGGAGCTGTTCGAGATCTCCGGTCACCTCGATTGGTTCGCGGAGGGCATGTTCCCGCCGATGGAGCTCGACGGGGGGCAGCAGTACTACCTGAAGCCCATGAACTGCCCGTTCCACATCTTGATCTTCAAGAGCCGGCAGCGTAGTTACCGCGAGCTGCCCATCCGGTTGTTCGAGTTCGGCTCGGTCTACCGCTACGAGAAGTCCGGCGTCGTACACGGCCTCACCCGGGTGAGGGGGATGACGATGGACGACGCGCACATCTTCGTGGATCGTGAGCAGATGGTCGACGAGCTCAAATCGCTTCTCGTCTTCGTCCTCGATCTCCTGCGTGACTATGGCCTCGACGACTTCTACCTCGAGCTGTCCACCAAGCCTCCCGGCAAGGGCGTCGGTACCGACGAGGAATGGCACGATGCCACCGAGGCGCTCCGGCAGGTGGCTCTTTCGATGGATCTAGAGCTCGTACTAGACGAGGGCGGAGGGGCGTTCTACGGCCCGAAGATCTCGGTGCAGGCGCGCGACGCGATCGGTCGGACCTGGCAGCTGTCGACCGTTCAGCTCGACTTCCAGCTGCCGCAGCGTTTCGGGATGGAGTACGTCGGCGCCGACAACGAACGCCACCGCCCGATCATGATCCACCGGGCGTTGTTCGGGTCCGTCGAGCGCTTCTTCGGGGTGTTGCTCGAGCACTACGCGGGAGCGTTCCCGACATGGCTCGCTCCGGTGCAGGCGCGCGTCCTGCCGGTGCGCGACGACCACGGCCCGTACGCGGAAGAAGTCCGCAGCGCGCTGGCAGGGGCCGGAATCCGTGTCGACTCCGAGGCTGCGAATGAGCCACTCGGACCGAGGATCCGCCGGGCCAAGCTCGAGAAGCTGCCATACATCCTCGTGGTCGGCGACGACGACGTGAACGCCCGCACGGTCGGGGTCAACGCCCGGGGGAGCGAACGGCCTGAGCGAGGAGTCGGCGTGGCGGACTTCGTCGAGCGGATCCGTGACGAGGCGGCACCGCCGAACGCGCGCGCGAGTGCGGGCGGCGCACAGGCGCGTCGGGAGCGGTGACGCTCGACCATCTTTGGGCTGGCTGGCGTATGGCATACGTGTCGTCGGCCGCCACCGAAGGACCGCAGCGCTCAATCGTCGGCGACCTCGCCGACGATGCATGCATATTTTGCGCGATCCTCGAAGCGGACGCAACGAACGAGGAAAAGCTCGTGGTCTTCGAAGGTGAGCACGTTGTCGCGATGCTGAACGCGTTCCCTTACGCGAGCGGTCATGTGATGGTTATGCCGCGCCGCCACGTTCGCGAGCTGGAGGAGTTGAGCGAGCCCGAAGCAACCGAGCTGTGGCGCTCGGTTCACCGCTCGGTCGCATCCCTGAAGGAGGCTTACCGGCCCGAGGGGATCAATCTCGGAGTGAACCTCGGTCGGGCGGCCGGTGCCGGAATTCCCGGCCACCTCCATGTCCATGCCGTCCCAAGGTGGGCGGGCGACACCAACTTTATGACGGCGACCGCTTCGGTTCGCGTCATGCCTGAGGCTCTGGCGGACTCGTTCAAGCGTTTGAGGGACGCTTGGCAATGAGCGAATGGACGCGCCGCCGTGACGTCGGACGCGATGGCCTCGGTGAGAACTTTCTCCCTGAGGCCCCCTATGTCGGGCCCACGCCGATCCCTCCCCGGCGGGAGCACCCGCCGAAGGTCTGGGGCAGCATTGACGTGGAGGGCGACGAAGTGGTCGTCCGGCTGAAGGGTTGGCGCTCGCTTATGGCGGTCAAGCGCCGCCTCGCTGTCCCGTTGTCCGCCGTGCTCGCGGTCACCCACGATCCGTCTGCTCGACTGCACGTGCGGACCAGATTGCGCAAGCGTGGCGGCCGCACGGGAGTATTCCGCGTCGGCATGTACCACTCGCAGGACGGCTGGTCGTTCTGGTCAGTCGGGCTGGCAAGAAACGCCGTCGTCGTAGAGGCCTCGGGCGCCCGCTACCGTTTCTTCGTAGTCGAGGTTGCTGATCCGGCGTCGACCCTCGAAACAATTTGCCAAGCGGCGGGCCTCGACACAGCCCGCCCGGACGCCTTCCGACAGGAGCACCCCTCGACATGATCGACTCCCCGAGTTTCGAGGAGCGTGTCAACGCCGTCGAGGAGGAATCGGCGCGTCTCAGTTCGGTGATCGCAGACGTGCTCGACAAGCGGGTCCCGTCGTGCCCCGACTGGAGCGCACGTGAGCTGGCTCAGCACGTCGCCGGCGTGTTCACATTCTGGGCCCACCAGCTGGCCTCCGCCGACCCGACTGAGCGCCGCGACCCTCCCGGTTACGAGTCGACCGCCGCGTCCGACCCGGTCGAATGGCTCGATGCAGCGACAGGTGTTCTCGTCGAGGCGCTCAGCGAGCTCGGCCCTGACGAACCCTGTTGGAATTGGTCCGGTGCAGACCTCGACTCAGGTTGGGTGGCTCGGCGCATGGCGCTCGAGGTTGCAGTGCACCGGTACGACGGCGAGCTGACCGCTGGCGACGTCAGCCCGATCGGCCTCGCGCTCGCGGTCGACGGCATCGACGAGCGGCTCGAGGTGCACCTCCGAGCGGACGTACCAGAGTGCCCAGACGCGTCGCTCGGCGGACCCCTCTGCCTCTCGTGCTCGGACACCGAGTCGGCCTGGGTGGTCGAGGTGGGGAACGGGCGGCTCCGGACGCGGCACAAGCCGGGACCTGCGGCCGCGGTGCTGCGCGGGAGCGCTTCGGAGCTGTTCCTGTTCAGCTGGAATCGCGTGGGGCTCGAGGACCTGGAGTTGACCGGCGAGCGCTCCGTAGCCGAGGCCTGGTCTTCCCTTCCCGTTTGAGCGACCGAAGGCGACGCTCAGGCGCGGGCTGCCTCTAGTTGTTTGACGAGGCGTTCGGCGATCTGTTGCGGAACGACGTCGTAGCGCTCGTGAGCCACAGTGAAACGCCCTCGCCCCCCGGTCACACTCCTCAAATCGGTTGCGTACCGCGTGAGCTCCGAAGTGGGAACGAGAGCTAACACGACCTGGTTGTCACCCTCGCCGGAGTCCGTCCCGAGTACGCGGCCGCGCCGCGAGTTGAGGTCGCCAAGCACGTCGCCCTGGTAGGCGGAGGGCACCGTGACCTCGACGCGCGAGACGGGTTCGAGCAGCACCGGGCCAGCTGCATGCAGCGCTTCGCGAAAGCCCAGCGAGGCAGCCATCTTGAAGCTCATCTCGGAAGAGTCGACCGAGTGGTACTTGCCGTCGAAGCAGGTAACGCGGACGTCGACGACGGGGAAGCCGAAGGCGCCGCCGCTCGACATCGCCTCTTGCAGGCCCTTTTCGACCGCCGCGATGAACTGACGAGGGATCGCCCCACCGACGACGGCGTCGACGAACTCGAAGCCGGTGCCCCGATCGAGAGGCTCGATCCGCAGGTTGCAGACACCGTATTGGCCGTGGCCACCGGTCTGCTTTTTGTACTTGCCCTCCGCCTCGGCCTGATGGGAGATCGTCTCGCGGTAGGGAACCTTCACAAGCTCGATCTCGACGTCCACGCCGTACTTTCGATGGAGGCGCTCGCAGGCGATTTGAAGATGAGTGTCGCCCATCCCCGAGAGCACGGTCTGGTGTGTCTCGTCCTCCCGGCGGACCGTCAGCGCTCCATCTTCTTCCTGCAGCCGGTGCAAGGCCGTCATCAGCTTGTCCTCGTCACCTTTGGCCCGAGGCTTCAACGCGATTGACAGGAGGGGCGGAGCTATCACGTGTCCTTCAGCGTGAACAGGCATGTTCTTCGGCGCGAGAGTGTCGCCCGTCTGCACGTCGGTGAGTTTCGGCACGGCGACGATGTCACCTGCCTGGGCTTCGGTGACCGGCGTCGACTCTTTGCCGCGCAGCATCAGGAGCGAGTGCAGCTTCTCTTCTGAGCGAGTCCTCGAGTTGACGAGGACCGAGTCCGGCTTCAGAGTGCCCGACAGGACGTGGAGCAAAGAGATGCGACCTACATAGGGGTCCGCGATCGTCTTGAACACCCGGGCCAGCGGGGGACCGGATGGGTCGACGGCGACCTCGGTTGTCGAGTCGCCGGCCTGGACGATCGTTGCAGGCCGGTCGAGTGGGCTCGGCCCGATCTCGGAGATGAACGCAGCAAGGCGGTCGATCGCGACCTGTTTGGTGGCCGATCCGCAGACGACGGGGAAAACGCTCCCCGAAGCGACGCCATGGGCAAGGGTCGCCTCCAGCTCTTGCGGGGACGGCACATCGCCCTCGAGATAGCGCTCCATGAGATCGTCGTCAGCGACGACGATGCCTTCGACCAGCGCCTCGTGCACGCGGTGCTCGAACTCCTCCATCTCGTCTGGGATGGAGCCCGTCACGGCCTTTCCGGTTTCATAGGTGATTGCGGTGTCGGTGAGCAGGTCGGCAACGCCGCGGAAGGAAGCCTCGTGACCGATCGGCAGCTCGAGCGGTGCGATGCCGGCGCCGAAGAGGCTCCGGAGCTGCTCGAGGGTACGTTCGAAGTCTGCGCGCTCACGGTCGAGTTTGTTTACGAAGATGAGGCGTGGGAGTTTGAGCCTCTCGGCGAGGCGCCATGCGACCTCGGTCTGGACCTCGACACCCTCTACCGCTGAGACGACCACAATGGCGAGATCGGCAACTGAGAGGGCGGCGGAGACCTCGTTCACGAAGTCGGCGTAGCCGGGAGTGTCGATGACGTTGATCCGCATGTCGCCGAACTCGACCGGAGCGAGCGCGAGAGAGATCGAGATGCCGTGTTTGTGCTCCTCGGGCTCGTAGTCGCAAACGGTCGTACCATCCTCGGTGCGGCCAGGGCGAGTGATGGCCCCGGTGGAGAAAAGGAGGGCTTCGGCGAGGCTCGTCTTGCCGGAGCCGCCGTGGCCCACGAGCGCGACGTTGCGAATCTTGCCGGACGGCACGTTCCCCACGCAGCTGACCTCCCTGTTACCCCCGGGCGCTCTCGACCGCGCCGGGGCTGTTAGGTCGGCGAGCCTACCCATGAAGGCGTGCCGCGGCGAGTGCTCTTAGTGGGATTTCTGGCGCGACCTGGTAATCTTGTGAAAAGCCGAGCAGTGCGTAAGGAGCACGATGATCGACGGCCGACGGGGTCGTAAGGGCAGCCGCAGCACCGAACAGGGAGACAGCTCCGAGGAAAGCTCCTCTGGCGCACCTGCTACGGACGTGGCGCCAACCTCTGAAAAATCCCCACCTGGCGGGCTCGCGCGCATCGGCTTAGGTCGCCGCTTGGCTGCTGTCGGCGTCACGGCGGACCAGGTGACGGTCGTTGGCATGATGCTCGCGGCGCTGACCGGGGTGATCATCGCACTCGGGCACCTGTGGATCGGTGTGGCGCTCGTTACTGCCGGCGGGCTCATGGACACCCTCGACGGAGCGGTCGCAAAGGCAGCCGGCTCGTCGTCGCGGCGTGGCGCGTTCTTGGACTCGGTCGCCGATCGCGTCGCTGACGGTTTCATCTTCGGGGGCGTTGCCTGGTACCTCGCGACCGGACGCACGCCCGTGCAGGCGCTGTTGCCCTTTGCGATCCTTGGGGTCGGGAACGTGATCTCGTACGAGCGCGCAAAGGCGGAGTCACTTGGGTGGGACGCGAAGGGCGGCCTCATGGAGCGTGCCGAGCGCCTGATCTTCCTCGGTGCGGCGCTTATTTTCCACGTCGTGCTAGTGCCGCTTCTCGCCGTCTTGCTTGGGCTGTGCGTGTTCACCGCTGGCCAGCGTTTCGTAAAGATCTGGAGGCAGGCAACTGCCGAGCTCACCGGCGAACCGCTGCCAGCAAAGGTCCCGGCGCGAGTTGCAGCCGGTACGACGCCGTTGGCTGCCTGGCGCCCCGGCCGTGTGGAGTCCCGTTGGCGGGCGTGGCGCGAGGTCCGCGCATCAGGTGGCGGCACCCGCAGCCGGCCAGTGTCGATGCGCAGCCCCAGATCGAGGCGCCGCGCGGGCGAGCCGCTCTCCACGCGCCTGCGCTCTGTGCTCGCCTCAGATCGCGCTGGCAGCTCTCGGAGCGCCCGCACATCTCGGTCGAGCGCCCGATCATCGGCACGCTTGACGCAACGACGCCAAGAGGGTGCAGCCGCTGCGCTCCGCCGCCGCCTCGGCACCGGTCGCTGACGCCGCAATCGTCGAGCTGACCTCTGAGATCGGAACGTGCCTGAGCCGTCGAAGGGCCGTGCCGCGTACCTCGCATATCGGTCGATCGCCTCGATAGTCCAGGCACTCCCACACAGCGTCACCTCCATGCTCGCGACCGTTTCCGGGCTGGCGATGTCGGAGATAGCGCGTAGCCGCCGGCCGATCGTGCGAGCCAACATGCGGCGGGTGCTCGGACCGCAAGCCTCCGAGCGCCAGATCGAAAAAGCGGTCGTCGAGGCCTTCGACTCATATGCCCACTACTACGTCGAGAGCGCCCGGCTGGTGGGGATGCGCCCTCGGGAGGTGCTGAGGCGGTTTTCGATCGAGGGTTTCGAGCCAGTGCGCGCGGCGCTCGACGAGCGCCGCGGCGCCATCATGGCGCTCCCTCATCTCGGCTCTTGGGAGATCGGCGGGCGGTGGTTGACGCTCGAGGGGTATCCCATGACGACCGTCGTCGAGCCGCTGCAGCCCCCGGAGCTATTCGAGTTCTTCAAAGAGCAGCGTTCTGCGCTCGGCCTGAAGATCGTGCCGCTCGGGCCCGGCGCGACTGGTCAGCTCATGGAGACTCTGCGGGAGGGTCGACTGGTCGGCCTCGTCGCCGACCGCGACCTCGTCGGCAACGGCATCGAGGTCGAGTTCTTCGGAGAGCGGACGACCTTGCCGGGCGGACCCGCAGTGCTCGCCCTTCGAACCGGGGCGCCGCTGTTCCCCNNGAGCTCATCCGTGCTGCCCCCACTCAATGGCACATGTTCCAACCGAACTGGCCGTCTGACAAAGGCAAGTGAGCCGGGGCGCGCGAGTCGTGGCCGATAGCTTGGACCGATGCGGGTGGCGCTCGTCTCGGGCTATGACTGGGCCGTGCCTGGCGGAGTCCAGGGTCAGGTGGCGGCCCTCGCGGGAGCACTGGCCGGGTTCGGCGAGACGGTAGCCGTAGTTACCCCGCAGGCCGCCCCGGGCGACGGCCCGCGGATCGACGGAGTGAGGCTGTACCGGGCCGGACGTGGGATCTCGATCCCGGTCAACGGCTCGGTTGCCCCGGTCGCGCCGACACCCGCTGCCTCGTTGGCGACAGTACGGGCGCTCCGTGACTTTTCACCCGATGTCGTGCACGTACACGAGCCCCTCATTCCCGGGCCGCCGCTCGCCGCCGTGCTGGCCGGCCCGCGACCGATCGTCGGCACCTTCCACCGTGCGGACTCGGACCCTTTGTACAAGACGGCGGGTCTTGTGCTCGGAAGGCTCGTCTCCCGTCGCTGCGCCGCGTTCACGGGTGTCTCGGCTGCCGCCATCGAGACGGCGGGGGCGGTGCTCGGGCGCCACCTCCCGGGCGTGGTCGAGGTGGGTAATGGGGTCGAAGTCGAGCGTTATGAGCGGGCTCGTGCCGCACAGGAGGCAACCGTACAAGGGGCCGCCGCACCCCCACCGGGCTTGTTCAAGAACGGCGAGGCGCCCGTGATCGCCTTCGTCGGGCGTCTCGAAAAGCGAAAGGGCGTCTCGGTCCTTCTAAGCGCAATGGAGCTGCTCGGCCCCGAAGTCCAGCTCGTGATAGGAGGAGACGGGCCCGAGAGTGCCTCGCTGCGGCGCCGGGCGGCGGGTGACGGGCGCGTGCTGTTCCTTGGGCGGATCGATGAGGCCGAGAAGGCGTCACTGCTCGCGGCGGCAGACCTCTTCGTGGCCCCGGCGCTCGGAGGGGAGTCCTTCGGGGTGGTGATCCTCGAGGCGATGGCGGCAGGCACCGCAGTCATCTCCGCGAACATCCCTGGTTACACGCTTGCAGCGGCGGGGGCGGCGCGGCTGTTCCGGGCAGGCGACTCGGCAGATCTCGCCCGCGCGATCGGCGAGATACTGGCTGACCACCGCGCGCGCTCTGAGCTGGTCGACAAAGGCCGCGCACGGGCACAGGGGTGCTCGATCGAAAAGATCGCAGAGGCTTACCTTCGGATCTACCGGTCCGTCGTCGCAGCCGAGAGTTGAGCGGTCGTCGGCCGTGCGGGCCCGGCGTCCTACACTTCAGTCCGTGCCACCGGCCCCTTCATCATCGCGACGGCCGGGCGGCCGGAGAGACCGCGACCGTCGCTCCAACGACTCAGAGGAGCGGATGCGGCGGTCACGCGAGGCTCAACAAGCCGCAGTCCGCGCCTCGCGGGAGGTGCTCGACAGGGCGGCCACGCGTCGCGACGACGCCTGGCGTCGTGCGGCCGACGACAACAGGCGCCGCGCACTCACCGTCGCCGCTGTTCCCTTTGTGATCGGCTTTGGTGTGGCACTCGTCGGAATCGTCGTGTTGCCACTGCTGATAGTCGGGTTGGTGCTCATCATCGGTTGGGCGTTGATCGCTGCTGCTTCCTGGCGATCCGCCGTGATCGGTGCCGGTGCCCGGATCGGCGGCATAACGGCGAGCGAAGCAGTCGACGCAGGGGTGCTTCAGGGCCTTGCCGCCGAGAGGTACCAAGACGTCGCCGAGTCGCTCTGCGCCGCGCTCGGACTACCCGTGCCTCGCCTACTGGTGCTCGTCGACGCTGCCCCGAACGCAATGGTCTCGGGGGTACGACCAGACGAGGTGCGGCTCCTTGCTACGAGCGGGCTGTTGTCGATGGTCGAGCGCATCGAGCTCGAGGGTGTGCTCGCCCACGAGTTGGCGCACGTGAAGCGGCTCGACACCTTGTCGGGCGGCTTGTCAGTCGCGCTGCTGCATGGCGGCCGGCTCGGGTTGCCTGGCTCGGCGCGGCTCGCTTCGTGGCTCGAGGGGCCGAACCGGGAGCTCGAAGCCGATCTCGCCACCGTCCGGGTCACCCGTTACCCGCCGGGTCTGATCAACGCGCTGGCCGGAATCGACGAGGCGCCCTCCTCGGTCCCTTCGGCATCGGTCCAGACCGGTTTGCTGGCGGACACCGCTTCGCAGTGGATCGTCCCTCTCGCCGAGTTGCAGCCAAGCCGCTCGAGGGCAACCTCACCCGCTGACGAAGGAGTCTTCGGGATCACCGAGCGGCTAGAGGTCCTGCGCGAGCTGTGAGCCCTGACCGGCCAGTCAGGGTCACCCAGGGCGCCCACTAAACTGATCCCGTGACGAATCTCGACGAAGACAAGGCTGGGATCGGAACTACGACGCAGCGGACCGGAACCGCCCGGGTGAAGCGCGGCCTGGCGGAGATGCTGCGTGGTGGCGTGATCATGGACGTGGTCAACGCCGAGCAGGCAAAGATCGCCGAGGACGCCGGAGCTGTAGCGGTCATGGCGCTCGAGCGCGTACCGGCTGACATCCGTCGTGACGGCGGAGTCGCTCGGATGAGCGACCCGGCCTTGATCGAGGGTATCCAGGAGGCCGTGACCGTGCCGGTGATGGCGAAAGCTCGTATCGGGCACTTCGCCGAGGCTCAGATCCTCGAAGCACTCGAAGTCGACTACATCGACGAATCTGAGGTGCTCACGCCTGCAGACGAGGAGCATCACATAGACAAATGGGCCTTCCAGATCCCCTTCGTGTGCGGTGCGACCAACTTGGGTGAGGCGCTCCGGCGCATCAGCGAGGGCGCCGCGATGATCCGCTCGAAGGGCGAGGCCGGCACAGGCAACGTCGTCGAGGCGGTCCGGCACCTTCGCTCGATCCTCGGTGACATCGGGAAGATCACGACCGCCGACTCGGCTGAGCGATACGCGTGGGCAAAGCGCCTGCAAGCCCCGATCGAGCTCATCGAGGAAGTCGCCGCGACCGGCCAGTTGCCAGTCCCGCTCTTTTGTGCGGGCGGGCTCGCGACGCCGGCGGACGCTGCGCTAGTAATGCAGCTCGGAGCCCAAGCGGTCTTCGTCGGCTCGGGCATCTTCAAGAGCGACGACCCGGCGCGAATGGCGCGGGCGATCGTCGAAGCGACGGCACATTTCGAAGATGCCGCGATCGTTGCGAAAGTCTCGAAGGGCCTGGGCGCCGCCATGGTTGGGCTGGAGATCTCCTCCCTCGAGGTGAAGCTGGCCGACCGGGGCTGGTGACGCGTGACGAGCGAGCGCGCTGGGCGCTCTAGGGGCTCGGGCGCCCCACGGCGGGTCGGCGTGCTCGCGCTGCAAGGAGACGTTCGGGAACATCTCGCCGTTCTCTCGTCCCTCGGAGCTGACGCAAGAACTGTGCGCACGCCGGCCGACGCACGGGGGATCGAGGCGCTCGTATTGCCGGGGGGCGAGTCGACCACGATGTCGCTGCTGCTCGGCTCGTCCGGTCTCGGCACCGAGATCGAGAAGATGGTGGCGGACGGCCTACCGATGCTCGGGACATGTGCCGGGATGATCCTCCTAGCGACCGAAGTGCTGGATGGGCGCTCAGACCAGGTGTCCTTCGGGGCCATAGACGTGTCGGTTCGGCGCAACGGGTTCGGACGCCAGGTGCGCTCGTTCGAGACGGACATCGACGTTAAGTTCCTGGACAGGCCGATGCACGCCGTGTTCATCCGGGCACCGCTCGTCGAGCGCACAGGCGAGCGTGTAGAGGTTCTCGCGGAGGTCGACCTGCCGGGCAGCTACGGCGCGCGCTATCCAGTCGTATGCGCCGAAGCCAACGTGATCGTGTCGTCGTTCCACCCCGAGCTCGCCGGCGACTCTCGATTGCACGAGCTGCTGCTGAGCAAAGTCGAAGGAGACTGAACCGATGTCGGGCCATTCGAAGTGGGCGACCACCAAGCACCGCAAGGGCGCAAAGGACCAGGCCCGAGCCAAGGTGTTCGCAAAGCTCATCCGCCAGGTGGAGGTCGCCGCGCGAGAAGGCGGTGGGGACGTGAGCGCCAACGCCACGTTGCGCACGATGTTCACGAAGGCCCGCGACGCGTCGGTGCCTATCGACACGATCGAACGGGCGATCAAGCGCGGGACGGGCGAGCTCGAGGGCGTCCGCTATGAGGCCATCTCCTACGAGGGCTACGCCCCGAGCGGGGTCGCCCTCATAGTCGAGGTCCTGACGGACAACCGGAACCGGACCGGCGCTGACATCCGCTCGATCTTCTCGAGAAACGGCGGTTCGATGGCCGAACCCGGCGCGGTCTCGTGGCAGTTCGAGCGCAAGGGCGTAGTGATGCTGCCGAAGACCGTCGGGGAGGACGACCTGATGGCAGTCGCCGTCGAAGCAGGAGCTGAGGACCTGCGCGACGAGGGCAACGAGTGGATGCTGACCTGCGCCCCGGGCGACCTGCCATCCCTCCGGCAAGCGCTCGAGGCTGCATCGATCGAGATCGAGGCCGGCGATGTCGAGATGGTCGCGACCACACGGGTCGCGGTGGAAGACGAAGGCACAGCCAAGCGAGTCCTGAAGCTCATCGAGCTGCTCGACGACCACGACGACGTTCAGAACGTCTGGGCGAACTTCGACATCCCGGACCACATACTCGAGTCCATCGAGGTCTGATAGCCCATCCGCGTCTCGCGGGAGCGTCCGGGTTACTATCGAACGGATGTTTGTCCTCGGCATCGACCCAGGGCTGTCCCGTTGCGGCTACGGCTGCGTCTCGAGGACGAGCGACGGCTACGCGGCGGTCGCTGCTGGGGTGTTGACGACCAGTCCCGAAGAAGCGATCCCGATCCGCCTCGCGCGGTTGCGCAAGGACCTCTATGAGCTCATCGAAGAGCTCCGTCCCGATGTGGTCGTCGTCGAGCGGATTTTCTTTCGCTCTAATGCCCGCACGGCCATGGCTGTCGGTCAGGCGAGCGGGATCGCTCTGCTCACCGCAGTCGAGAGTGGATGCCAAGTGGCGGAGTACACAGCCGCGGAGGTGAAGCTGGCGGTTACCGGCTACGGCAATGCCACGAAAGAGCAGGTACAACAGATGGTGACGCGACTCGCCAAGTTGGAACAGGTGCCGAAGCCACCTGACGCAGCCGACGCCTTGGCGCTCGCGATCTGCCATCTCGGCGCATCGCCATGGGCACAAGAACGGGCGGTGATCGCGTGATCGGATACCTGAGAGGCCTTGTCGTCGAGCGCCGGAGCGTCGGCGACCACGTCGTCGAGCTCGTGATCGACGTCGGAGGAGTCGGTTACCGGGTGCTCGTGCCGCCCCAACTGGCCGCCAGCGTCGTGCCGGGCGACGGTGAGGTCTCGGTCTCGATCCACACCCACGTGCGGGAGGGTGCCATCACGCTCTACGGGTTCGCGACTCCCGATCAGCGCCAGAATTTCGAGCTTCTCCTCGGAGCGCACGGCGTGGGGCCCGCACTCGCACTTGCCATCGTGTCGGTCCACCCGCCGGACCGTCTCGCTGAGATCGTCAGCACCGACGACGTCGACGCCCTCACGCTCGTGCCCGGCATCGGGAAGAAGACAGCCATCCGCCTGCTGGTCGAACTGAAGGCTCGTTACGACCAGCTGGACGTCGGCGCAGGCGCAGCGATACTCCTCAACCGCGGCGGCCCGCCGTCGGTGACGGCGGACGTCTCCCAGGCCCTCTCCCAGCTCGGCTACGGCCCTGACGAGGTAAGGGCGGCGCTGCGGGCGCTCCCGAGGGAGGGCACGGCTGAAGAGCTGCTGCGCCAGGCGCTCTTGGACCTAGCCCCGCGGCGATGAGCCCCAGGCGCGAGATCCTCGCCGAGCCGGGCGGCGCTGCGCCCGCTCCGGCGGAAGCCTCCGCCGGCGTCGCTGCGCGGCCGGTGGCGGCCATCGCCCATGAGGGGGAGCTCGCCCTCGAGGCCAACCTCCGTCCCCGCAGCCTCGATGAGTTCGTCGGCCAGCAGGAGCTCCGCGAGCGACTCAGCATCGTCCTCGAGGCGGCCCGCCGCCGGGGGCAGTCGGTCGACCATCTCCTCTTCGCGGGGCCGCCTGGGCTCGGCAAGACGACGCTTGCTGGGATCGTCGCGGCCGAGATGCGGGCGAACCTGCGGATCACCTCCGGTCCCGCGCTCATCCGAAGTGGAGACGTGGCAGCGATCCTCACCGGGCTCGAGGAGGGTGACGTCCTGTTCATCGACGAGATCCACCGGCTCGGTCGTGCGGTTGAAGAGGTTCTCTACCCGGCGATGGAGGACTTCCAGCTCGACATTGTGATCGGCAAAGGCCCGACGGCACGCTCGCTCCGGCTCGACCTCCCGCGCTTCACCCTCGTCGGCGCGACCACGAGGACGGGTCTAATGACCGGGCCGCTCAGGGATCGCTTCGGCTTCGTCGCGAGGCTCGACCACTACAGTCCGCCCGAGCTCGAGAAGATCGTCGTGAGGTCTGCTCAGCTGCTCGGTGTCGAGTTGCAGCCGGATGGGGCGGCGGAGATCGCCGGACGCTCACGAGGCACTCCGAGGCTCGCGATCAGACTCTTGCGGCGAGTGCGAGACTTCGTCGAGGTGAGAGGCACCGGGGTCATCACCTACGACACCGCCCGCGCCGGCCTCGACCAGTTCGGCGTCGACGAACTCGGCCTCGACCAGCTGGACAGGACGATTCTCGAGACGTTGTGCATTCGTTTCTGCGGGCGACCGGTCGGGTTGTCGACCTTGGCGGTCAGCGTAGGAGAGGAGCCGGAGACGGTGGAGGACGTCTACGAGCCCTTCTTGTTGAAGTCCGGCCTGGTGATGCGCACCCCCCGTGGCCGCGTAGCTGCCCCCGCTGCCTACGAGCACCTCGGTCTCCCCGTTCCCGAGGAAGGGGCAGGACCGCAGTCAGAACGTGGCCTCGTGTTGCCGACCTTGTTCGACGACGAACGGGCCAGCTGATCGGAGCGTTCGGTGTTGGCCTGCGGGGGCCTGGCCGTACCGAGCCCGAGTATCGATAGCTTGTCTGCCTCGCATTTGGCCTGCTCCGGCGACACCTTCGCCACCAGCTACAGTGTCGTCGCTTCGTTCTCGACCGGCAGGGAGCGCATGTCCGCCTATCTTTCACTCAACAGTTTGACCCTTCACAGCTTCTTGGCCTCGACTACGACGACCTCGAAGAGCAACCCCTACGGCACGATCATCTTCATTGTGATCATCGCCGCGATCGGGTACTTCCTCCTCATCCGGCCACAGCGGCGGAAGGCGCGCACACAGCAGCAGACCCAGAGCTCGATCGAGGTCGGTAACGAGATCATGCTCACCTCCGGCATCATCGGCAAGGTCGTGAGCATCGAGGGAGACCGCGCCCGCGTCGAGATCGCGCCGGGAACCGAGATCGTGGTCATTCGGGCCGCGATCGCACGGCAAGTGCCCGCGGCGGTCTCCGACGACGACATCGCCGTTCGGCCCGAAGAGGACGACTCGCACTTCTCGGACAACCCGTACTCAGATGACGACGACGATGCCGGTACGACGCCGGACGCGAACGAGACGCCGGGCTGGTCAGCCGAGCCCGATGACAGCGGTAGCACTGCCGGACAGAACTCGTGAGGCGAGGTCACCTCACGAGCGTCCTACTGGTCTGCCTCGTCTGCCTGGGCTCGTTTGCGGGGGTTGTAGCCCTCAATTGGACGCCGCTCCTCGGCCTCGACCTCCGCGGCGGTCTCTCGGTCGTCTACTGCCCGGCAGCTCCGAAATCGGTCACCACGTGCGCCAGCGGGAAGAACGTCTCGAAGGCCAAGCTCAACACGGTCGTCAACATCCTCGCCAACCGCGCGAACGCGTACGGGGTCAGTCAGCCGAACATCAACGTGCAGGGCAATGACGTCGTAGTGCAGCTGCCTGGCGTGAAGAACGCCACTGGGGTTCTCGCTCACCTCGGCAGCACGGCACAGCTCTACTTCCGCCCGGTTCTCTGCTACGCGGACCCATACGCGGGCCAAGCCAAGCCCACGACAACCACTACGACGACGTCGCCCAGCACGACGACGACGGCCGGCAAGGGTGGTGCCACGACGAGCACAGCGGCCGCGACGACGACCACCGCCACGACCACCACCACGACGACGGCCAAGTCGACCGGGTCTAAGAAGGCCACGAAATATGTCTCGCCGCCGGTGTGTCCTTCGACCTACAAGCCGACCAGCACGAACACGAGCGGGACGCCGTATCCCCTCCTTGCGAACTACCAGACGACGCCGGTGGCCCTCGATCTCCCAGGCAACACGGTCCTGTTGCCTTCCCAGGGTACGACCGAGCGCCTGGAGCTCGGTCCCTCTCAAGCGAGCGGTGAGGTCATCTCGAGCGCCACCCCGACATATNNGCAACCAAGAACTACCACAGCCTCGTCGGAGACGACCTCGGAGGGTCCGTCATCTCGGCCCCGGTCATCAACGCGACGGGCACGCAGTTCGGCTGTTCGGGCGAGGTCACCGGGAGCTTCACACAGCAATCGGCGGACGCCCTCTCGATCGACCTGAATTACGGAGCGTTGCCCGTGACCCTCGTCAGGGTGACCTCCGAGGTCGTCTCGCCATCACTTGGCGCCACATCGCTTCACGCCGGTCTGCTCGCCGGACTGCTCGGTCTCGTACTCGTGATGCTCTACACGATCCTCTATTACCGAGCACTCGGAGTCGTCGTCGTGCTCGGTCTCGTGACTACCGCCGCTCTGATCTACGCCATCATCTGCGCTCTCGGTCATTCGTCCTTCCAGTTGACACTCGACCTGTCGGGAATCACCGGACTCATCGTCTCGGTCGGAATTACCGTCGACTCGTATGTCGTGTATTTCGAACGATTAAAGGACGAAGTGCGAGCGGGCCGCTCGATCCGAGCTTCCGTGGACCGAGGATTCAAGAGCGCCTACCGCACGATCCTGTCAGCTGACGCAGTGTCGTTTATCGGCGCCCTCGTCCTGTGGTGGCTTTCGGTCGGTGCGGTCCGGGGCTTCGCCTTCATGCTCGGGCTATCGACCATCATCGACGTCATCACGGCGTACTTCTTCACACGTCCGCTCGTGATCCTCCTCGGACGCAACCGGATCTTCACCGAGGCACGTCACCTCGGGGTAGCTCGCGGGCTCGCAGCGGCGTCGAACTCGGAGGCGGGGGCGTGAGCACCGTCACGGCGACCCTCGACGGCGCGACAAGAGAACGCGGGATCACCGCAGGATTCCGCCGCCTCTACTACGGCCAGACGAAGTTCGACTTCGTCCGGCGGAAGCGGACCTGGTTCCTCGTGTCTGGGCTCGTCATCCTCGCGGGTGTTATCTCGCTCGCGACCCAGGGATTGAACTTCGACATCGAGTTCGTCGGTGGAACGTCCTGGCAGATACCTGCGAACGGTGCCAGCGTGAACCAGGCTCGGAGCGCCCTGTCGGGCTCCGGCCTCGGCGGTGCNNGCGGCGATCGGGAGCACGCAATACACAAAGACGGTCAACAACATCTCGTCCGCGCTCGCAACGGTCACCCATCACAAGTCGGCTAACGCGGTCACGGTCCAAGAGGTCGGGCCGACGTGGGGGAGCCAGATCACCCACAAGGCGATCGTTGCCCTGATTGTGTTCTTCATAATGATCGCGGCATACATCTCGATCTTCTTCGAGTGGAAGATGGCTCTCGCAGCCATCATCGCGGTCATCCACGACATCCTCGTGACAGTCGGGATCTACTCCCTCACGAGCTTCCTCGTGACACCGGACACAGTGGTGGCGTTCCTGACGATTCTCGGTTATTCGCTCTACGACACGATCGTCGTGTTCGACCGGGTCCGAGATAATACGAAGGGACTTGGCGCGAGCGGCAAGCTGTCGTTCACCGACGTCGTCAACCTTTCGATGAACCAGACTCTTGCCCGGTCGATCAACACTTCGGCTGTGGCGATCATGCCGATCCTCGCCGTGCTCGTGCTCGGTGCGGACATCCTCGGAGCCACCACGCTGCAGTACTTCGGCCTGGCCCTCTTGATCGGCCTCGCGAGCGGTGCCTATTCCTCGATCTTCATCGCTTCGCCACTCGTGGCGATCCTGAAGGAGCGCGAGCCCCGTTACCGCCAGATCCGGGAACGGCTCGAGAACCGCGGCGCCGGCACGATGTTGCTGACCCCGGCGGCTGTTGCAGCCGGAGCCCTCGAAGACAGAGGCACCGGCGGCTCCGGAGGCTCCCGGCGCCGCCGGAAGGGAAGCGGTGGCGCCGCCACCCAAGACCGCGGTCCTATCCGGCCGTCGGCTGGAAAGTCGGTCGCAATGAACGACTCCGACGACGCCGCCTACGAGTACGAGGAGAGCGACGACGGCGCGGACAGCGAGGCGCCGCCGCCGGCTGCAGTTGCGAAGCAGGCCCGTCCCTCCGGGAGCGCCAGCGGTAGCCGCGCCAGCGGCAGCGGTAGCGGCCGCCCAGGAGGCGCAAAGAGCTCCGGCGGTCAGCAGCGACCGGCGCCGCGGCCCCGCAAACGTCGCCGCCGGTAGCCCGACATGATCGACATCCGACTCGCCCGTGAGCAGCCGGAGGCCATGCGAGCCGCGCTCTCGCGCAAAGGTGCGGGCGAGCTTTTCGACGAGCTGCTCGCGGTCGATGCTGCCTGGCGGTCCCAATCGAGCGCTGCTGAGTCGTTGCGGGCGCGCACGAGACTGAACCGACGCCCCACACCTGAGCAGCTCGAAGAGCTGCAGGGAGTGAAAGACGAGTTGAAGACGGCGGAAGTCGAGCTCGAAGCGACCGAGAAGCGCCGGACGGAGCTGCTCGATCTCGTCCCGAATCCGCCTGAGGCGGACGTGCCGGACGGCTCGACCGACGACGACGCCGTCGAGATCCGCCGCGTCGGCACCGAGCCGGAGTTCGCCTTCGAGATCCGGGACCATGTCGAGCTCGGTGGTTTTGACCTCGAGCGCGGAGTGCGTCTTTCCGGGGCGAGATTCGCTTACCGGCGCGGGCCCTCTGCGCTCCTCGAGCTCGCGATGTACCGCTACGCGCTCGACCACCTGCTCGGGGAGGGCTTCGAGCCCGTTCTCCCACCTGTGCTTGTGCGGGCAGAAGCGATGTACGGCACCGGTTTCCTTCCGAACGAAGAGGTGAACCTCTACCGTGTCGACCGCGACGACCTCTACTTGACCGGCACCTCCGAGGTCGCACTCGCCGGGCTGCACGCGGGCGAGATCCTCGAGACCGCCGAGCTACCGCTTCGCTATGCCGGGTACTCGACCTGCTTTCGCCGCGAGGCCGGCGCCGCCGGGCGTGACACCCGCGGAATCTTCCGCGTGCATCAGTTCGACAAGGTCGAGATGTACGTCTACACAACCCCGGAGAACTCGCACGCCGAGCACGAGCGGATCCTCGCGATCGAAGAAGAGCTCGTCACAAAGCTCGGACTTGCTTATCGAGTGGTGTGCACCGCGGCCGGCGATCTCGGGCCCTCGGCGTCGAAGAAGTACGACATCGAGGCCTACATCCCGAGCCAAGGCCGCTACCGGGAGATCACGTCTTGTTCGAACACGACTGACTACCAGGCACGCCGGCTCAACATCCGTTTCCGCAACGGCGAGCGCAAGCTGCAGATCGCCCACACGCTGAACGGCACGGCCATGACAGCGCGGTGGCTCATCGCCCTCATGGAGACGTATCAGGAGCCGAACGGCGAGGTGGCCGTGCCGGCCGTCCTCCACCCCTACGGTGCGCCCGTGAGGCTCCCGGCTCCCAAGTGATCGATCGGGCCGTGACCCGATCCCAGCTGCCAGGCTGAGGCGAGCACGATCGCCCTGTGCACGTACTGCTTGGCCTGGAGGGCGGCGGTCAAAGGGTCGCAGCCGAGAGCGAGGTTTGCGGCGATCGCAGCGGAGTAGCTGCATCCGGTGCCGTGCACGTTCCGTGTCGCCACCCAAGGGGCCGACAGGTGCGTTATCGCCCGGCCGTCGTAAGCGACGTCGACTGCCTCGGGACCGGGCCGGTGCCCGCCCTTCACGACGACGAGCACGGGACCGAGCGCGTGCAGCTCGGTGGCGGCAGCTTCCATCGAGGCGAGGTCGGAGATCTCCCAACCGACGAGCAGCGATGCCTCGGGGAGGTTGGGCGTGATGACGGTGGCCACTGCGGCGAGATCCCGGTAGGCCTCCGCGGTCCCGGTTCCCTCGAAGAGGGGATCGCCCGATGACGCTACGAGCACGGGATCGACGACGAGCACGGGGACCTGACCCGAGCGGGCCTTCGAGGCGACCATCGAGACGATCGCGGCAGACGCGAGCATCCCGGTCTTGGCGGCCCGCGGGGCGAGATCGCTGACGACGGCGTCTATCTGTGCTGCCACCAAGTCGACGTCCATCACGCAGATCGACTGCACACCGACGGTGTTCTGGGCGGTCACGGCCGTCACCGCGAGGGTGCCGAAGACGCCGTGAGCGGCAAAGGTCCGCAGGTCAGCGGCGATGCCTGCCCCTCCACCGGAGTCAGTGCCGGCGATCGTCAGTGCGACGAGAGGTGTCTTTGACGATCCACCTGTGGGCTGAGCAGCCGGATCAGTCGACATGGGCGGGGAGCGAGCGGCTCGGCCCAAAGGCAGCGAGATCCTCGAACGAGCTCGAGGCATGGGCATGCCAACGCCGAGGGATACGCCCGGCCTCGCACGCGCTCGCGCCGGCCTGCACCGCGAGAGCAAAGGCGCCCGCCATGAGGACGGGATTGGGGCTGCGGGTGATAGCAGAGGCAACCATGACGCCCGCACAGCCGAGCTCCATCGCGATCGCCGCGTCGGAAGGGGCGCCGATGCCGGCGTCGAGGATGACCGGGACAGAAGCGGAGTCGGTGATCATCGCGAGGTTATGAGGATTCCGGATGCCGAGCCCTGACCCGATCGGAGCTCCAAGCGGCATAACGGCCGCGCAACCCGCCTGCTCGAGGCGCCGCGCGAGGATCGGGTCGTCGTTTGTATAGGGGAGCACGACAAAACCCTCATCGACCAGCTGCTGAGCAGCCGCGAGGAGCTCGACGGGGTCGGGCAGCAAGGTGATCTCGTCACCAATAACCTCGAGCTTCACCCAGTTCGTGCCGAGCGCATCTCGCGCGAGCTTTGCGGTCAGCACTGCTTCGGCGGCTGTGAAGCACCCTGCGGTGTTGGGGAGGACCCGCACGCCGCAACGGGAGAGGACGTCGATGATCGATCCTCTCGCTGAGGGGTCGACGCGACGCATCGCGACCGTCACGAGCTTTGTGCCAGAGGCTCGCACGGTCTGCTCCAGCACCTCCATGCTCGGGATGCCGCCGCTCCCAAGGATCAGCCGAGAGCCGACGTTCTCACCTGCGATCTGCAACTCTTGCGTCACCCTCAGCCGCCCTGAGCCGCCGTGAGGACCTCCACCACGTCGCCCGGCTCGATGGCGGCGAGCTGCCAGTTCGAGCGGGCGATCACGAGGCCGTTTACCGCCACGGCGATCCCGGCGCGCGACGACGAGAGCAGGGCGACCACGTCGTCGACCGTACTGCCTCGGGGAAGCCCGCGATGCTCGCCGTTGACGATCGCTTCGATCACGCCTGCGTCACCTCCCCTGAGAAACGCCGCGGATCGAACGCCGCCCACCGTGCCCACTCACTTCCACTGCTCGACGAGCCCTCGGACAATAATTCGGCGATCATCGCGGCTGTGACGGGCGCAAGCAGGATCCCGTGCCGATAGTGGCCAGTCGCGATGGCCAACCCATCCACGATGCTCGGTCCGATCATGGGGGCGTTGTCAGGCGATCCTGGTCGCAGTCCGGCAGCGGTCTCTGCTAGCTCTGCCTCGGAGAGTATGGGCAGCACCGCCTGCGCATCCCGCAGCAAGGAATAGACCGCTCCGGCCGTGACGGTCGTGTCGGTACCGAGCTCCTCGGCGGTTGCGCCGCAGACGATGTCGCCGCCGGGTCGCGGTACGAGGTAGACCGACTGGCCCCTCACGACCGCACGGATCGTCCGCGAGGGACGGGGGAGGGACGCCGGCAGCCGAAGGCGAAGGATCTGACCTTTGACGGGCCGGACCGGCGGCACTGCACTCGCAGGCAGTCCCTGCACTCGGCCAGCCTGCCAGCCTGTCGCGAGGACTCCTTGACCAGCGACGACCCTCTCGCCGGCATCGGTTCGCACGCCGGCGAAGCCGCCTTTTGACAAAAGGATCTCGGTCACGGCGGCACTGTTGACCACAACGCCGCGCGCGCGACACGCTGCCAGCAATGCCTGGGTGACCAGTCGCGGGTCGACCTGGTGGTCGAAGGGCACGTTCAGCCCGCCGCGGATCGAGGGGGCGAGAGTCGGCTCCATCTGCCGGCACCGGACAGCCGGGATGGGTTCACTCTCGAGCCCGAGCTTGTCCTGAAAACGGTGGAGCTCATCAAGGGCGGCTTTGTCGCTCGGATCGAACGCGATGGCGAGGGTGCCCGAAGAGTCGTACCCGACGGGCAGGCCAGCTGCCTCCTCGAGCTCGCGCGCGAAGCCAGGCCAGGCTGTCGCCGACTGGAGGTTCAGCCCGAGCAGTGCTTCTTCGCCGTAGTGGGCCTCGGTGACGGGCGCGATCATCCCGGCCGCGACGTTGGAGGCCCCCGAAGCGGGGGAGGGGTCGAGCATGGTGACCGAGGCTCCGGCCTGCGCCAACCTCCACGCCGACGCCAGTCCGATGATCCCCCCACCGAGGACGAGCACGTCAGCCACCGCCCTAGCCTACGGGGCGCCTCGTGGGCCGGCGACTGACGGTCCGTCGAAGGCCAGCGGAAGCTGACGACGGTTCGGCGCGTGTACTCTTACCGACCGAAGGGCCAAGGGCGTCCCGGGCGAGACCGAGCAGTTGAGTGACATAGAGGACGCCATTGCAATGACAAGCGAAAAGGCTGGTCTTTACGATCCCGCCTTCGAGCACGACGCCTGCGGGGTCGCCTTCGTTGCGGACATGCGGGGCGGACCGAGCCACGAAGTCGTCGAGCTCGGCATCACGGCTCTCGAGAACCTCGCCCATCGCGGCGCCTTCGGGTCGGACCCCGAGACCGGTGACGGAGCCGGGATCCTCCTCCAGATGCCTCACCGTCTCTTCTCCGACGTCGCCTTGTCCGAGGGCATCGAACTGCCCGCTCAAGGGCGCTACGGATCGGGCCTGGCTTTTCTGTCCTCAGACGGTGCCGCGTCTGAGCGGGCGCGCGGCCGATTTGGCGCCATCGCCGCCGAAGAGGGCCTGCGCGTCCTCGGTTGGCGCCCGATGAACGTCGACCTCGGCCAGGCGGGCCGCTCCTCCCGCGAGGTGGCGCCGAGCTTCTGGCAGGTCTTCGTAACCTCCGGCGATCAAAGCCTCCCTGGCCCCGACGACGACGCATCTCTCCCGTCGCTGCTCGAGCGCATGCTGTATATCCTCCGCAAGCGGGCCGAGCACGAGATCGAGGAGTGCTACTTCTCGTCGTTGTCCTCACGGACCTTTGTCTACAAGGGGATGCTCGCAACTCATCAGCTGCGGGCATTCTTTCCAGATCTCGCCGACGAGCGGCTGGAGAGCGCGATTGCGTTGGTGCACTCTCGTTTCTCGACAAATACGTTCCCATCGTGGCCCCTTGCCCATCCGTACCGGTTCGTCGCGCACAACGGCGAGATCAACACCGTGCGCGGCAACCGCAACTGGATGCGGGCACGGGAGTCGCTCCTTGCTAGCGACGCCCTGCCGGGCGACATCTCGCGGCTGTTCCCGATCTGTACGCCGGGGGCGAGCGACTCCGCCTCGTTCGACGAGGTGCTCGAGCTCCTTCATCTCGGAGGCAGGTCGCTTCCTCACTCGGTGCTGATGATGATCCCTGAGGCGTGGGAGAACCACCGCGAGATGGATCCCGCGCGCCGGGCGTTTTACGAGTACCACTCCCGTCTCATCGAGCCGTGGGACGGCCCGGCTGCCGTCGCGTTCACCGACGGCCGGCTCGTCGGCGCCGTGCTCGACCGCAACGGCCTGCGGCCGGCCCGCTACTGGGTCACCGACGACGGGCTCGTCGTGATGGCCTCCGAGGTGGGAGTGCTCGACATCCCGCCGGACAAGGTGGTGAAGCGGGGCCGACTGCAGCCTGGGCGCATGTTGCTCGTAGACACCGTCGCCGGCCGCATCGTCGACGACGAGGAGGTAAAGGCTGCGCTGGCGGCCGAGCATCCCTACCGCAACTGGCTCGACGAGGGCCTCGTCCAGCTCGAGGACCTTCCCTCGCGGGTGATGCTTACCCCGCAGCACGCCTCGGTCGTACGGCATCAGCGACTCTTCGGGATGACGAGCGAGGAGCTAAGGGTGATCGTCGCCCCGATGGCCCGCACGGGTGCCGAGCCCGTCGGGTCGATGGGATCGGACACGCCGATCGCCGTGTTGTCCGAGCGCCCCCGCCTTTGCTACGACTACTTCGCGCAGCTCTTCGCCCAGGTCACGAACCCGCCGCTCGATGCCATCCGCGAGGAGCTCGTCACGTCGCTCTCCGCCTCGGTCGGCCCCGAGCGCAACCTCCTCGTACCAGCGCCCGATTCGTGCCGCCAGATCGTCCTGCCCTATCCGGTCCTCGACAACGAGACGCTCGCCAAGCTTCTCTACGTGAACGAGGGCGGTGAGACGCCCGGCTACAAAGCGTTTGCCGTCGACGGCCTCTTCCAGGTCTCACAAGGAGGGCCGGGCCTCGAGGCGGCGATAGAGAAGGTGTGCGATCAGGTCTCTGAGGCGATGGCCCTGTCGGCGAACGTGATCGTGCTCTCGGACCGGCACGCAAGCGAAGAGTACGCGCCCATCCCATCCCTGCTTCTCACAGCGGCCGTCCACAACTACCTCGTCCGCCAGCGCAAGCGGACGCATGTCGGCCTCGTGGTGGAGTCGGGTGATGCGAGAGAGGTGCATCACCTCGCCCTCCTCATCGGTTACGGCGCGGCAGCGGTGAACCCCTACCTCGCATTCGACTCGATCTCGGAGATGGTGCGCCACGGCGAGATCGAGGGGCTGACCGAGCGCCAGGCGCTCCGCAACTACGTGAAGGCCGCCTCGAAGGGCATCTTGAAAGTGATGTCGAAGATGGGGATCTCGACGGTCGCTTCCTACACAGGCGCGCAGGTCTTCGAAGCCGTCGGTCTCGACCGCGGCTTCGTCGACCGTTATTTCACGGGGACGCCGAGCCGTCTTGGGGGCGTCGGTTCGGCCGAGATCGCAGCCGAAGCGGCGAGGCGCCACGAGACTGCCTTCGGCACGGTGCCGCCTCTTCCGGGTCAGCTCGAGATCGAGACCGGCGGTGAGTACCAGTGGCGTCGTGACGGTGAGTACCACCTGTTCAACCCGAAGACTGTTTTCAAGCTGCAGCACGCGACGAGGGCGAAGCGCTACGACATCTTCAAGCAGTACAGCTCGCTCGTGGACAACCAGTCCGAGCGGCTGGCCACGATTCGTGGCCTGCTCCGGTTCGCCGACGCCGACGCCGACGCCGACGCCGGCGGTGCCGGTGGGCGGTCGCCCGTGCCGATTGCGGCGGTTGAACCGGTCACAGAGATCGTGAAGCGGTTCGCCACCGGCGCCATGAGTTACGGCTCGATCTCAGCCGAGGCGCACGAGACGCTCGCGATCGC